>JBGUZS010000074.1:0-9730 GCA_045223835.1 Oscillospiraceae bacterium | reverse complement strand
CCTCCATCCGGAGGCCGGGACCTGAGCGTGTCGACAAAGTCGACACGCTTCGACCGGGACCCACTTCGTTGGGTTCCCGGTCGATTTGGCTTACACTCCGCTCCCCGCACTCGCTTCGCTCGCACAGTACGCTTCGCGAGCAGTATTTTCGAGCAGAAATAAATTCCGCTCGAAAACGATCCCAATACTTCGCGCCTGCGGGCGCGAACTCTGCGAGGCTTTGGTGCTTAGTCTGCAATCTGCGGTCCCGACCTCCATCCGGAGGCCGGGACCGGTTTTTCATTTCTTCAGAATTGCCGCCAGGGCGGCATAGTACCCGTTCGCGGTCAGGAGCTTATGCCGGTACTCGGCGTAGGAGACAGAGACGGTATACAGCGGCATATCGCACTTGCGCTGAATGAACTCCTCCGTATAACCCCGGTAGGTCTCTTCTATGGCCTCCCGCGAGGCCCGATCCCCCAGCGTTTCCGGAGAAGTCCAGCTCCACGCTGACTTCGGTCCCATGAGGGTCAGGGCCGCCTCTGCCCGGGAACAAAGGTCCTCCAACTCCGCTTCGGGAGAAAACGATACCCGGATCTCCACCAGCCGCAGGGGGGAGCGTTTCCCCTCGGCGGTGAAGTGACGGAAGATCAGGTGGACGTAGCCCGGCCAATAGCCCAGAAAAACACCCAGGGGCATAAAGACCGTCACCTCGGTCCCCTCCGGCTCATACCCCCACCAGGCGTCGGGATGCTCCTGAGCGATCTGCTTTACCCTTCGGGCCGCCTGGGCATAGGTCATGCCCCAGCGGAGGTTGTCGACGGTCCCGTCCGGGTTCAGGGTATACGCCCGGGGAGAATCGGCCCTTTTGCCGCAGCCGGGGAGCAGGAGCAGGGCGAAAACCAGCAGCAGGGCAAGAAGACGTCGCATGGTTCATCCCCTCCTCGTCAGGATATCTGCCAGGATCAGATAGTAGCCCATGGCGTTGTAGATTAATTCCCGGTCTCCGGTGATGGCAGGCATGCCCCCCGCGTCATAGGGGCCCCGGGTGCTCAGTGCCCCCACCCGCCACAGGTGGTGCTTCGTGGCCCGGTCCTCCTCGGTGAGCTCCGCCCATTCGGGATAAAGCGCATCCAGCCTGTCCCGGGGTATGCAGTCCTCCAGGGTTTCGGTGGAACCCCATTCCCCGGAGCCCCGCCTTTGACGGCCCACCTCCACGGTGTCGCTGGTGAGACAGGCCTTCACCAGGGGGATGTAGTCCGGCTCCCCGGCCTTGAGGTTGGAAAAGATATGGATCATGTACAGGCGGCGGGGGGCGTTTTCCCCCTCCTCGGGAAAGCGGATGAAGCGGAGGGTCAGGCCCGCCTGGCGGTCCATAAACTCCACGTTCGCCGCTTTGGAGACGTGGTCCGCATCCGCATCGCCGGCCTCCTCCGGGAAGACGATCCGGCTGTCCGCCCTCTGTACCTCCTCCCAGGTCATGCCCCAGCGGAGCAGGCCGACGGTCCCATCCGGGTTAATGGTCAGGGGACCATCGTCCTTCAGCGCCCGGTTTCCGCAGCCCGGGAGCAGCAGAGCGAAAAGCAGAAGCAGGACAAACGCCATATGAAAGATTCTTCTCCTCATAAAAACCCCCTCAGTTCTTTCAACTGCCCTTCCGGATGGAAAACTCCAGGTAAGGTTCCGGTCCGTCTGCCTCCTCATCCCATTCCCGCCAGCGGAAGTAGAGGGGGAAGAGCAGATTCCGCTGCATGTACACATAGCCGTCCAGATTTCCCGTGAGCTCTTCCCGGGTCCCCGAGGGCTTCACGGCCCCCACCAGGATCGCCGTGTCATACCAGCCGTTCCCCGGCAGCTTATCCAGCACAGCTCCGGTGAAGAAGTAATCCTCCCCCTGCCAGGTCAGGCTGGCGGAGCTCAGGTCAGCTCCCGGGGAGAGGGGAGGACGCTCAGTTTCCCCCGATTGCAGGAGCTGTGCCAGAATACCGGTTTCCACGGCGCTGCTGCCCTCCATGACGATGGCGGGCAAGTCCTTCCCGGTTTCCGACGGGGCCGGTATATGTCCCGGCTGAACATTCCAATAGGCATATTCCGTATAACTGCGGGCGTCCCGGTATTGGAAGTACACCGTGAACAGGGGCGTGCCGTAACGCCGGGCGGAAAGGTCCTCCGCATAGGGGTAGGCCGCTGCCAGCTCCCGGTCGGTCAGGAGACTTCCCATGGTCTCCGTCGATTCCCAGGCCCAGGCCCATTTTGGGATGCCCTCCCGGGATAAGCAGGTGAAGCGGCCCTCCTCGTCCCATTCAGGGTTCACGTAACGGGCTGTGATGTTTCGGGGTCCCAGCACCGCCTCCATGGGCTCCACCAGCTCCTCCCAGCTTCCATCCTCAAGGGGACTGAGCTCCATGCGGCCCAGGCGGCTCACCCCGTCCTGCACATAAGGGCTCAGATAAGCGGGGGCGCCGAAGGTCAAGGTCAAGGTCCACCGCTTCCCCAGAAACTCCACTTCGCAGCTGTCCAGATTGGGATCATCGCTTGTCCCCAGGCGGATGCGGCTGTCCGCATTTACTGCCTCGGCATAGCGCATTCCCCAGCGAAGGTTTCCCAGGGTCCCGTCCGGGTTCAGGGTCAGAGGGAGATCGTCCTTCTGTACCTTGGGACTGCACCCCGCCGGGAGCAGCAGGGCGAAAAACAGAAGCAAAACGATCCTTTTCCGCATGAGTAAGCCTCCTTTCCCCCCAAACGAACAAGATGACCCCGGGTCGTCGTCAAGGTTTTTTTTCTCATGATGGGAAAAACCTAATATCCCAGCGCCGCCGCCAGGGCCTGATAATACCCGCCGGTGAAAAGTCTTGTTGCGGTGTCGGTGGATGCGGTGTACAGGGCTTTCCCGCACAGAGAATCGATGTACGCTTCCGTATTGTACCGGAAGGCCTCCTGCAGAATGTCCCTGGGCACCCGGTCTTCCAGGGTCTCGGCGGATGCCCAGGCGCTGATTGCCGCCGGCTCCGTCACCGGCTCCATGCGGGTGAGGCAGGCCCCGGCCCAGTCGGTCAGGTCAACCTTTTCTGTTATGGAGACGATGAAGATGCGGATCTCTGTCAGACGCAGGGGGGGCGTTTGGTTCCTCTCCTTGGATATACGCTGAAAGTACAGCTCCACGATGACGGGGATATTGGTCCCCAGGAATTCCCCATCCGGCAGACGGATACGCAGCGTGGACTTATCCGTCGGCTGAGAGCCCAGGAAGGCAGCACCGGGATAGATGTGGGCGATCCCCTTCTCCGCCCGGGCTGCCTGGGTGAAGGTCATGCCCCAGCGGAGATCGCCGATGGTCCCATCCGGATTCAAATTATACTGCGGGGTTTCTTCCGTCTTGCCGCAGCCGGGGAGGAGCAGCAGGAAAACCATGAGCAGTACGGAAAACAACCTGCGCATACGATCCTCCCTTTCATTTCCCAAGAGCTTCCGCCAAGGCTGCGTAGTAGCCAACGGCAATGTAGTTGAATTCCCGGTCCCCGTCGGTGGCCCGGGTAGAGCCGAATACGTCCCTGGGCCCGTTCAGGCTTTCCGCGTGGACCGAGTACAGGGGCTGAACGGCGATCCGGTCCAGGCTCTCCACGGACCAGGTGGGATAGGTCTTCTCCAGGGTCTGCCGACCGACTTTGTCCTCCAGAGTCTTGGGGGAGGCCCAGCTGTCCTCTCCCGTGGAGGCCATGGTGTTCCCGGAGAAGCAGTCTCCCACCCGGGGGATGTAGTCCGGCTCCCCATCCTTGAGGAACATATAAGCGTCGATCCGGGTAAGTCGGAGAAGATCGTCCTTCTCCGGTTCGGGCAGGCGCTGGAACCACAGCACCAGACTGGCGGGATGCCCCAGGAATGTCACCTCCTCAAGGGGCAGGCGGAACAGCTCCCCCTCGGGCACGTTTTCATCCGACCGCTCGACCCGGGTGGGAAACCTGGCGGCGATCCGCTCGTCAACGCGGCAGGCCTGGGCTATGGTCATGCCCCAGCGGAACCGTCCCACTGTCCCGTCTCGGTTCGGGGTGAAGTTTTTCGGTGTCCGATTTCCGCAGCCGGGAAGGAGCAGCAGGGCGAAAAGCAAAAGAAAAGCGACGGCTTTCCGCATGTTTATCCCTCCTTTCCCCCGGAGCATACAATTTGACGTCGCGTCAATGTCAACAGGTTTTTGAAAAAAAGATCCCGCTTTTCCGAAAAAACTCCGGAAAAGCGGGATGAATTCGGGATATCGGGGTGCTTTATGCTTTTGCCATGGCTTCCTTCAGGGCTTTCTTGGTCTGCTCCCGCTCGGACTGCTCCAGAGCGGAGGGCTTGAAGACCAGGCTGAAGATGATGGTGCACACGGCGGCCACGACCACCGCGATATAGGTCTCGCTCACGGCGAAGGAGCCGAACTTGAGGGGATAGCTCCCGGTGGCCAGCTTGATGGCCACCCAGGCCACGGCGGCCACGGCGGTGCAGATCATGGCGGCGATGGCGCCCTTCTGGCTGGACTTCTTCCAGTAAATGCCGAAGAGGACCACCACGAACAGCGCGCCCCGCAGGGAATAGGCGGCGTATACCAGCTCCAGCACGGTGGAAGCCTTCCACAGGAGGATGGCGCCCACGCAGCAGATGACGCCGGAGATGGCGGTGGTGATGCGGCCCATCTTCAGGACCTGCGCGTCGCTGGCTTCGGGATGGAGGACCCGCTGATACACGTCCCGGGTGACCATGGTGCCGGAAGCCAGGATGATGGGGCTGACGGTGCTCAGCACCGCGGCCAGGATGGCTGCCAGCACCAGACCGCCGGCGATGGGGTTCATGCCCCGCATCATCAGCTCGGGCAGGGCGCTCTTGCCGGCTTCCTTCAGGGCGACGCCCTGGAGGAGGTCGCCGTTTTCATACATGACCCGGGCGGCCATGCCCAGGGTGGCGGTGAAGAAGCCGAAGGGAGCGGCCACGAAAGCGGTGATGATGCAGGCCTTCCGGGCCTGCTTCGCGTTCTTGGAGCTCAGCACGGGCTGCAGGCCGGCCTGGGCCGTGCAGGCGCCCAGCAGGGAGGCGATGATCCAGCTGGAGACCTTGCTGCCGCCGATGGTGAACATGTTCCAGAAGCTGCCGCCGTTCTCGGCCCGCAGGTTGCTGATGCCGGTGGTGAAGGCATCCATGCCTCCGGCCCGGGAGACGGCGATGACCATGGCGATGATGACGCCCACGTACATGACGATCAGATGCATCACGTTGGTGGAGGCCACGGCGTTCATGCCGCCCGCCAGGGTGTAGACGATGAAAATGACGGCGAAGGCAATGGCGCTGATCCAGAAGGGGATGCCCAGCAGGCTCTCGCCCAGCTTGCCGGCGGCGATCATCTGGCTCAGGCCCACCGCCAGCATGACGATGGTGAGGATGATGCAGCTTACGGTGCGGGCGTGTACGCCGAAGAACTTCTCAATGATGCCGGGGACCGTGCCGGTCTCCAGGGAGCGGAAGAGCTTGGCGAAGAGCAGACCCAGGAACAGGACGCCGATGCCGTTGGCGATGGTGTACCACCAGCCGGAGAGACCGTACAGGAAGCCGTACTCGCTGACGCCGGTGGTGGCGGTTCCGCCCAGCCATTCGCCGGTGGAAGCGCAGACGATGGCAAAGGTGGAGAGGGCTACGCCGGTGAAGGCGGCGGCGCTCTTGGTCTTCCGGCCGGAGAGGACGCCGATCAACACCGTGAGGATGAAGTAGACGATGATGATGATGAGCTGTACGGACAAGATCCAGTTACCCCCTTGGTTTATCTGTGCCGCCCTCAGGGCGGCTACAGGGGCTTCGTCCGGCGGGGAAAGCAGAGTTCCCCCGCCGGGCAGGAGCTCGTTATGATTTGATTAGTCTTCCATGCTCCGGATGTGCTCCGGGATGATCATATCGCAGTCGGTGATGGCCTTGATGCTCTCCACGGTCTCGCCGGGAGCCAGCTCCTCCAGGACCATGCCCTCCTTGGTGAAGTGGAAAACGCACTTCTCGGTGACCACATAGTCCACCACGCCCACGCCGGTGAGGGGCAGCTTGGTCTCACGCACGATCTTGGATTTGCCGGTCTTGTCGCAATGGACGGTCATGACGATGGTGCACTTGGCGCCGGTGACCAGGTCCATGGCGCCGCCCATGCCGGCGGCGGCCTTGCCGGGGATCATCCAGTTGGCCAGATTGCCGTTCTGGTCGACCTCATAGGCGCCCAGGACGGTGTAGTCCACATGGCCGCCGCGGATATAGCCGAAGGAGGTGAAGCTGCTGAAGCAGCAGGAGCCGGGGCGCATCCCGCTGGGGGAGCCGCCCGCATCCACCACGTCCAGATCCACGACCTCGCCCTCCTTGGGGGCGCCGGTCATGCCGATGATGCCGTTCTCGGACTGGAACCAGACGTCGATGCTGGGGTCGATATAGGCCATGCACATGGTGGGCATGCCGATGCCCAGGTTCACCAGATCATTGTCCTTGAAGAACTTCGCGGTACGCTTGGCGATATACTGTTTCGCATCCATGTTCTCAACCCTCCACTTTCCGGGCCTGCACGACCATGTCCACCAGCGCGCCGGGGGTGTTGATCTGGTCGGGGTCCAGCTCGCCGACTTCCACGATCTCTTCAGCCTCGCAGATGACCCAGTCCGCCGCGGTGGCGAAGGGCTCGTTGAAGTTGCGGGCGGTGCGGTGGTACACCACGTTGCCCATCTTATCCGCCTTCCAGGCGTGGATGAAGCACACGTCGCCGTGGAGGGGGAGCTCCAGGATGAAGCGCTTGTCCTTGATGGGGTCCTCGGCGCTGACGAACTTGTACTTTCCGGCCTCATCGTCCCACTCCAGCAGCTGCTTGCCCTCCTGCATGGGGGTGCCCACGCCGGTGGGGGTCAGGATGCCGCCGATGCCCGCGCCGCCGGCGCGGGTCTTCTCGCAGAGGGAGCCCTGGGGTACGAAGGTGATGTTGATCTCGCCGGCCACCACCTTCTCCACGGTTTCGGTGTTGTTGCCGATATGGGAGCAGGTGATGTGCTTGATGCGGTTGTCATGGACCAGACGGCCGATGCCCTGGCCCTTGATGCTGGTGTTGTTGGAGATGATGTTCAGGTCCTTAACGCCCTTCTTCATCAGCCCGTCGATGAGCGTTTCGGAAACGCCGCAGTTGACGAAGCCGGGGAGCAGTACGGTCATGCCGTCGAAGCATTTTTCCATGGCCTGCTCAAGGGTCACGACTTTGTTCTTAGGCAAGGTTGGATCGTTCCTTTCTCGTTGTTATAGTAGATGAACAACTGTCCGGATGCCTCGCAGAGTTCGCGCCCGCAGGCGCGAATAAAATCGGAATATTTTTGGGCGGAATACATTTCTGCCCAAAAATACCTCTCACGGAGCGGACTGTGCGAGCACAGCGAGTGCGGGGAGCGGAGTGCATCCTTCTCACCCGGGAGCCCGGTAACGCGGGTCCCGGGTGAAGCGAAGCTTTATTCCGTATAGGTGATGGGACCGGTGACCTCGTCCCGCAGGCAGTGGCGGGTGATGCCCAGGATCTCACGGGCCTCGTCCGCGGTGGCGATCTCGCGGCCGGCCAGCTTGGCCAGCTGCACGGCACGCTCCACCAGGCGCAGATTGGTGGCGATATCCTTGGAGCCGTCGGGGTTCTTGCCGAACATGACGTTGTCCTCCAGGCCGACCCGCAGGCCGTCGCAGCCCAGAGCCAGGCCGGCCAGCATCATGGGCATATGGGCCTTGCCGATGCCGGAGACGGACCAGGTGGCGCCCTTGGGCAGCTTGCTCACCAGGAAAGCCAGGTTGAAGGCGTCCCCGGGCATGGAGCCGCCGACGCCCATGATGAACTGGATGTGGGGAGGCTGGGGGATGTTCCACTTGTTCACATAGTACATGACGCTGTCGATATGGCCGGTGTCGAAGACCTCGAACTCGGGCTTCACGTCATGCTTTACCACTTCCTCGCTGAGCTTGTTCAGGAAGCGGGGGCTGTTTTCGAAGATATAGCTGTTGGCCCAGTTGATGGTGTTGGGGTCGAAGGAGCACATCTCGGGCTTCAGGGCGCCCAGGTGCTGGAGCCGCTTGTAGTCCTCGTACTCGCCGCCGGAGGTGGTGAGGTTGATGATGATATCCACGCCCGCCTTCTTGCAGGCTTCCCGGGTCATCTCCACCGCGTCGGTGAAGGCCTTCAGGCTCATGGACTTGTAGCCGATCTGCATCTCGCCGTTGACGATCTTGTCCTCCCGGACATGGATGTGGGCGATGCTGGCGCCGGCCTTGGCGCAGGCGACGATCTGCTCCGCCAGCTCGGCGGCGGTGTAGGGCACGGTGGGAGCCTGGGCCTTCTTGGTGCCGGCGCCGCACAGGCAGACCTGGATCATGATCTTGTTGCTCTTAGACATCTTGTGTTTTTTCCTTTCGATTCGTGAAGGTTGATCAGACGGGGTCGTCCAGGAATTTCTTGGCCAGGCGGAACACTTCGAAAAGCTGCTTGTCCCGCTTGACCTTCAGGGCCTCGATATCCACGCCGGTGTAGTCGTAGAAGCCCTTGCCGGTCTTGATGCCCAGATTGCCGGCGTCCACAAGCGCCTCCAGGCTCTTGGGCATTTCGTCGCCGTGCTCAGGCATGGTGTAGCTGTGATTCCGGTAGTTGTTGGCGGTCATATCCAGGCCGCCGAAGTCCGCCCGCTTCAGCAGGCCCAGGACCACGGCCCGGGGGACGAAGGAGGCCTTCGCCGCCAGATCCACCGCCTCAGCATCGCAGTAGCCGTTATCCAGCAGGTAGAAAACCTCCCGGTTCAGGCACTGCTGCAGCCGGTTCACGATATAGCCGCGGATGAACTTCTTCATGAGCACGGCGGTCTTTCCGCACTTCTGCAGGAGCTTCACGGCGATATCCGCATACTCCTGGGGAGCCTGCTCGCTCTTGACTACCTCCACCAGAGGGATGAGCTGGGGAGGCGCATACCAATGGCAGATGATCTGCTGAGGCAGCAGCGCCTCGGGCACGATCTCGAAAATATTCAGGGCGGAGGTGTTGGAGGCAACGATCACATCCTTGGGCAGGATCCGGGCCAGCTGGGCATAAAGCTCCTCCTTGGCCTCCTTCTTCTCCACGATGGTCTCCATCACAAAGTCGGCGCCCTTTACCGCTTCCTCCACGGTGAGCTCAAAATGGGTGCGGGCGAAAATGGCGTCCACATCCTCGGGCCGGATCTCCCCTTCCTCGGCAAAGGTTTCCAGGCTGGTGCGCAGACTGGCCTTGGCCTTCTCCCGGGTGGACTCGCTCCGGGTCCACATGACCACCTCGTAGCCGCCCATGGCAAAGGTCTGGGCGATGCCGGGGCCCATGGTGCCGGCGCCCAGCACGGTGATCCGCTTGATGTCATCAAAGGTTTTCATGCATAATACCGGTTCCCGGCCGGGGGAACCGCTCCTTTTTGATCAGAAAAGTGTTGGGTGGACGCCCTGCGTCCGATCCCGCGCCGGGGTCCGGAGACCCCGGCCGGGAACCGCCGATAACTTAGAAGGAGCCCTCTTCCCAGGCGACGAGACGGACCATGCCGCCGTCGGCAGCCTCGCAGCGGAAGGGGAAGGCGGCGATGATCATGCGCTTGCCGGTGACCTGGTCGATGTCGCCGCCGGCATTCTCGATGGCCATGAGGCCATGCTGACCGAAGAGACGGTGGCAGGGCTCATAGTCGGGGTAATCCACGTCGATATCCCGGCCGGTGGCCAGCTT
>JBGUZS010000073.1:0-5218 GCA_045223835.1 Oscillospiraceae bacterium | reverse complement strand
GCGGCCGGCGGAAAGGCCGAGGTGTTGTAAGTGTTTCAGGTATTCCGGAACGCCTGGAAGATAGAGGAGCTGCGGAAGAAGATCTGGTTCACCCTGTTCATCATCCTGCTGTACCGGATCGGAAACGCCGTACCCGTGCCCTTTATCGACAGCGCGCTGCTCCAGAGCTATTTCAGCAGCCTGCAGAACACGGTGCTGGGTCTGTATAACATGATGTCGGGCAATGCCTTCTCTTCGGCGACCATCTTCGCCCTGAGCATCCAGCCCTATATCAACGCGTCCATCATCATCCAGCTCCTGTGCATCGCCATCCCCGCGCTGGAACGCCTCTCCAAGGAGGGCGGCGAGGAAGGCCGCAGAAAGATCAACTCCATCACCCGGTACTCCACCGTGGCCATCGGCCTCATCATGGGCTTTGCCTATTACCTGCTCATCCGGAACAACAGCCTGCTGGCGGAGAACGGCTCCAGCTTCTGGGCCGCCATCGTCATCATCCTCACCTTCGTGGGCGGCGCCGCGCTGCTCATGTGGCTGGGCGAGCAGATCACGGAGTACGGCATCGGCAACGGCATCAGCATCATCCTGTTTGCCAGCATCGTTTCCCGGCTGCCCTCCGGCGTGGCCCGGCTCATCAGCAACCTGGCCGCCGGCTCCCTCAGCATCGTGGGCTTCATCGGGATCATCATCGGCGTGGCCGCCATCGTCCTGCTCATCATCTTCGTGTCCGACGCGGAGCGCCGGATCCCCGTGCAGTATGCCAAGCGTGTGGTGGGCCGGAAAATGTACGGCGGGCAGAGCACCTATCTGCCCATGAAGGTGAACATGTCCGGCGTTATGCCCATCATCTTCGCCCAGGCCATCGCCTCCCTCCCCGCCACCCTCGCCGCCTTCTTCCGGAAGCCGGCGGAGGGCACCTTCGGCGCAGGACTCCTGAACTTCCTGGATACGGACGGAGTTCCCTATATGATCTTCTATTTCCTGCTGATCATCGCCTTCGGGTACTTCTACGCCACGATCCAGTTCAACCCCATCGAGGTATCCAATAACCTGAAGAAGAACGGCGGGTTTATCCCGGGCTACCGGCCCGGCAAGCCCACCAGCGAGTTCATCACCCGGGTCCTGAACCGCATCACCCTGTTCGGCTCCCTGTATCTGGGCATCGTGGCGGTGCTTCCCCTGGCATTCAGCAGCATCACGAATGCGGGCGGCATCTCCCTCGGCGGCACCAGCGTCATCATCGTGGTGGGCGTGGCCATCGAGATCGTCCAGGGCCTGGAGAACCAGATGCTCATGCGGCATTACAAGGGCTTCCTGGACTGAGTTCGGCAGGAGGAGGATAGAATGAATATCATCATGCTCGGACCTCCGGGCGCCGGCAAGGGCACCCAGGCCGAAGTGCTGAGCAGAAAGCTCGGCGTCACCACCCTCTCCACCGGGAACATTCTGCGCTCCGCCATCGCGGAGGGCCGTCCCGTGGGCCTGAACGCCAAGGCGTTCATGGACAAGGGCCAGCTGGTGCCGGATGACGTGATCATCGGCATTGTAAAAGATTATCTGGAGACCCATGATCTGGGCAAGGGCTGCATACTGGACGGGGTGCCCCGCACCCTGGCCCAGGCCCGCATGCTGGATGAAATGGGCGTGGCCATCGACGCCGCCATCTCCCTGGAGGTGGGGGACGAGGCCATAGAGGAACGGATGGGCGGCCGCCGCACCTGCACCAAATGCGGCGCCACCTACCATATCAAAGCCAATCCGCCCAAGGCGGAGGGCGTCTGCGACAAATGCGGCGAAGCGCTGACCATCCGTCCGGACGATCAGCCCGAGACCGTCAGGGCGCGGCTCTCCGTTTACCACGAGCAGACTGAGCCCATCCTGGGCTACTACAAGGACCAGGGCAAGCTCATCCCCGTGGACGGGACCGCCGGCGTGGAGGAGACCTCCGAAAGGCTGGCGGCGGCCCTGGAGCAGCTCTCTTGATCACCCTGAAAACCGGACGCGATGTGGATGCGATGCGCCGAGCGGGAAAAATTACCGCGGCTGCCCGTGCCTTGGCAGGGGAAATGGTGAAGCCCGGCGTATCCACGAAAGCCATCGACAGAGCGGTCCATGAATTCATCGTGAGCCAGGGGGCAAGACCATCCTTCCTGCATTACGAGGGCTACCCGGCCAGCGTGTGCATCTCCATCAACGACCAGGTGATCCACGGGATCCCCGGGTCCAGGAGGATCAGGGAGGGGGACATCGTCAGCATCGACGTGGGAGCCTATATCGACGGCTTCCATGGGGACTGCGCCGGGACCTACTTCGCCGGCGAGGTGCCCCAAGAGGTGCGGCGGCTGGTACAGGTCACGCGACAGAGCTTTTTCGAGGGACTCAAAATGGCCCGCGCCGGAAACCGGGTGCCGGATATCTCCCATGCCATACAGGCCTATGTGGAGGGGCACGGCTACTCCGTCGTCCGGGAATACGTGGGCCACGGCGTAGGCGCCGAAATGCACGAGGAACCGGAGGTGCCGAATTACGGCACGCCGGGGCACGGGGTCCGATTGATCCCGGGCATGACCATTGCGGTGGAGCCCATGGTAAACCTGGGCGGCGCTGCGATCCGCGTGCTGGAAGACGGGTGGACCGTGGTGACGGAGGACGGTAAACCCTCCGCCCACTACGAAAACACCATCCTCATCACCCGTGGGGACCCGGAGATCCTCACCCCGATCCAGGGGGACGGCGGCGATGGACTGCAGTAGCGCGCCGGCCCTGGCCCGATCCCGGGCGGGGAGAGACAAGGGTACCCTGTATCTCGTCCTGGAGAGGACGGAAAAAACGGTGCTTCTGACGGACGGGAAGCGGAAAAAGCTGGCCGGTCCCAAGCGGAAGAACCGGAAGCATGTGGAATTCCTGCCGGACAGCATTTATGACGCGGTCAGCGGGAAGCTGCAGGAACCAAAGACAGATGCCGGCATCCGGCGTGCGCTGGCCGCAGCGCGGGTGTCATGCAGCGAAACCGATAACGATCAGGGAGGGAGATAGTTTGGCAAAGGACGATGTCATCGAGCTGGAAGGAGTCGTAGTGGAATCGCTTCCCAATACGATGTTCACCGTTGATATCGGCAATGGGCACACGATTCTGGCCCATATTTCCGGTAAGCTCAGGATGAACTTCATCCGCATCCTGCCCGGCGACAAGGTGAAGGTAGAGATGTCACCCTATGATCTGACCCGCGGCAGGATAACGTGGCGCACCAAATAAGAGGAGGATCAATTTCATGAAAGTCAGGCCTTCCGTGAAGCCCATGTGCGAAAAGTGCAAGATCATCAAGCGCAAGGGCAGAGTCATGGTGATCTGTGAGAATCCCAAGCATAAGCAAAGACAGGGTTGACCCCGAGTTTTTAGAAAGGATTGATTGACAAGTATGGCTCGTATTGCCGGCGTTGATTTGCCCAAGGACAAGCGGATCGAGATCGGTCTCACTTACGTCTACGGCATTGGCAGAAAAAGCGCATCCGATATCCTCAAGGCCACGGGCATCGACCCTGATATCCGCGTAAAGGATCTGACCGAGGCCCAGGAGGCAAAGCTCAGAGAGTGCATCGACCACAACTATGTGGTGGAGGGTGACCTCCGGCGCAGCGTGGCGCTGGACATCAAGCGGCTGACCGAGATCGGCTGCTACCGGGGCCTCCGGCACCGCAAGGGCCTCCCCGTCCGGGGGCAGCGGAGCAAGACCAACGCCCGGACCCGCAAGGGACCCAAGCGCACCATCGCCAACAAGAAGAAGTAAGGGAGGGGAAGGAATATGGCAAGCGCGAAGAACGCAAAGAACGCCCGTGTACGCACCAAGCGCCGTGAGCGGAAAAACATAGAGAAGGGCGCGGTGCATATCCGCTCCTCGTTCAACAACACCATGGTCACCATCACTGACCTCCAGGGCAACGCGATCTCCTGGGCTTCCGCCGGCGGCATGGGCTTCCGGGGCAGCCGGAAATCCACCCCCTTCGCCGCTCAGACCGCCGCGGAGACCGCCGCCAAGGCCGCCATGGAGCATGGCCTGAAGCAGGTGGAGGTGTACGTGAAGGGCCCCGGTTCCGGCCGTGAAGCCGCGATCCGCGCGCTCCAGTCCGCCGGACTGGAGGTCCAGCTCATCCGTGACGTGACACCCATCCCGCACAACGGCTGCCGTCCCCCGAAGCGGCGCCGCGTCTGAGGAAGGACAGGAGGAAAACACGATATGGCAAGATATAACGACGCCGTTTGCCGTCTGTGCCGCCGGGAGGGCGTGAAGCTCTTCCTGAAGGGCGACAGATGCTTCACCGAAAAGTGCGCCATCGAGCGCCGGACCTACCCCCCCGGAATGCACGGCCAGGGTCGGAGCAAGACCTCCGAGTACGGCACGCAGCTGCGGGAGAAGCAGAAGGCCAAGCGGTATTACGGCCTTCTGGAGAGCCAGTTCCGGAAGTACTATGAGATGGCCGTCCGCGCTCCCGGTCAGACCGGCGAGAACCTGCTGGCCTTCTGCGAGAGCCGGCTGGATAACGTGGCCTATCGTCTGGGCTTTGCCATGAGCCGCCCCGAGGCCCGTCAGCTGGTCACCCACGGCCACTTCCTGGTAAACGGCCGCAAGGTCAATATTCCCTCCTTCCTGGTGAAGCCCGGCATGGTGATCACCCTCCGGGACAAGAGCAAGAGTCTGGAGAAGTTCAAGCAGAGCCTGGAAGCCAACGCCTTCCGGCAGCCGCCCAAGTGGCTGGACTTCGACCGGGACAACGCCACCGCCAAGGTCATCGGCGTGCCCCAGAAGGAAGACATCGACCTGCCTGTTGAGGAGCACCTCATCGTCGAGTTGTACTCCAAGTAACACCCACGACGCCCTCAAATCGGTAAGCGGATATCCACCTGCCGCCCCGGCCCCCGGCGGACCGCCGGAGGGACAGGCGGGCGAGAATAAGGAGGGTTTTTATAGATGGTTGAAATTGAAAAGCCGCGCATCGAATGCATCGAAGCGCCGGGTGACGAGGCCTACGGGAAGTTCGTCGTTGAGCCGCTGGAGCGCGGCTATGGCACGACCCTGGGCAACGCCCTGAGACGGATGCTGCTGTCCTCCCTGGAGGGCACCGCCGTCACCTCGGTGAAGATCGCAGGCGTAGCGCATGAGTTTTCAACGATACCCGGTGTGAAGGAGGATGTCACTGAGATCGTCCTCAACATCAAAAGCAT
>JBGUZS010000072.1:0-4379 GCA_045223835.1 Oscillospiraceae bacterium | reverse complement strand
CATCTTCTGCTCGGCGATCTTCCGGCAGTCCTCAGCGGAGATGGTGGCCACCTTGTCCCGCTGGGGGACGCCGGAGGCCTTTTCGATGCCGGCAGCCTTCTTCAGAAGGACGGCTGCGGGGGGAGTCTTGCAGATGAAGGTGAAGCTGCGGTCGGAATAAACGGTGATGACAACGGGGATGGTCAGGCCCATGTCGGCCTTGGTCCGCTCGTTGAATTCCTTGGTAAAGGCGGCGATGTTCACGCCATGCTGGCCCAGGGCCGGGCCCACAGGGGGCGCGGGGGTCGCCTTGCCGGCAGGGATCTGCAGTTTGACGATTCCGGTTACTTTCTGTGCCACTGTACGGTTACCTCCAAATATATTGTGGTGTGTGCACCGGCGCTATGCCGGTATGCGCTGGCGGAAGGGCTTGTCTGCCTTCCTCCCACGTGCTTGTCTCCCGGGCCGGGAGACGGATATGCTGCCCTCAGTGTTCGATGGCCTCCACCTGATCCAGCTCCAGCTCCACCGGGGTCTCCCGGCCGAACATGGAGACGGTCACCCGTACCCGGTTCCGGGCAGGATCCAGCTCGTCCACCGTGCCGATGAAGCCCTCCAGAGGGCCATCCAGCACCTTGACGCTGTCCCCGAGCTGGAAGCCCAGGTTCAGCTCCCGCTTCTCCACCCCCAGGGCGAGGATCTCGTCCTCGGTCAGGGGGATGGCCTTTCCGGCGCTGCCCACGAAGCCGGTGACCCCGCGCACATTGCGCACAAGATGCCAGCTTTCATCCGTGAGGATCATCTTCACGAGAACATAACCGGGGAAAAGCTTCTTTTCCTTGGTGACGGTCTTCCCGTCCTCGATCTCCGTAACGGTTTCCAGAGGGATGTTCACCTCCAGGATCAGGTCCTCCATGTGCCGGTTCTCCCGGGCCTTCATGATGGACGCGGAGACGGTGTTCTCATAGCCGGAATAGGTATGCAGGACATACCATTGTGCAAGCTCAGCCATTCCGGTACCCTCAGCCGCCGATGGAGATCAGCGTCTGCACCACCAGCATAGCCACCTGGTCGAAGGCCCAGAGCACAACGCCGGCCACCACCATCACGGTGACGGCGACCACGGTGTTCTTCATGACCTGCTTCCGGGTGGGCCAGACGACCTTCTTGAGCTCGCTCTTCATTTCGCGGAACCAGCGGTTCAGGCCGGCCCACGCCCGCTGGAACCAGTTCGGCTTCTTCTTGCCGGACTTGCTCTCCGGGGTTTTTTCCATTTCCTTAGCCAATGCTCTTCCTCCCGTCCCTTACTTCGTTTCCGTGTGGACGGTGTGCTTGCGGCAGAAACGGCAGTACTTGTTCATCTCAAGCCGCTCGGTGGTGTTCTTCTTGTTCTTCACCGTGTTGTAGTTTCTCTGCTTGCACTCGTTGCAACGGAGCGTGACCCTTACGCGGGACCCGTTCTTTGCCATGGTTTCGGCACCTCCTTTTCGAATTTGGCCCGAAGGCCGGGCTGCCTCCCTGTTTTTTGCCGGCTGGGCGCACGAAAATAAACCCATCCGGGGACAGGTAAAGGCACTATACCACAGCTTTCCGGCATAGTCAAGGGCAATTTCCGCAAAAACAAGGAAGGGCCGCCCGCCCATGGGCCGGTCTTCCCTCCGCCGCCCCCACTCCGGATCGCCTGCAGACGGCATCAGCCGGGCCTTTTCGGGCCCGGCTGACCAACGCGGTATTCGGAGGCGGTTATTCCTGCTCCTCCGGGGGATCCTTCGGCTCCTGGGAAGGCTGTTCCTCCACAGGCTGGGGGATCTGGGGCGCAAGAGCCGCGCCGCAGTTGGGGCAGAAGCGGGAGTCCGCCTTGACGGGGCTGCCGCAGCTGGGGCAGTAAACCATGGGGGAGGCGGACCCGGCGCCGGAGCCTACGTTGTATGCGGGGGCTTCCTGAGCCGCCCGCTCAGCCGCCATGCGCCCGCTGGTGATCTCCTCATAGAAGGCCGCATGGAGCAGGCCGTAGATCAGAGGCAGGAAGGCGATGCAGGCCAGGACATAGATGAAGGTGATCAGCCGGAAAAGGACGCCCAGCACCGGGATCAGGCACAGGAGCAGCAGGATCAGGAAGGCGGCCGCAACCAGGATCCCCATGAGGAAATCCGCCCAGAACATGAGGCCCTTCCAGCCCCTCGTCTCCTCCCGGGAGACCTTCCGGGCCTCCAGGGGCGCCACCTCGGGCCGCTCCATGAGGATATAGGGCACAAAGGCATATTCATAAGACCGGATGGCGGCAAAGACGAAGCCCACAATGGGGATCAGCCCCCACAGGAGCTTGAACAGCTCCGCCCAGGCCGAGCCCGCCAGCTTCTTGCCGAAATCCTGCCGGAAGCCGTCGAACAGATTCTCCACCCGGATATCCTCTCCCCGGTAGCCCAGGAGGTAGACCCGGTTGATGCCCAGGCTCATGAGCAAAGCAATGGCGACGGCGATCAGAGGGACCGCGCCGGACAGGGTACTGCCCAGTCCCGTGAGGAAGAGGCCCAGCAGGGTGATGCCCCAAAGCCGGAACGGTTTCTTCGCCAGAACGCTGAATACACGGCCGTAGATGGTTTTGATCATGATTCTTTACCGCCCTTTCTTTGTTTTCTTTCCTTCGGCCTGTTTTTCTCATAGAGGATGCGCAGGCCGTCCAGCAGCAGATTGTCGTCGTTCACCACCCGGTGACGGCAATGGGGGATGATCTTGGGACTCAGCCCCCCGGTAGAGATCACGGTACAGGTATCCTCCAGCTCGCCCTCGATCCGGTCGATCAGCCCATCCACCATGGCGGCGTTGCCGTAAATCAGGCCGCTCTGCATACTGTCCACGCTGGTGGTGCCGATGACCTGCTTCGGCTCATCGAAGGAGATCCGGGGCAGCTGCGCCGTACGGTCGGTCAGGGCGTCGAAGGAGACCATCACGCCGGGATAGATGATGACACCCCGGAAAAGCCCCTCCCGGTCGATCACCGAGAAGGTGGTGGCCGTGCCCAGGTCCATGATGATCTGGGGCTTGGGATACTTGGCCAGGGCGGCCACCGCCGCCACCACCAGGTCCGCGCCCAGCTCCCGGGGGTCGCCCGCGGCGATATTCAGCCCGGTCTTCATGCCGGGGCCCACCACCAGGGCCTCCTTCCCCGTCAAAAGCAGCACCGCGCTCTTCATGATGCTGATGAGGGGCGGCACGACGGAGGAGATGATGGCGCCCTCGACCCGCTCCCTGTCCACCCGATGGATATCCAGAAGCTCCTTGATCAGGACGGTATACTCCGCCTCCGTTTTATCCAGGCTGGTGGAGATCCGGGTGAGGAACAGGGTCTTCTCCCCCTCCAATCCGCCCAGGACAATATTGGTGTTGCCGATATCGAACGCAAGGATCACAGCGCCATCCCCCTCAATGCCGGTATTTTTTGCCCAGGTCGATGAGCCGGATGATCACCGGGCTCAGGACGAGGTTGAACAGGACCTCGAACAGGAAATTTCCTCCGATCATGACCGTGAGCACGAACTTCACGCCCTCTCCCGGAGCCGCGAGCGTGGACTCGATCAGCGGGATAAAGAACAGCAAACAGCCCAGGAAGAAGATGCCGGAGTTCACCACCGGGCAGACGATGGCCGCCGCCAGGACAGCGGCATACCGACTGCGCTTTTCCAGCAGGCGGTAAACAAGGCCGGAGCAGAGACCGGCCAGGGCGCCCTTCAGCAGGCAGACCACCACGGTGGCAAAGGGACTGTAGCTCATGAAGAAGCCCGTGTCCGGCTGCAAGACCACCACGATGCCGAAGACGAAGCCCAGCCAGCAGCCCGCCCAGGGCCCGTACAGGGCGGCGCCCACCACAATGGGGACAAGCACCAGGGATATGGAGAAGATGCCGAAGCGGATGAAGGAGCCCAGGAGCTGGAGCACCACCACGATGGCGGTAAGCAGGGCCAGTCCGGTGAGCTTTCTGGTGTCGAAGCGTTTACTGTTCATATTCAATTCCTCCTTGCTGTCGCCCCGCTCAGGCGGGTACGGCGCAGATTGCTCATCCATTATATGCACGGACGAAGAAAATGTAAAGAGGTTCCGGCCCGCCGTTCGGGGGGCCGTTTCCGGCGGTTTTTTGGTTTTTCGGGGTCAGAAAACTTTTTCTTCCGGGGATATTGACAAACCAGTTCAACTTTGTTATGATTCCCCGTGCTGGTATTGACGCGGCGCCTCATGCTGGTGTAGCTCAGTCGGTAGAGCAGCTGATTTGTAATCAGCAGGTCGGGGGTTCAAGTCCGTCCACCAGCTCCAGCCCTTCCTTGGGGCGCAAGTGAATACGGGGGTGTTCCCGAGTGGCCAAAGGGGACAGACTGTAAATCTGCTGGCTATGCCTACGGTGGTTC
>JBGUZS010000071.1:0-15056 GCA_045223835.1 Oscillospiraceae bacterium | reverse complement strand
GCCCTGTTCGGCCTGAGCTGGTCCGGAGAACGGGCAGGGGAGATCTGGCAGCCTGTTTCCGGCTGCGGTTACCGTTCCCCCGGCCGGGCGGAGGTGGAGGGGGATTGGTCCTGCGCCGCCTTCTGGCTGGCGGCGGACGCCCTCAGCTCCGGAGAGATCCGGATCACAGGCCTAGATCCGGAGTCCGCCCAGGGGGACCGGGCAGCGGCGGAGCTGATCCCCCGTATCCGAAAGGGCGGAGCCGTGATCGACGCCGGGAATATTCCGGACCTGGTGCCTCCCCTGGCGGCTGTGGCCGCCGCCAGCCCGGGGGAGAGCCGGTTTGTCAACGCCGGGCGGCTCCGGCTGAAGGAGAGCGATCGGCTGCAGAGCGTCTGCGCCATGCTGAAGGCCCTGGGGGCGGAGGCGGAGGAGAAGCCGGAGGAGCTGATCATCCGGGGTAAAGAGACCCTGCGGGGCGGAGTGGTAGACAGCTTCCGGGATCACCGGATCGCCATGAGCGCCGCCGTCGCCGCCCTGGCCTGTCGGGAGCCGGTGACCATTCTGGGGGCGGAGGCGGTGGAAAAATCCTACCCCGCCTTCTGGCAGGATTATCGCCGCCTGGGCGGCAGGATCCGGGAGGAGGAAGCATGAGCAACAGCTTTGGAAATCTGTTCCGGTTTACGATCTTCGGCCAGTCCCACGCCCCGGCCATCGGCGTGACCATCGAGGGCTTGCCGGCCGGGAGCCCCGTGGATCTGGAGGCGCTGCAGGCCTTCCTGGATCGGCGGGCGCCGGGAAAAAGCCCCTTGTCCACCCCCCGGAGGGAGACGGATGTTCCGGAGCTCCTGTCCGGCCTGGGGCCGGATGGCAGGACCTGCGGCGCGCCGCTGACCTTCCTTATCCGCAACGGGGATACCCGCTCCGGGGACTATGAGGGGCTTCGGTATACGCCGAGACCGGGACACGCGGATTATCCCGCCATGCTCCGGTTCGGGGAGAGCCGGGACTATGCGGGAGGCGGGCAGTTTTCCGGCCGCCTTACCGCGCCGCTGTGCATCGCCGGCGGAATCGCCCTGCAGCAGCTGGAGACCCTGGAGATCCGGGTGGAGGCGAAGATCCTCAGCATCGGCAGGGAGAAGGATCCGGAGCGCTTCGCGGAGACCATCCTCACCGCCGCCGAAGGGGGAGACAGCGTCGGCGGGGTGATCGAATGCGCGATACTGGGCTGCCCTCCGGGGATCGGGGAGCCCATGTTCGGCGGCCTGGAAAACCGCATCGCCCAGGCGGTGTTCGGGATCCCCGCGGTAAAGGGGATCGAGTTCGGCGCAGGCTTCCGGGCGGCGGAAATGACCGGAAGTGCCTGCAATGATCCCTTCGTTCCCGGGCCGAACGGAGGCATCCGGACGGAGGGAAACAACCATGGCGGCATCCTGGGGGGGATGAGCACGGGAATGCCCATCCTCTTCCGGGCGGCGGTGAAGCCCACGCCCTCCATCGCCCTGGAGCAGCGCAGCGTGGATATGCGTACGGGGGAGGCGGTATCCCTGCGGATCGCCGGGAGGCATGATCCCTGCATCGTGCCCAGAGCCGTGCCCTGTATGGAGGCGGCTGCCGCGGCAGCCCTGTATGACGCCCTTTTGGAAAGGAGATGCGCACAAAATGGATCTTGCTGAAGCCAGAACGAAGATCGACGAGATCGACCGGCAGCTGGTGGACCTGTTCTGCCGTCGGATGACGGTGAGCCGGGACGTGGCGGCCTGGAAAAAGGAAAACGGCCTGCCCCTGACCGACCCGGAGCGGGAAAGAAAGAAGCTGGTGGAGGTCACCCAGCAGGCGGGAGAGGAGTTTCGGGGCTACACAGCCGCCCTGTATTCCCAGCTCTTTGACCTGAGCAAAGCCTACCAGGCCCAGCTGAATCGGGGAAAGGCCCCTCTTTCCGCCATGATCGAGGAGGCTATGGCCAGGACCCCGGAGGTGTTCCCGGAGTTCGCTCCCGTCGCCTGTCAGGGGGTGGAGGGGGCTTATTCCCAGGAGGCCTGCGAGAAGCTCTTTACTTTGCCCAATATCCTGTACTTCAAGAATTTTGAAGGGGTCTTTACCGCCATTGAACGGGGTATGTGCCGGTACGGCGTCCTGCCCATCGAAAACAGCACGGCGGGCAGCGTGAATACGGTATACGACCTGATGATGCGCCACCGCTTCTACATCGTGCGCAGCGTGCGCCTGAAGGTGGATCACTGCCTCCTGGCCCCCGCCGGTACGGAGCTGAAGGACCTGCGGGAGATCGTCTCCCATGAACAGGCCCTGAACCAGTGCGCAGGCTTCCTCAGGAGCCTGGGGGATGTGAAGCTCACGACGTTCGAAAACACCGCCGCGGCGGCCAAATATGTCGCCCAGAGCGGCAGGAAGGATCTGGCGGCCCTTTCCTCCCGGCACTGCGCGGCTCTGTACAGCCTCAACTGTCTGCGGGAATCCGTGCAGGATCAGGGGGGAAACTTCACCCGCTTCATCTGCATCGCCCGGGAGCCGGAGATCTATCCCGGGGCGGACAAGACCAGCATCATGGCGGTCACGCCCCATAAGCCGGGATCCCTGTACAAGCTCCTGTCCCGCTTCTTCAGCCTGGGGATCAACCTGACCAAGCTGGAAAGCCGGCCGCTGCCGGAGCGGGAATTCGAATTCATGTTCTACTTCGATCTGGAGAAGCCCATCCAGGCCCCCCAGATGATCAGCCTCCTGGGGGACCTGGAAGGGCTCTGCGAGCGCTTTGAGTACCTGGGCAGCTATTCCGAAATCGTATGACGGACCGTTTCGGCCTGCTGGGGGAGCATCTGGGCCATAGCTTTTCTCCTCAGATCCACGCCGTTCTGGGCTGCCCGGATTACGGCCTGTACGAGGTGGAGCCGGAAAAGCTGGCGGAGTTTCTGGAAACCACCCCTCTCCTGGGGATGAACGTCACCATTCCCTATAAGAAGGCGGTGGTCCCCCTGTGCTCCGCCCTGTCTCCCGCGGCGAAGCGCATCGGCAGCGTGAATACCCTCCGCCGCACGCCGGAGGGGTGGTATGGGGACAATACGGATTACGCGGGCTTCCGCTATATGCTCTCCTCCCTGGGCTTCGATCCGGCGGGGGAAAAGGCGGTGGTCTTCGGTACCGGCGGGGCCAGTGTCACCGCCTGCGCCGTGCTCCGGGACCTGGGGGCGGCGGAGGTGACGGCCGTTTCCCGCTCCGGTCCGGAGAATTACGGGAATCTGGATCGGCACAGGGACGCCCGGCTGGTGGTGAACGCCACCCCTGTCGGCATGTATCCGGATAATGGCAGGGCGGCGGCAAGCCTCCGGAGCTTTCCGGAATGCCGGGCGGTGCTGGATCTGATCTATAATCCGGCCCGCACCGCGCTCCTGCTGGAGGCGGAGGAGCTGGGCATACCCTGCCGGAACGGCCTGGGGATGCTGGCCGCCCAGGCCCATGGGAGCGAGGAGGTTTTTCTGGGCCGTTCGCTCCCGGAGGAGCTGATCGAGAAGGCGGCGGACAGCGTGAAACGGACCACCGAGAACCTGATCCTCATCGGCATGCCCGGCTGCGGGAAGACCCGGCTGGGGAAGCTGCTGGCCAAGGAGCTGGGCCGCCCTTTCCTGGATGCGGACGAGGTGCTGACCCGGGAGGCCGGGCGCAGCCCGGCGGAGATCATCCGGCAGGACGGAGAGGCGGCCTTCCGGGATCTGGAGACCGGGGTGCTGGCGGAGCTGGGAAAGGGCTCCGGGGCGGTCATCGCCACAGGCGGCGGCTGCGTGGTGCGGCCGGAGAACCGGAACCTCCTGCGGCAGAACGGCAGGGTCTTCTGGCTCCGGCGCGACCTGAGCAGGCTTCCGGTTTCCGACCGCCCTCTGAGCCAGAGCGTCGGGCCGGAGGAGCTGTACCGGCGGAGAAAGGACCTGTACGACGCCTTTGCAGATCACCGGGTGGAGAATAACGGCAGCCCGAAGACTGCCGTCAAGGAGATATTGGAGTTATGGGAAAAAAGCTGCTGATCATCAACGGACCCAATCTGAATATGCTGGGCATCCGGGAGCCGGAGCTGTACGGGAAGCAGGATTTTGCCGCCCTGTGCGCCAGCATCCGGGAGGCCTGCGACAGGGCGGGAGCGGAGGCGACCCTTTTTCAATCCAACCATGAGGGGGAACTGGTGGAGATCATCCAGAGGGCCTACGGCGTCTATGACGGCATCGTCATCAATCCCGCGGCGTACACCCATACCAGCGTGGCTATCCTGGACGCCCTGAAGGCCGTGGCCATCCCAGCGGTGGAGGTGCACCTCACGGACGTACAGTCCAGGGAGGAGTTCCGACGCATCTCCTATCCCGGCATGGCCTGCCTGAAAACCTTCGCGGGATACGGTTTTGATGGATACAGGCTTGCAGTAGACTTTTTAATGCGTTATCTTAAGGAAGAGGAAAAGAAAAAGGAGGAATTCGTGTGATCCCATCTGATACCCTGGGCTGGGGCATCGCCCGAAACTGCATACGCGAGGTATACGAATACGGCCTTCGCCTGAAGGCGGAGATCGGGGAGGAGAAGGTTTTTGATTTCAGTCTGGGCAATCCCAGCGTTCCCGCGCCTCCTCAGGTAAAGGAAGCCATCCTGAAAGCCCTGGAGGATCCCACCCTCCATGACTATACCGTGGCCCCTGGCCGTCCCAGTCTGCGGAAGGCCATTTCCGACCAGCTGAACGCCCGGTGCGGAGTGAATACGGAATATACGGATATTTATGTCACTTGCGGCGCTTCCGCCGCCGTCACCTCCTCCATTCGGGCCCTTACCCGCATAGGAGAAGAGGTGGTCGCTTTGGCCCCTCATTACCCGGAGTATCCGGTATTTACCCGTACGGCGGGGGGGAAGTTCGTGGTCTGCTCCCTTCGCCGGGAGGATCTGCAGCTGGACGAAGCCGCCCTGGAGGCGGTGCTGACGGAGAAAACCGCCGTGGTTCTGGTGAACTCACCCAATAACCCGGCCGGCAGTGTGCTGACGGAGGACAGCCTGAAGAGACTGGCGGACGTTCTGCATAAGGCGCAGGAGAAATTCGGCCACCCCATCTATATCGTCAGCGACGAGCCCTATCGGGAACTGGAATACGACGGCAAGCAGGTGCCTAGTCCCATCAGCTTCTATGAGAACACCGTAGTCTGCTACTCTTACAGTAAATCTCTGTCCCTCCCTGGGGAACGGATCGGCTACTGCGCCGTGAGCGACCGGGCGGCGGATCGGGAAAAGGTCTTCGCCTCCGTGGCCGGCGCAGCACGGTCCTACGGGTACGTCAATCCCCCCAGCCTCATGCAGCGGGTCATCGAGGCCTGTGTGGATCTCAAGCCGGATATCAGCACCTATAAGGAAAACCGGGATATTCTCTGCGGCATACTGGATGAAGTGAAGTTGCCCTATATCCATCCCGACGGAGCGTTCTATCTCTTTATCCGCTGCCCGATCCCGGACGCCAAGGAGTTCTGCGAGCATGCCCGGAAATACGGCCTGCTCCTGGTGCCCTCCAATGATTTCGGCATCACCGGCTATGCCCGGGCGGCCTATTGCGTGAAGGGGGAGATGATCCGCCGGTCCCTTCCCGCCTTCCGGGCTCTGTCCCGGGAATACGGCCTCTGCTGAAGGACAGAATCCGACCCCGCTTCGGCTGTGATCCGAGGCGGGGTCGCTTTTTGCCATGGCGGCTGTTCAGTCGATCCGAAACACCCGTTTTTCCAGGGCAGGGACCCGTAGGGTGAAGCGGCCGGGCTGGGCCTGGGGCAGGGATTCGGCATAGATCTCCATGCGGCTGTCGATCCGGTCGATGGCGGAGAGCAGCTCCGCTTCCGCGCACTTGGGAAGGACCGCCGCGCCGAATTCCGGGTCCCCGTGGTGGGAGAGGATCATGTGGGCCAGAAGAGTCAGCTTTTCCTCCGGCAGGCCCAGCTCTCTGCCCGCGGCTTCCACCTCCCGGGCGCCCATAAAGATATGGCCCAGCAGATCTCCGGGCACGCTGTATTCCGTCACCAGTCCCAGGGGGGAGAGACGGAATTCCCAGAGCTTGCCCAGATCATGGAGCAGGGTGCCCGCCAGGAGCAAGTCACGGTGGATCACCTCAGCGTAGAGCCCGGCCATGAAGTCCGCCAGGCGGAGCATATTCAGAGTGTGCATCAGCAAACCGTACAGAAAGGCGTGATGCATGCTTTTGGCGGCGGGGAGGCGGGTGAAGGCTCCCTCATACCGATCCATCAGAGCGAGGCACAGGCGACGATAATCCTCATCCGTCAGGGATCGGATCACCTGCCGGATCTCGTCCATGGCCGCTGCCGGGTCGATAGGCGCGGCAGGGACCAGCGCGGCGGGGTCATAGTCATCCTGGTCTCCGGCAAAGCGCATGCGCTGGATGATGAATTGCAGGTTGCCGTTGAATTCCGTCACCTCGCCCCGGATCAGGGCGGCCTTGCCGCTGTCCTCCGGTCCCGATGGGCCGGAGTAGTTCCAGAGCTTCGCGTCCACGGAGCCGGTAGCGTCGGAGACGGTGCAGCTGAGGTAGGGCTTTCCGGCGGCGCTCTTTTTGAGCTGAATGTTCCCCAGGGCGTAGTACCCTTCCACCTGATCCCCGATATGCAGATCTGATACCGCTTTGTTGTATTCCATCGTCCGCCTCCTGTGATGATGTGATGAGCATCATTTCAGCAATCTGCGCAGAGCCTTTTCCTCCGTCCGGGAAAACTGCTCCCGAAGATGCAGGAAGATCCGTTCCCGGGACTCCTCCGGGTCCTCCTCGTAGGCAGAGGTCACCAGCGCCTCTCCCCATCGGGCCTCCGGGGTGCAGAGCACCGCGATATGCCAGCCGTAGGGTTGGCCTTTCTTATTCAGCCGGGAGCGGAAATCCCGGATTACCAGATAGGTCTGCATCTGCAGCCCGGTAAGGGCGGCTTCGAAGCCGTGCTCGCCCTCGCTTCCGAAGCCGGCGAGACGGCGGATCTCATTGGAAAACCGCTCCTCTTTGCCGGGGAACAAATCCATGATCCGCTTCATTTTGGCTTTGGCCTTGCCCTCCTCCCAGAGGGCATCGAAATCATACCCATCCCGCCGCAGGTTGGCAAAGCGGGGGAACCAATCCAGGGAGACAAAGCCCGCTCTGCCGCCGAAGAATTTGCCGTAGGCGACCTTGCCCCGGCGGGCGAGCTGTTCCCGCCAGCTCCAGGGGTCCCGTTCCTCCCGGTCCGTCCACCAGTCTGCGGGATCCGTATGTTCCTCCACGGAGAAGCCCTTGACTTCATTCTCAAACAGGGGGAGGAAGCCCAGCTCCTCCACCCGCGCCTCCAGCTCCTCCGGGGTCCGGAGCTGACCCGGTCCCGTGCGGCCATGGAGGATCCATTCGCCGTTTTCCTTACCCATGGCTCAGCCTACGGGGACGATGGGTGTTGCGCCCATGTATCGGCGGAAAGAAAAGGCGGTATCCTCCTCCGCGAAGCCGGGAAGGAGCAAGCCCAGGCTTCCGGCGTCGCCGATCTGGTACAGGGAAAGGATCTGCTCTCCCGGCAGCTGGACCAGGGAGAGCACATAGTTGCCGATCCGATCCGTATCCCGGTCATCGGAGCCGCCGATCCATTCGCTCCAGCTCTCGGAGCTGGCGGTAAAGCGGACCGCGTCCGGCGCCTGATCCTCCCGGGCGTTCAACCGGAAAAACTCGCCCTGCAGGCTGTACCAGGTATCCGGGAGAACGATATCCGCCCTCCCATCCTTATAAATCTGCAGGCAGGCCAGGATATCCTGGTCAGTGCCGTCTGTCAGGAGCCAGGGGCTGCCGCTGAGTACGTTCATCAGTTCATCTTCGTTCAGGGGGGTGCAGCCCCGGCCCTCACCGTCCAGGTCATGTCCCGTGACATACCGCGGCGTGTCCAGCTCCATGGCGGAGTTCCAGTTATCTTGCCCGAACCAGTATTCTCCCCAGGAATAATCCTTGGTAAGCTCCAGCCGCAGCCGGGGATACCAGGCCAGATTGACTTCCAGGGCAACGGATTCGTTGTTGTTCAGCGTGCCGGTAAACAGCACCTGATCCGGGAGCTTCGCACCAATGAGCGCTTCCATGGCGCCCGCGTTTTCTCCGGACATGGACGCTCGCTGGAAACTGTACTGCAAACCGTCCTTCCCAGAGGTGACTACCGCCCAGACCCAGTCGGGCTCGTCGGAATCCAGATGCTCCGTGGGGATGCAGGCGGAGACTCCGAAGACCGCCTCCGCCTCCTCCCGGGTCTCATAGAAGCGGATTATGGCCAGCTCCACCGGGGCGATCTCACCAGCCTTGGAAACGGAGTGAAACAGACAACCGATGCCGTCTGACTGATCGGCCCAGAGCAGCCAGGCTCTGTAAACCTGTTCTTCGTCCTCCGGCAGGGTATAGTAGACGGTCAGTCGTCCGCCGATCCTGTACATGCTCCGGATCTGGATCGGTTCCGAAGCGGAAGGATCCCGGTAGCCCATGAAATGCTCCTCGTCCGGCTCAAACCACCAGAGGAGCGGGTTCTGGGCCTCCCGGTAATCCGTATTCGTCTTTTTGTCAGCCAGCTCCGTCAGATCGGCCTTCCGGATGACCATGAGCTCGCCCTCCGGCTCCTCCCGGTATTGCTTCCGCCAGGCGGTCAGCTCCTCCTCCGTGGGCTCCCGGGAGACACCTGCGCCCCCGGCGCAGACGGCTGCCCAGTCGATCTCCTGGGGATAGGCATAGCAGGTGCGGAAGAAGCCCCAGTCCCCGGGGGTGATCCGGGCGGCGATCTCCGCCGTCTCCTCCGCGTCCAGGGGACGGCCGTCCTCCTGGGGCTGGACCCGGTTGAACCAGAGGGTGCTCCCGCCGGGGGTGCCGTCCGGATTTTCCCAGGTGCAGCTCACTTCCATATCCCATTCGTTCATGGCGGTGACGGCGAAGCGCCGGAGGCCTTCTGCATTTCCTTCCCGGAAGAAGAGTACCCCTGTCTCGTCCTGCATCACGGCCATACCATCGCAGACGGACCACAGCCCGCCGCCTGTACGCTCGTAGAAATCCACCCCGGCGTCGTCATAATAGAATTGCAGCCATTCTTCGACGCCATTTTCCCAGGCTTCCTCGTAGCTGCCCTCCGCCTCATAGGCGTACAGACACCAGAGAGAGTTCGCCAGTTCATCGGGCAGGAGGTCAAGCCGCACCGGCTCCGGCGTGGGCTCCGGTGTGGGTTCGGGGGTCGGCTCCGGGGTCGGCTTCGGGGTGGGGTTCGGAGTCGGCGTCGCCGCGGGAGCCGCCGTTTCCGGCGGGACAGAAGGCTGGACTGCCTGGGTGGGGATAGGCGTGACCGTGCCGCAGCCGGCCAGAAGACCCAGGAGCAGCAGTATAGCGATCAGCCTCATCGCGCTGTTGTGCTTCATTACCGTGCCCTCCTTTCGAGTTGGATGGGTGGAAAGGCTTTGGGTCCATTATAATGCATAGGGACCGAAGATTCAATGTCTTTGCGCCGGGCCGCCTGCGCCTATCCGCCCCGGAGAAGTCTGCGTATATGATTTGAAATTCTCCGTAAGCGGTGCTATAATACAAACTTAATATGAGGCGAATCAAGATACACACAAGAGGTGAACGCTATGGGAATGCCAACATTGGAAAAGCAGATCAAAGATTTTGTCCTCACCGAATGTCACCAGGAAAAGGTGGGCATCGCCAGCATCGAGCGCTTCAATTCCGCGCCCAAGGGGATGCATCCCACGGATTTCCTGCCCGGGTGCCAGTCGGTGATCATGTTCTGCACTCGTCTGCCGGATGGAGCCGTCAACGCCGCGCTCCGGGCCTATGAGGACCGGAAGTTCAATGTACACGGGCAGTATGGCATGTTCGGGTACGTAGGCTCCCCCAACTATAACCTGCTCTGGGCAGCTTACCGGCTGGCCCGGTATTTGGAGCAGAATACCGGGGAGATCGCCATGCCCATGACCGCTGGCCCCACCCACGGCTCCGGAATGCTCAGCATGCGCCACTGCGCCGTGGCCGCCGGCCTGGGTCAGTTCGGCTGGCACAGCATCGTCCTCACCCCGGAATTCGGGCCCCGGAACCGGTTCGGCGGGGTGCTGACCACCCTGAAGCTCACTCCGGACCCCATGATGGGGGGCAAGCGCCTCTGCGACTATGAGAAATGCCATATCTGCGAGAAGGTCTGTCCCACCGGCGCTATCCCGGCCTATAAGCCGGGACAGGAGCGGGTGGTGGATTTCGGCGAAGGCCAGATCGAAAAATACTCCGGCCTGAACTGGACCAAGTGCAAGATCGCCTGCGAGGGCTGCTACGCGGACTTCAATTTCAACGGGGATTACAACCTGATGGATCCCATCATGGAGAACCCCATCGACGAGGAGTTCTCTCCGGCCCAGCGCTTCCGGGTGAAGAAGGAGAATATCTACCACCACTTCATCCAACACCAGACCTCCTGGAAATGCGGCAACTGCCTCCAGTACTGTCCCGTGGGCAACTGGAAGGAGCGTTTTCATGATACGAAAGTCTCCAACGTGGATATCAATCAGTATATCGACGACTGCCCGGATGTGGACGTGGATACTTACAACTGGGAGGAGGCGCGGAAATGACCAGAACGGAAGCGGTCAAAAACCGCATCTTCACCGGTTCGGATATGGACTATGTGGGCATTTGCCCCGCCGCAGCGCTGGAGGATGAACCCCGGGGCCGCCGTCCCTCTGACCTGCTCCCCAATGCGAAAAGCATCATCGTCTATGGGCGGCGGCTGATCTCCGGCTCCATCCAGACCAAGTTCCGCCAGTTCGAAAACGGTGTGATGAACGTCTCGGGCTCCTATTCCGCCCATTCCTTCGTCCTCAGCGTGAACCACCTGTGCATGAAGGAGACCTACGATATTGCCCAGTGGATGGAAAACACATACGGCTGCTTCGCCATGCCTCTGACCAACAACGTGCTCCAGGCGGTACAGCCGGAGGGGAACTACGTCCCCTATTTTGCGGATCCCCTGAAGTCCGGCCTGCCCATCGATCTGTACAAGGCCGCCTACTGGGCGGGGATTGGGGAGATGGGCTGGAACCACCGGATCATCACCCCGGATAACGGGCCCCGGATCTATCTCTGCGCCATCGTCACCAGCCTGGAATTCGAGGAGTACGACAAGCCCTATGCCGGCGAAAAGCTCTGCGACCCGGAAAAATGCGGCGCCGTCTGCGTCCAGGTCTGCCCCGTCCATGCTTTGGAGTCGGAGGGGATCCAGTGGAAGACCGGGGAAGCGAAGGTCAGGGTGGGGAAGCTGGATGTAAACGGCTGCGCCGCCGCCTGCTTCGGATTCAAGCGGGAGCTGAACCGCTTTGCCTCCAATGTGATCGAAAGCGAGCATCCCAGCGATGAGGAGCTGGCTTCCGCCCTGGAAAAGCAGTTTGAAAGCCCCGGCTTCCAGACCCTGGATCATCTGCCCATGTACCACTGCGACCGCTGCCTCGTATACTGTCCGGTGGGCAACTGGGCGGAGAAATTCCGGAAGACCGGATTATCCAATAAGTGAGGGCAGGGAAAATGAAAAAAAGGATCGTGTTATTGTCCACCGCCCTGCCGGAGGGGTATCTGCCCTATCGGGGGGAATACGTGTATAAGGTCAAGGCCTTCCGGGAAGGGGCCAGGGGCCTGGGCCCCGGCTTCCCCCAGCCGGAATTCCTGGAGCTGGAGCTGGAGGGCGTCGGCGGCATCGACGGCAAGCTGGAGCGGGTGATCCCCGTCAGCACGGCCAATCCCCTGGACTGCCGCATCCATAAATACTATCTGCTGGAGCACAATGTCTGGATCAAGAATCTGGGCGACGGCCGGTATGTGTCCGACTGGACCTCCGCCGAGTCCTGGGCCCTGGCGGTACAGCAGACCCTGGACGAGGACGGGAACGTGACGGCTGAGCGGGAGCTGGGCTTCAGCATCATCCACAGCGACCGCCGTGCCGGGATCGTGCTTTGAGGAGGGAGGAACGGAATATGGATAAACAGATCGTCACCCGGAAAATCAAGAACTTCCTCATTGCGGAACGGGGCATGGATCTGGTGGGCGTCTGTCCCGCCTCCGCCCTGGATGCGGAGCCGGAGGGTTACCGGCCCACGGATATCCTCTACTGCTGCAAGAGCGTCATCGTCTTCGGCCGCCGCCTGCTGAACGGCGCCGTACAGGCCCAGTTCCGGCGGCTGGAGGACGGCATGGCCTTTGCCGAGTCCATCTACTCCACCTACGGCCTGGAGCTGGTGCCCAACTGGACCATGGCCCTGTCTACCTTCTACCTGGCGGATTATCTGGAGAATACCTTCGGCGCGGCTACCCAGCCCATGGGCTGCGGGCCGGAGCAGGGCACCCTGCCGAAAAACACGCCTCTGCCCATGTTCGCCGGGCCGAATAAGGACGGCCTCATCATGAATATCTCCCATGCGGCCATCGCCGCGGGACTGGCTCAGCCGGGCTGGAACAACTTTCCCATCACGAAGCAGTATGGGCCCCGGGTGCAGTTCGGCTGCCTCCTGACCGACCTGGAGCTGGAATACGATTCTCCGGATGACGGCCCCCGGCTCTGCGACCCGGAGAAATGCCATGTCTGCAGCGACCTCTGCCCCATGCACGCCCTTCCGGACAAGGCCAGCGGAGAGAGCAGCGTCTGGAGCATCGGCGGCCGGGAGTACCAGGTCGGAAAACACAAGGTGAACGCCTGTACCGTTGCCGCTCTGGGCATGCGCAATGAGTTCGCGGGGATCCGCAAGCGGGGGGACCTGGTGGAGAGCGCGGATCCGACGGACGAGGAGATCGCGGACGCCATGAAGAGATACGAGATATCCAACTGCAACCTGGACCACTACCCCAAGTGCTACTGCAACCGCTGCCAGATCTACTGCCCCGTGGGGAACTGGCAGGGCACCTTCGGGGATACCGGCCTTTCCAGGCAGAAGGGATAAGGGAACAAAAGAACCGCAGGCGGTGAGGATTTCGTCCTCACCGCCTGATGATTTTTTCCTCCGTCTGCTTCAGCATCCTGATGCGTTCCGCCGTAAAAGCCTCCACCTGCTTCCAGAGAGAATGGAGCTGGGTCTTATGGGTGCAGAGCTTTTCCCTGCAGTTTGCGCAGTGCAGATAGGCGTTGGTGCGCTCGGAGAACCACTCCGGATGCCGGTAAAAGGTGATCTCCCACCGCAGAAGAAGGATCAGGGAGAGGGCGATCAGGCTCCAGCTGTAAGCGGCCTTCACGAAGAAGAGGGGGGTGAACATCATGGCGTAATCCCAGTTGTAGATCCGGCAGGCGCTGCAGCATTTGTTTTTCAGGAACCAGGTCTGGAAAGGGCAGAAGAACAGGATGCAGATCATATCGCAGACCGCGTAGGCACAGCTGATGAGGATCATGATGCCGTCGTCAAAAACGCCGGTCATATGGAGCACGCCGAAAATGCCGTTGAAGCAGATCCATAGCAGGGCGACCAGCACCGTGCCGTGATTATCCTGCACATCGATCTCCGTCTGCCCGGTTTTGATATAATTCCGGGCAAACTGCTTCTGGCAGCCGGGGCTTTCCAGCTTCGAAGGGAAAAACCGAAGGACCATTTCCGCCACATATACGACCCAGATCACGGCAAGCACGGCGGGAAGCTTGTCCAGATGAACCGTGATGCGCTCATCATTGGTGAAGCGATAGGCGATATAGAAGGCGGCCGCAGCCAGAAAGAGAAGGGAGCGATACGCCAACCGGATATAATGGAAGGTGCTGATGGCGGTGAGTCGGATCTTTCGCTTTTTCAAAGGATGGCTCCTTTCCGGGGTGAAAGGTCTGCGGAAAACGCTGGAAACTGGTCACGCCCTTTGGAAATCCAAGTCAGATACGGCCCATTATAGCGAGAAAGTATGAACAAATCTACGCACGATTACAAAAAAGAACAGAAAAAGCCTGCTCTTTCCCCGGAGCGAAAAAGAAAAGTCCCTGAGATCAAAGAGATCTCAGGGATAAGCTTTGTCAGGGCAGATCAAACAGGGAACCGCCCGGCATGCCGCGTCTCATGCGGTTCAGGCCGCCGGCTGCATAGCTGCGTCCTGACCAAGACGGGTCACGCCTTCGCCGTAGATCGTGAGCCAATCGTTCTTCATGGAGATAGGGATCCAGTCAAACTCCTCGCAGAGCGCAAACATCTTGTCTGCTTTGGCCTGATTCCCGTTCTCCCGCACCGTATCGTCGCAGCAGAGCATGAAGGCAAGGCTTTTGTATGGGTTGCCGCTGGTCACGTATTCCGCCATGCTGCTGTCCCCGGTGCTGTTGCCAAAGGAAAGAACCGGCTGCTGGCCTATTTCCTGCATGATGACGGAGACCTTGTTCATTTTCAGATTCTTGATGAGGAAGTCCCCGCCGAGAATCAGTTCATCGCCCTCGGCGAAAACGTAGTTCAGCCCATCTGCGTCACCCTGATTGCTGGATACGATGGTTTCGTCTGAACCGATGATCTGCCGGTTTGGGATATTCAGCGGGGAGTTGTCTGCGATGCCGCGGACGATGAGACGGTCGGTGCCGCTGATGATATAGACGGTGAAGCCGTTGGCCTGCAGATAGTCGACCACCTGCAGCATGGGCAGATACCAGCCGTCCCCTCGGTTCATTCCGGTATAGCCGGGCATGGGCTGCTTTTTGAAGTCCTGGATATAGGCGTTGAACTCCGCGACCGTCATCCCGGCAAAGGCGGAAGCGACAGCCCGGCCGTGATCCACCTCGAGGCCGGAGAAGGATTTGCCGGTCTCATTCTGCTCTGCGATCTTTTCGGCGACCTCCCGCTCAAAATCCGTAGCCAGATCCTTATAGTCAGGATCCTCCAATACGCGGTATTTGAGCAGCATATAGTCGAAGTAATTGGGATCTGTTTCGCAGAACAGGGTGCCGTCCAAATCAAAGACGGCTATGCGGTCCTCCCGGGGGATATAGTCCGGGCTGTTCTCGTTCGTGATCGTCTCAAGGTAGGCGGCGAGGGCCTCGGCGGCTTCAGATCCCGTTGTCCACAGGGATAGTGGGGAGGATTTCTCC
>JBGUZS010000070.1:0-3363 GCA_045223835.1 Oscillospiraceae bacterium | reverse complement strand
GTCCGGATCCAGAACCGAGGTCGGCAGAGGCGTATCCGGATTATGATGCTGCGGTCAGCGAATTGATGTCTGAGTTTGAGACTTTTTGTCAGGCCGTCTGTCCCCGGCTGCCCGAGGAGTTTGAGCCAAGACGCCGTCAGGCGCTGTATACCACCTGGAGCATGATGGTGGACCCGGAGCCGGGTGTGCTCTATCCGCGTACGATGGTAAAAATGATGCGCTTCATCTTTGAAAGCGCCTTCAGCTGGCAGCAGGCGATGCAGGCCATCTGTCTCTCCAAGGCCCCTCGCCTTGCCTGGGATGTGCTGATGAGCTGCTTTGATCTGCAGGACGAAACCGGGCGGATCGCGGACGCGGTCAGCCACAGGTCTTACCTGGTCGCCAGCATGAAACCACCATTTCAGGGAGTTGCGCTCAGATGGCTGCTGAAAAATGCCGATCTGCGCGGCATATCCCGGGAGGAGAAGCATGCGCTCTATCTCTGCATGGGCAGGTGGACAGATTATCTCTTCCGCTTCCGGGATCTGGATGGCGATGGCCTTTGGGAAAACCTTAGCCCACTGGAGACCGGTTGGGAGGACGCAAGCTATTTTTCTGCGGGCTTCCCCCTTGCCTCTCCGGACGCCAACGCATATACCGTAGTGATGATGGACGCTCTGGCCGAGCTGGGGCGCTCCATCGGTGAGAGCGAAGAGGAGTGTCGGACCTGGTCTGCACGCGCGGACGAGCTGACGGAGCAAATTATCCGCAAATTCTGGACGGGAGACCGCTGGGTAGCCGTCAATACCGTTACCGGCACCTTGGGGGAAACGCCCAGCCTGCCTCTTTATGCCACGTTGATTCTGGGTAAGCGGCTCCCGCGGGATATCCGAGATAAAACCATTTCCTTTATTCTGGGGGAAGGCGGCTTTTCCACCCCGTATGGCTTTGCATCGGAAAACCTCCACAGTCCATATTTTCGCCATGGATTCACCGCGGGAAGCGTTATCGTGCCGGCACAGATGATCCTCTGTCTCGCCCTGGAGGAGGCCGGAAGGCCGGAGCTGGCCCGGGAAATGGGTTTAAAATATGCCCGTACGCTGCGGGATAATGGAATGTTCCATATCCATAATGCGCTGGATGGCCGAGGAGAGCGCAGCCTTGTCGCCTTTGGGGAGAGGCAGCTGTTCTGGTCTTCCTGGGCAAGCAGCGCTTATTTGTTCCTTGCTGACCGCTACGGAAATCGGGAGTGAAAACATGTTGGAGGGCAGGCCTTTCCCTTAATGACGATGGAGTCCTCAAGCGACGCGTTCTGAAATCAAGGGGGTCAATGGGGCAGTCCCCATTGACCCCCAAAAAAGCGGACTTGTCTTCCCCCGATGATCAGGAGGTTCATTCGGTATATCCGTAGACCTTCCTGCCATACCAGTGGGCCTCGTCACGCATGATGCTGTATGCGCGCTTAACGCCGGGATCCCCGGGTACGCCGATGGGGAACCCGGCGAAGGCGTAGCCGCCGCCGACGGAGCACTCGTCGATCGTATTGCGGATATCCTGGCGGAACTCCTCCTCATCAAAATCCGGGTAGTTTTTCGGAATGTGCTGACCCCAGCCCCAGTGACCGACAAAGGACATCCTTCCCTTGAACTGCTCCTGGCATTTCCGGATATCGTTGCTCTCCTGGAAGGGCTCGGTCACGCGCACACCGAACTGATACATGAACTCAAGAAACGGCGTGGTATAGCCGCAGTTATGGAACAGGACCGGAACGCCGGCTTCTCTTGCCGGCTCGGCAAGCTTCATGTAGAGGGGCAGAAATACCTCCTCATAGACCTCCGGAGAAAAGAAGGGCGTGGTCTTCGCGCAGGTATCGTCAGACATATGCCAAAAATCGGGCTTGAAAACTTCAAAGAGCTTTTTGTAGCGCGGCATGATATGGTCGACCATGGCGTTCAGCATGGCGCTGACCTCATCGGGATCCTCCATAAGGGCGATCAGACCGCCCTCGAAGCCCATGAGGCCGACAAGCTCCTGGAACGGGCCGAAATGCGGCCCGACCGAGAGGCAGGATTCGCTGCGGTCGATATTTTTCAGATTATCCGCATAGGCTTTTTCCAGGTCAACATCCAGCGGATCGGGGAACTTCACCACCTTTCTCCAGTCTGCAATATCCTTCAGGATATTGATGCGGGTATCCGGCATGATGGATTCGATGCCCACGGAAGGCTTTGCGTAGGGAACGCCCCACATATCCGTGCCGCCCTGCATGATCGTATCCTCGAAGAATGTGATGCGCGCGCCCTTCACGGCGCACTCCCCCCTGTACGGGTCGCCCATGAGACTGTAAAAGGGAACGTAGTACGGGAATTCGCCTTTTGCCAGCTTCAGGAAGTTCTCCTTCGGTGTGACTTTTGCCATGGTCAATCCTCCTCCTCGTTGCAAGGATCCTGTTCGGACCCATGAACCGATTATTACAAGATTGTTTCTATTAGTATATCCGAAAAGCATCCGGGTTGCAAGCAGTCCAGCGGGCCGATGGCGCAGGCCACAGGCGGCTTGCATCCCGGTATATTTTTCCGATTTTGGGGCATAACACAGGGGAAGAAAGGATGATGGACATGTCCAAAACGCATACGGCCCTGTGCCTGCTGCTGATCCTGGTCCTGCTCACAGGCTGCGGGACGCGGATCATTCCCGCAGCGCCCACCATTACGCCCTCCGCTCCGGTGGAGGAGGTCCCGCCTCCCCCCACGCCCACGCCCCTTCTCAGCCCGCCGCCCGAGGCGGCGGAGCCTTCGCCCCGGGTCAGTCCCACGCCCCGGGCCAGCGCCGCCCAGCTTCCGATCCAGCGGCATTTCCCGCCCCAGCTTCCGGAGGACTGGCCGGAGGAGCTCCCGGCGGCGGAGACCGTCGCCCAGCCGGGCACCTATATCGTGAACCGGGGGGACTGCCTCTGGACCATTGCGGAGGAGCTGTACGGCTCCGGCGCCGCCTGGCGCCGCCTCTGGGCGGCGAACCGGGAGATTGTGGAGGACCCGGGTCTGGTTTGGATAGGCCAGGTGCTGAGGGTGCCGGAGGAGATCGGGTAAACCGAAGGGATGCGCAGCCTGCTGCTGCGCCCCATGAAATGCCTTCGCTGCGGAGTCTTTTTCTGCGGCGAGGGCATTTCGGCCTTTTCCCCATGAAAGCCCCGCCGCCCGATGGAGACGGGGCTTTCATTTCAGTATGCGGGGAATCTCCTTGTGGGAAGCGGGACCTCGGAAACTGTGAAAACGATGGAGCGGTTCCGCTCCCTTTGTGATATGGTACAAATGATAGGTGACAAATAAAAGAGGAAATTCAACTCGAACATGGTAAGATGTAGTTGCTACACAACAACTGCCA
>JBGUZS010000069.1:0-25669 GCA_045223835.1 Oscillospiraceae bacterium | reverse complement strand
ATAGTTCCGGCGGATCGGATCATCGAAAAAGGAATAGACCAGGATGATCAGAAAGGGGAGCAGATAGAAGCACAGGGTCCCCAGGAGACTGGGGAGAAGAAAGAACACTGGGCGGGTATTCCGCAGAGTCGTGTGCTTCCCAGGCCGGACCTCCATCATCCCCGCTCCGCCAGGTAGATGGCCATCTTGGCCTGGATGGAGGCGGCGGTTTCGGCAGCGGTCTTCTGCCCGCTGAACAGGGCCCGGCATTCGTCAGAGATCAGGGCATAGCAGGGATGGATCATGGCGTCCTGATACAGCCCCTCCACCCGGTCCAGGAGGTCGCGGAAAAGCGCAAGCTCCGCCTCCGTCAGCCCCGGTACGGCAGGAAGGGTCACGGTATAGGTTTCCGTATTCGTCCCGGCAGCGGCCCCTTCGGGATCCCGATACCGGGTGACGACGGTTTCCGGGGTGCCATTCTCGGCCCTTTGCAGCTGAGCCTCCAGGACGCTTTTCCGGATGGGAATATAGGTGGTCATGGTCTCCTGAACGCTCTCCTCAAGAGTCCAGCGGAGGAAAGCCCAGGCCGCCTCCTCGTTCCCGGTTCCCGCCATCACGGAAAACAGGGATGTGGCGTTGATCCGACAGCCCGTGCTCCCCTCAGCGGGGAAGCCGACAAACTGCAGCGCGTCCATGTCCAACTGCGCCATGGCCTGGACATAGCCGGAAACGGAAGCGGAAGGAGATTCGCCGGCAACAGAGGTGAAATTCTCGACGCAGAGCAGGATATCTCCATCCGCATAGTCAAAACTGCCGGAAAAGCTCTGGGCGCGCTGATCCATTTCCAAAAGAAAATCCAGATAGGCGATGAACTCCGGGGAATCGAAGTGCAGCTCCTGGCTTTCCAGGTCTGCGAAGTGCTCCAGAATGCCGCACAGCATGACATCCAGAAGCTTCATTCCCCGTTCCGGTCCCCACAGGGTCAACTCCGGGTTTTCGGTACAGATGCGCTCCAGATCCGCCAGCGTCCAGCGGTCAGCGTTTCCCGCATAGCGTTTGGGAGCTGCGCAGGTATACAGGACATAGTCCGGGCAGAGCTGGGTCAGCTTGCCGCCGGTGGTCTCCAGGGACTTCAGTATGCTTGGGATCAAGTCCTCCAGCAGTCCCGGCTCCCGTTCCAGATACGGGTACAGGTCCGCCAGCAGCCCCTTGGCGGCATAGACCTCTGTGCTCACGCACATTCCGCTCAGCAGGTCCGGCCGGTCCCCGGCCAGAATATCCAGATGCAGCTCATCCTCGCTGCCGTAAACGCGGCTCACCAGGTAATACTCCGGGTGCTCGGCATTGAAGCGGTCAATGAGATCCGTGTTGATGTGGTTGGTCTCCAGCCGGGCCATGGTGATGATCTGTTTTTCCGCCTCCGTCCGCTTCAGGCGCAGGAATCCCGCGGAGTCCTCCGTCGTGTAGAGCACGATGAAGTCGGCACCGTCCGGGCAGATTCCCCGGAGCCGGCCCTCGTGGCCTAACCCGGCCAGGTCCAGGGCAGGCGTGCTCCTGCCGTCTGCAAAACGGAAAACCTGTTTGCCCCCGCTGAGGGGATGGTCCTTTCCCCATTCCATGTAGTAGTAAAAATCGGCAGTGTCGTCTCCCGGGGCGACCATGGGCCAGGCTTCCGCTCCCGCCAGCGGTTGGGGATCCCGGTCCTCTGCGGTCAGACGCAGTACGGGGGAAACGTGCCCTTTGGCCCTGGAGGCGAATACCCCGATCCCGCCCGTGCCCAGGCGGCAGAGGGTCCCGGCGGTGAAGCCCTGGGGCAGGGAAATAGTTTCGGTATTGCCGTCAACCCGCACCAGGGTCAGGGCGTTCTTGTGGACGGCCCAGAGATTGCCGTCACCATCACAAGTCATGTCCTCCGTTTTTTCGGAAAGGGTCAGGGAAAGCTTTTGATTTCCCTGGTCGTCCAGGCACACCAGGTCCTTTTCCGCCCCCAGCCAGACAACGTCCGGTCCGGCGGCGACCAGGGTGTAGCTTTGATCCAGAGCTATCGTTTGAGGCTCCGTGCCGCCGTACAGCAGCACGGGCTTTTCCTCTTGTTCTCCCAGGAGGCAGAGCTTCCCCCAGCCGTAATCCACATCGGCGCAGGCGAGGGGCCAGGTTCGATCCTCCTCCGCCGTCCAGCGCACATACCGGGTATCCGGTACTGGGTCCGGCGTCGGCGGAGCGGGGACGTTCGTACCCGGCGGCGGATTCTCCCCGCCGCCGTTTCCGCAGGCGGCGAGGAAGAGAAAGACAAGAACCAACAGCAGAAGAGATAACCGTTTCATAATCGTGCTCCTTTCTGCGCCGAAGCGCGTGCAGAGATCGCAGTTCAGACCGATGAAAAAATACAGAGCCGGTCCCTGGGATTCAGGTGACTGGCTCTGCGTCTACGCGTCCGGCTCTTCACACAACACCATATGCTCTTTGCTGTAGTTGATCCGGGTCACAGCCCGGCATTTGGGACAAAACAGGGGGAAATGCAGCAGTGCGGTATCCTCCTGCACTCTGGTTCTGGTCTTGCCCCCGCATACCGGGCAGAGAAGCCAGGATTCCTTCCGGGATGGCTTTGACATGCATTGTGCCTCACTTATTCAGATCATACGGTTGATTTCCCCCGGCCTTTTCGAACCATCGGACAGACAGCCAGCCGAAGATCAAGATCCAGGCCAGGGAGACCAGGGCAGCGGCGACAAGCCACAGTGGCGGTGTCCCCGGTGTTAATCAGCGGGCTTTGTTTTCTTTCCCTCAGGAAAACAGTTGCTCAAAAGAAAGGTCCGAACAGCAGCTTTTTCTTCGTCGCGCTGCGTCTCGTTGGTGTTGAGAATAATCACCTTTTTCTTTTCATCGAACCTACGAAAAGCTGTCTTTTCGGATTTGCGTTTCATGGTATTCAAGCTCCTTACGATAATAGATAATATCGGTTCAGCCTATGCTCTTTTCCGTACCAAAGCGCTGTCAGGACTTGGGTTCAAACCTTTCAAAGCATTGTACGGAGAGCCAACTGAAAACCAGAATATAGGCCAGAGAGACCAGAGCGGAGGCGATGAGCCACAGGGGCGAGGCTCCCGGCTGCCAAAGACTGCGCAGGCCGTGGAGCCAGGCGGGAAAGGGGATGAATACTACCCCATCCTGATAATGGGCCGCCACGTTCACGGCGTAGCACAGGACGCCGTATGCGGTGTTGAACCCCAGTACGGCAAAGGGGTTGGAGATGCGGAAAGCAAAGTAAAAGGGGATGGACAGCACGGCCAGATCTGTCAGGATCCGCAGCAGCAGAGTGGCCAGGACATAGGCAAAGCCTGCCTGGGAGACGATGGCCCCCGCGTATACAAGCAGTTGAAACAACCAGGTGAACAGACAGATGAGAAATGCCAGGGCATAGCAGAACAGCAGTTTTGCCCGGGCGACCCGCTTCCGGGAGCCGCAGAATCGGGCGGTGAGCATTGGGACGCCGGTACTCAGGGGATAGCGGATCAGCACCGTGGGGAAGAGGATGCACAGGAACAGCAGCCCCCCGCAAAACCACTGGGTCCGCACATATTGGGCCTTTGCGAGAAGGGGAAAGATCTCCTCATAGGAAGTGACACCGTATTCATCCAGACCAAAACTGTGGGCATACGCCGCCAGATACTCGTCAAAGGGATACTTGCCGGGCTGTTTTTCGGAGCGGCGCTGGCGGAAATCCGAAATGTACGCATGTTCACCCTTGGTGGTGAGTTCCATACATCTGGCGTCGATATGCCAGTTCCATTTTTCCGTACCAATAGGGAGCTTGGTATCCAACCAGTAATTGCCGATGAGCGCCGCCAGAACCAGGATGATGGCGCCCCATCGATGGAAAAACTGATAGATCTCCTGTCTCAGATTCCTTCCCATGGTTTACCCCTCCGACTGTGCGGCAGGCTTGTCTCCCACCCGTTCAAAATGCCGGACAGACAGCCAGGCGAAAACCAGGATCCAGACCAGGGAGACCAGGGCGGAGGCGACGAGCCAAAGCACCGGAGCTCCCGGCTGCCAAAGGGGCCGAAGCCCATGAAGCCAGGCGGGGAAGGGGATGAACAGCACCCCGTCCTGATAATGGGCCGCTACGTTCACGGCGTAACAAAGTACCCCATACAGGGTATTGAAACCTAAAACACTAAAGATGTTCTTGCAGCGAAAAGCAATATACAGGGGGATGCTCAGTACCGCCAGCTCCATCAGGGTGTGCGCCGCCAGGGTGCCCAGGAAAAAGCCGATCCCCTGCCGGGAAACGATGTACCGGGCGTAGACGTATACCAGAAGCAGCGTATAGGCCAGACTGAACAAAAGAATCAGCAGATTGCAGAGTAAAACCTTGGCCCGGGCGACCTTACGCCTGGAGCCGCAGTATCTTGCGCTCCATTCCGGGACCCCGGTATTCAGGGGATAACGGATCAATACTGCGGGCAGGATGATGCAGAGGCAAAGGAGCCCGCCGCCGAACCACATGACCCGGGTATACTCCGCCTCCGTCATGGCGGCATAGATATCCTCGGCGGTTTTGACAGACCTGGGAGGAAGACCGTACACTTCGCCTAAGCCGACTAGATCCTTGTCATGCCTGGTTTTTGGGCTGTTCGTATAATAGACGACGTGGCTTTCCATGTCTGCCTTTGTCATGAGCCTGATGCTCTGCGCGTCTATCCTGACGTCATCCCAATACGTGCCGATCGGCGTACGGTTTTCCATAAGAAAGCAGCCCAGCAGCGCCATGCAGAGCAGGATCCACCCCTTCCAGCGGCACCGCAGCTGATAGAGCTCCTGTTGGAAGGGCTTACCCATCTTCTTCTCCCTCCCAGGTCAGCTGGAGCTTATCCCAGCCCGCCTTTTCTCCGAGGGCGGCCCGATCCCGCTCCATTTCCTCAAAGCCCGTATCCCGCCAGCCCTCCGGCAGAGCCAGGCGCAGAGGATGGGGATACGTCAGCTCCATCACGTCCTTCAGCCGGTATGCGGTATAAGCGAGGCGCAGCCCATGCTCCCGGCAGTACCGGAGAAGATTCGCAAAATCGACCCGATCCTCCGGGGTCATCCCCGCCATGGGTTCCAGGGCCAGCACCGGCCCGGAACGAAGGGTCAGGGCCAGGACCATTCCCCATAACCGCAGCTTTCCCGGCTGATCCTTCCGGAAGGGGAGGTTCCACCCCGCCCGTCTGAGGCCGCTCACCTTCAGCAGCTCCCAGAACAGCGCCTGCTGCTCCGGCTCCATGACCATACGCAGGTTGACCGCGTTCTGCCGCATCCCCAGGGCAGGGAAAAAGGGGATGCCCGTATCCCCACAGATCTCCGTCCCCGGCGCTGCCTCGGCCAGGGCCGTTTCCTCCGCCCGCTCGCCGATCAGGGCGACGACGGGACCTCTTGCCTCCATAGATCATCCCTCCTCCGTTTTTCTGACGTATTCCTCTGCCAGGAAACGCTGATAAGCCTCCGCGTTGCCCAAGACAGCCAGCGAGGTGACCGTGCCCGTCTCCGTCTCCCATTCGTCCACCGTGATCTGATAGACGAATACAGAGCAGAATCCAGCCTGTAACCAGGCGTCTGTCTCTTTGGGAAATCCGATGCGCATATGCTCCAGAGGGATCAGGTCCAGAGCTGTCTCGTCGGACAGCCAGTACCATTCCTCCTCCGGAAGCTCCTCGGATTTGAACGGAGCTTGTAATACCCCGTCCACGATCTCGGGTTCCCGACTGTAGTCCAACTGGTGCTTCACGGGCTCACCGAAGAGCGCCGTCAGTTCCGTCCTCAGGGAGATCTCCCCCGGGTAATCGATCACGATCTGGTTCAGCATCGGCGTCCCTCTCTTGCTGCGATGCAGATTCTCGTCGATGATAAAAGGCGCAAAGTCCAGACGCACGTCACAGGGATAACCCAGCACGCTCACACCCTCCAGCCCCATCCAGACATATCCGTATTTGTCTTCCCGGCGTTCAAATCGGCTGTCAGCAGCCACGATTTCCTCCGGGCTCATGCCCCATTCCAGGCTGCCCAGGGTCCCGTCCGGATTCAGGGTCAGGGTCTCCGGCGCAAGGTTAGCGGGATCTGTGACCCAGGCGGCGGTGAACAGGACACAGAGAAGGATCGCCGTCACCGTGACCCATCCCTTGGCCTTCTTCCACCGCAGCACGTTCCGCACCCGGCTGACCACGCCGGTCTCCCCGAAGGCCAAAGGCGCAGGAGAGGACAGACGCTTTTTTCCGGCGATGTGCAGGAGACTCTCGCTGTACTCCCGTCGCACGTCCCCCGTATGCTCCAGCACCGCCTCGTCGCAGCTCAGCTCCATATCCCGGCCCATGAGAATGAAGGCCAGCCAGCAAAGGGGATTGAACCAGTGGACGCACAGAATGAGCCAACCCAGGAGCCGCCACCATTGGTCCCCCCGGCGAAGGTGGCAGCGCTCATGGGCCAGGGCATAGGCAAGGTCCTTCCCCTCCATTCCCCAGGGAATATAGATCCGGGGACGGGTGAGGCCCAGGAGAAAGGGCGTATCGATATCTGCGGCCTGGAATACCCGACCCTCCAGGCGGACCGCCGTGGCCAGCCTCCGGCGCAGCAGCAGACCGGAGATCAGACTGTACAGCAGCAGCGCAGCCAGCACAGCAGCCCAGACCCAGGTAAGGGCGGAGAGCCAGGAGAAAACGGAAGCCTTCGCCGCCGGGGCCAGAGCCGTCCCGGATGGGAAAGCTGCGCTGGAAGCTTCGATGGAAACGGCCTGCTCCAGCGGAAGGGTAAGCCCCGACGGGGTATAATCCCCGCCGCCCACGAGTCCGCCACGGAACAAACGGAACAGGCTTACGGGGGAAGGCAGGGTCACGGGTACGCAGAGCCGGAAAGCCGGAACCACCCAGAGCAGATACCGGAACCGGCCCGGAGCCCGGCGGAGGACAAGGCGCAGGAGCAGCACCCCCAGGATCACGATGCCCCCGGCCAGGCTCATCTGCAGGAGACGGATAAACAGCCGTTCCATGGTCATTCCTCCTTCAGTTTGCTGATGAGCCTCTGCAGCTCTTCGGCCTCCTCCGGTGAGATGCCTTTGCCGCCATAGAAGGAGACCAGAAAACCGGGCAGGGAGCCGGAAAAGGTCTGGTCCACAAAGCTGCGGCTCTCCTGCATCTGGATCTCCTCCCGGGGGACAAGACTGCGCACCACGGCGTTTTCGCTGACCGCCAGGCCTTTTTCTGCCAGCTTCTTCACCATGGTATATACGGTGGATTTTTTCCAGCCAAGGGCATCTGCCGCCAGGCGCACCAGCTCGGTGGAATTGACGGGTTCATGGTCCCAGATCAGGGAGAGAAAGCGATAGTCGCTCTCGCAGAGACGATGGTAGGCCATAAATATACCCTCCTGAGTCTATAATTATCGACCTCAAGGCGAGTCTACAACAATAGACCTGAATTGTCAAGAGAATTCTGTATGCTCCTTTTCCGGCCGGTCATACCGATTGACGGCGTAGGCGGCCTGTGATACACTGTACCAAAATCCGGCTGCAGGGGAGGGATCCTAATGGACGATGCGAAGAAGGGCAGATTGAAGGAGATGGGCTTCGAAAACTGGCTCGCCAACGTCTTCTGGGTCTATTACAAGTGGTATTTCTTCCTGGGCGTGCTGCTCCTGACCATCCTGGTGCTCACCGTGATCTCCGTCGCCGGAAAGGACCGGACGAATCTGCGCGTCACCTATGTATACGCGGAGGTCATGGACCAGACCCAGGCGGAAACCGTGCGGGGCATGGTGGAGGCCCGGGCCGTGCCGGAAAACGGCAGGGGCGTCGTGCGGGTGAAGGTGGAGCCCTTCCCCCTGGTGAACGGGGCGGGGGAGCGGCTTCTGTATGGGGAGCTGGAGGATCCGGACCGGATCATCTACCTGCTGGATGAGGCTTCCCTGGGCTTTTACCGGGCCATGGGATACTTCGACGAGGCGGAAAGGCTGCCGGGTCTCGACCTCTGGATCAGCGTGCGGGATACCCCGGTGATCCTCTACCGCCTGGAGGACTTTGCGGACCAGGGCTATACCCAGGAGCAGATCGATGAATCCAACGAATTCTTGATCCAGCGCCACGGTCAGCGGATCCAGGCTGCCCGGGAGCTGGTGAAAGACCTGCTGAAGGGCTGAAATACCGAAAATCGTATCTCCCGGAGGAAATTCGTTTCCTCCGGGAAGTTTTTGCGAAAAACTCTTGACATTGACGCGGCGTCAAATTATAGGCTGGGGGCGAAAGGGAGGTGCGGAGCATGAGAAAACGGGTTTTTCCTCTGCTTGTGATGCTGCTCCTGGCGGCGCTGCTGGCCGCCTGCGTACCGGCCCAGCCAGTCCCGACCGCGGATCCATTCCCCGCCGTTCCCTGTGTCAGACTGAGGGTGAAGTTCTCCTGCTCGGGGAAGTGGGCATATCAGGTCAGCCTCAGGATGGATCATGGGCGGTGGGGCCTGACGCTGACAGACTTTCCCGGCGAGCTCCTTCCCCCGGGCACGGTGATGCAGACAGGGGAAGAGGGACGGGAAGACCTGCCCTTTGAACGTTTCCTTGAGGTATTCCGGGTTCATGGGGCTGCGGCCTGGGACGGTTGGCGGACGAAGGGCGGCGATGAAGTCTTTTCCCTGGAGCTGGAATTTGCCGACGGCAGCAGCTATACCGCCTCCGGCGGGGATGCCCCGGAGGGCTTTGAAGCATTCCGGGAGGCTATGGTTCGGGAGATGGTCCGGTTTGGGGAGGAGTACTGCGGTCTTGCGCCTCAGACGGCGCAGGAGCGGCTGCTGAACGTCAATCCCATGTTCGGGGACGAGGGCGGCCCGGGCGTAAACGATGGCGGAATCTCCTTTGATGTCTACAAGGCATACCGGGCGGTCGTCCCGCTGGGAGACAGGTTTGCCGAATACCACAGGCCGGATGCAAACCGCTTCGCTTCGGGCAATCCCAATCTTGCCCCCTTTCTGGGGGAAAAGCTGACAGAGACAGAGAAGGGCGAATGGTACCGGGTAAAGGGGTGCAAGGGGATAAAGTATCTCATCAGCCGGGATCATGAGGGGGTCATGCGGCTGTGGATCTTCCGGGTGTTGCTGTCCGGGGAGAACCAGGTTGCCAGAGCGGAATGTACCGCCGAGGAGCTCTTGCGGGAGATCTATGGCGTGGAAGGGGCGGAGGATATCCGGAAGATGACCGTATCGCCCGGGATTTTCGGCGGGGCTCATCTGGTCGAACCGGAGCAGAGGCTGACAAACTGGGTCCTGGAGGACCGGGAGGCCCTGGACGCCATCTATGGGTACCTGACGGAGATCGGCTCCCTGATGAACTGGCGCAGTGAGGAAGCGGGGAAAAGGATGGGGGAGCGGCACGGATTCATCACGTACAGCTTCACCCCCGAAGGATATGACCTTTCCCGGTATTGGGGGGAGCGGGAACTGCGGATCATCCTGGCGGATGGGACGACCGTGGACAAACTCATCTACGATGCCAACTGCGGCTTCCTGTATGACTATACCATAGCAGGCTACTGCGGGATGCTCAGCGAGGATGCGGCGGCATATCTGAACGGCCTTTTCGGCATCTCCTGATACAAAAAGTCCCGGAGGGCATCACAAGCCCTCCGGGACAGTTATGTCCGCTTATTTCTTCAGAACGCTGTCCAGAAACGCGAACATCCGGTCCACGTTCTCCGGCTTGCCGAAATCCGGGTGGCCGTGGGTGAGGCCCTCGAAGGGCTCCATGATGGCCCGGCCCTCGCCGCAGACGGAATTGATCTTGTTCACCAGGTCCGGGGAGTTTTCGTAGGGCACAACCTCGTCCTTGGTACCCGCCTGGATCAGGGTGGGGGGACAGTCCTTCCGCACATAGCTTCCCGGCCAGGCCAGCTTCACCAGATCCGGGTATTCCCGGCAGTTGAGGCCCATGAACTGGTCCGCGAAATTTCCCATTTTGGGCATTCCGGGGGTGCCGGGAGTCTCCTCCGTGAACCGGGATTGCTTCTCCAGATCGTATACGCCGAAGAGGCCGATCACCGCCTGGACGGCGCTGCTCTCCTCCGGGTAGCCCATGCTCAGATCCTCCAGGGCCGGGACCCCGGCGGAGGTGCCCAGCATGGCGGCATAGTAGCTGCCGGCGGAGTCCCCGCCGACAGCAAAGCGGGTTTTATCCAGGCAGTATTTCTCCGCATTGCCCCGGAGATAACGGACCGCGGCCTTCACATCGAATACGGAGTGGGGGAACTTGGCCACCTGGCTGAGCCGGTGGTTCACATTTACCACGGCGTAGCCCCGGCGGATGCCGTCCATGAGATACAGGCACTGAAAATCCCGCTTATCCCCGCCCCAGAAGGCGCCGCCATGGATAAAGATGATCACGGGGAAGGGGCCGTCCCCCTCGTCGGGCAGGTAGATATCCAGGCTTTGATCGGCTCCGCCCCCGGGCACATAGGGGAGATCCAGATACTTGCGCTTCACCCCGCTCACATCCATGACGGGCAGGGCGAATTCCCCGGGCTTCACGTCGGGAGTAATGAGTTTTACCACGTCCATGCTGCTTTGGCCTCCTGTATATTGATTTTTGATCAGTCCAGAGAAAAGGCGTCCTGATCCAGGCCCTCCGTTTTCGGCGCGGGGGCCGTCTCCGGCACCCGGCGGAGGGGATCGTAGGAAAAATGCCGGCAGCTGTCCCACTCGGAGACGATGCCCCGCTTCAGACAGATGCAGGTGCCCTCCTCCGCGGGGCTGGAATGTCTGCAGTAGGAGCAAGCCGGCTCCACCCGTTTACGAAAGATCATGCGACTCACCTCCCTGACAGTATACCCCGGCCTGCCCCCGTTTTCCACCTTTTTTTACAAAAACTGCGGCTGCAGCCGCAGCCAGGAACAAGGGGATCAGCAGAAGCGGACGGGTGAAGCAGCACCAGGCGGCCAGGGCGGAGACCAGACCATGGAGGAAGCGCCCGGCGAGATAGGGCGCGGCGGAAAGCCCCGCCTCCCGGGCATGGCGCAGCACCTGGGCGCAGACGCTCAGCCCGCCCCAGCCCAGGAGAAAAGCGGCGGCCGCGGCGTTTTCCGGGCTGAAGCCGCTCATGGCGGAAAGTCCCGCGGTCAGCTCCAGAAAGCCCCGGAGCAGGGGGAGCTCAGGAATATAGCGGACGGGGACGGAAAAAAGGATCACATAGGCGCAGACGGTGAGCACCCCGCTGCCCGCCCGGAGCACCGCGGCGGAAAAGGCGGCAGACAGAGGCGCGGGGACGGGTTCCTCCGTCTTCTCCGCCGGGGCAGGCCCAGGCATGGCCCCCAGCAGCAGCGCCAGCCATAGGGTTACGGCGATATGGATGGCCAGGAGGAGAAAAGCGGGTCCGGCCCTGCCAAAGACCCTTCCCCCCAGGATGCCCAGGAGGAAGGCCGGGCCGCAGTTATTGGCGGTGATCAGCAGCCGCTGGGCCTCCTCCTTCCCGCATCCCCGGCTGCGGTACAGGGCGGAGGCGGCGGCCGCTCCCACGGGATACCCGCTCACCAGCCCCAGGAGCTGAACGCTGCCCCCCGCGCCGCTGAGCCGGAAGCAGCGCCGGAATACCGGAGCCAGCAGCCTGCCCAGGCGCAGAGGGATAGCCCGCTCCTGAAACAGGGCGGTGAGAACAAAAAAGGGGAAGAGGGAGGGGATGACGCTGCGCAGGCACAGGTCTATCCCCTCCAGGGCATAGACGGAGGTCTCCCCGGGAAAGGCCAGGAGGAGCCCGGTCACCAGGAGAAACAGCAGAGGCTCCCCTTTTGTCAGCAGCCGTCGAAAACGCATAATCCTTCCTCCCGCATGCTAGGATAGAGGTACGACATCCCTATGTGGAGGAGGGCTTGGAAATGCGATTTGCCGGGAAACTCCTGCGCAGACTGGACGGAGGGAGCGATCTGCCCCTGGCCTTCCTCCCCGGTCTGCCCCGGATCGAGCTGGAGGGACTGGAAAGGGTACGGGTGGAGCAGCACCGGGGCTTGGCCGCTTACGGCGCTGAGCTGGTGGTGGTGCGCTGCGCCGGGGCGCAGCTCCATGTGCGGGGCAGCGGGCTCACCCTGGAGGTCATGACGGCGGGGGAGCTGCAGCTCCGGGGAAAGATCCTGGCCCTGGAGCTGGTCTACTGATATGCGGTCGGCGTATTGGATCACCGAGGGGGCGGAGGTGCGCCTCACGGGAGAGGGTGTACCGGAGCTGCTGAATGATCTGGCCCTGGAGGACGTCCCCTTTTCCCGGGTCCGGGCGGAGGGCGGCGCCCGGTTTCGCCTTTTTGTCCGGGGGGACCGGCTGGATGAGCTGACAGAGCTGGCGGAGAAGCGGCGGGTGGAGACGGAGGTGCTGACCCGCCGGGGATTGGGTCATTTCCTCCGCCGTTTCCGAGGCCACATCGGCCTGCTCCTGGCGCCGGCGCTGCTTTTGGCAGGGCTGCTGCGGCTCTCGGATACGATCTGGGAGATCGATGTGGTGGGGAACCGGACCCTGAGCCGGACAGAGATCCTGGCCGCCCTGGAGGAGCTGAACGTGGGCGTGGGCCACAACAGCATGCATATCGATAATGAGCTGGTGCGCAGCCGGATGCAGGAAAAGCTGGGCAGGCTCAGCTACCTTACCGTCCGGGTCAGCGGCAGCAAGGCGACGGTGATCGTGCGGGAGCGGCGGGAGCCGCCGGAGATGGTGGAGGAGGACCTTCCCGCAGACGTGGTCGCCGGCCGTACCGGTCTGGTGGAACGGATGAGCGTCCTGGAGGGAAAGGCCGAGGTGAAGCCGGGGGACGCCGTGCTGGCGGGGGAGACCCTTATCACCGGCGGTCTGACGGATCTCCAAAACAGTCCCCGGGAGGTTCACGCCATGGGAGATGTATGGGCAAGGACCTGGTATCAGGCCGAGGCGGTCCTCCCCCTGGAGCACTGGGAAAAGGCGGAGACCGGACGCAGTAAGGTGCGATGGGCCCTGAAAATCTGTAATTTTCGCCTGAATCTCTACTTTCATGGTGGAATTTCCTATGAGGCCTATGATAAAATACAAAGTGAGACACGTCTTGCCCTTTTGGGGAGCTTTCTGCCCGTCTCCCTGGTGCGCGCGGAATACCGGGAGTACACCCCCCTGCGCCGGTCCCTGGATCAGGAGCTGGGGGAGGCGATCCTTCGGGAACGCCTGCTCCGCTGGCTGCGGGAGGAGAGCGGCTGTCCGGAGCCCGAGACCTGCAGCTTTTCCGCGGAAGTCGGGGATGGGTTCCTGCGCATTTCCATGGCGGCGGAGTGTCTGCAGCAGATCGGCCTTACCCAATCGCGGGAGGGCTGAGCTGCGATCCCGTACTTGAAGAGAGTGAGTTCATGACAGAGCGTATCATCAGCATCGACCGGCTGGAAAACCTGATCAACGTTTTCGGCGCCTTCGACGAAAACCTGCATCTGCTGGAAAAGGAGCTGCAGGTGAGCATCACGGACCGGGATTCCGAGCTGCATATCAGCGGGGAGGAGGAAGCCGCCGCCTATGCGGAGCAGACCATCGAAGGCCTGATGAAGCTGGCCGCCCGGGGAGAACCCGTCAACACCCAGAACGTCCGTTATGTGCTGAAGCTGGCTAAAGATGGACGGCTGGATCAGCTCAGCCGCATCCAGGACGACGTGGTCTGCATCACCGCGAAGGGACGACCCATCAAGGCCAAGACCCTGGGCCAGCGAAACTATATCGAGGCCATCCGGAAGAACACCGTTACCCTGGCCGTGGGCCCCGCGGGAACGGGAAAGACCTATCTGGCCGTGGCCTGCGCCGTCACCGCCTACCGGGCCAGGGAATGCAGCCGCATCATCCTCACCCGGCCTGCGGTGGAGGCGGGGGAAAAGCTGGGCTTCCTGCCCGGGGATCTGCAGAATAAGGTCGATCCCTATCTCCGACCGCTGTATGACGCCCTGTTCGATATGCTGGGCCCGGAGACCTATCAGCAGCTGGTGGAGAAGGGGAGCATCGAAGTGGCTCCCCTGGCCTATATGCGCGGCAGGACGCTGGACGATTCCTTCATCATCCTGGATGAGGCCCAGAATACCTCCCGGGAACAGATGAAAATGTTCCTTACCCGCATCGGCTTCGGCTCCAAGGCGGTCATCACCGGGGATATCACCCAGATCGACCTGCCGAAGGATAAGGTCAGCGGCCTGAAGGAAGTCATGAACATCCTGAAGAATATCGAGGGCATCGAGATCTGCCGTCTGACGGGGGAGGATGTGGTACGCCATGCTTTGGTGCAGCGGATCATCGAGGCTTATGAGCGGTTCGAGAAGGTCCGGACCCCGGAGCGGCCCCCCTACCGGAGGAGAAACGGATGAGGCAGCGGGTTCGGGTATACTTTACCGGAGAAGCCCCGGCCTGGGCCGCCCTCCTTGTGCGCCGGACCATCCGCGCCGCCCTGAGAGCGGAAGGAGTCAGGGTGGCCTGCGAGGTGAGCGTCCTGTTTACGGATGACGAGGGCATCCGGGAGCTGAACCGGGAGCAGCGGCAGGTGGATTCCGCCACGGATGTGCTCAGCTTCCCGGCCTTTACCTTTACCGCCGGCGCCTTTAATCCTGCGGAGGGGGATGCGGACCCGGATTCCGGCCGCCTTCCCCTGGGGGACATGGCTCTGAACCTGGACCGGATCCGCAGCCAGGGAGAGGAATACGGCCATGGGCCGAAACGGGAAACCGCTTACCTCACCGCCCACAGCGTACTGCATCTTCTTGGCTATGACCACCTGGACGAGGGGGAACAGAAGCGGCGGATGCGGGAGCGGGAAGAGATCATCATGAGGAAGATGCACCTATGAGCATTGAACGTACAGGAGTATTTACCATTGCCGGGCGGCCCAATGTGGGGAAGAGCACCCTGGCGAACACCATCGCCGGGGAGAAGATCGCCATCGTTTCCCATAAGCCCCAGACCACCCGGAACCGGATCTATGCCATCTGCACCCATGGAGACGCTCAGCTGGTGTTTTTGGATACGCCGGGTTACCATAAGCCCAAAAACCGGCTGGACAGCTATATGAGCAAGGTGGTGGAGGAGAGCGTGGCCGGGGATATGGACGCCATCCTTCTGATGGTGGAGCCCATTCCCCATGTGGGACAGCAGGAGGAGGCCCTGATCCGCATGGGACAGGCTTCCGGCGCGCCCCTCATCCTGCTCATCAACAAGTGCGACACCGTAAAGAAGGAAGAGCTGCTGGGCGTTATGGACTGCTATGCCAAGGCGGCGGATTTCCGGCAGATTATCCCCATCTCCGCCAAAACAGGGGACGGGGTGGAGGAGCTGCTGGATATCCTGGCCTCGCTGGCCCAGCCCGGGCCCCAGCTTTTTCCCGAGGATATGGTCACGGATCAGCCGGACCGGCAGATCGTGGCGGAGATCGTGCGGGAAAAGCTCCTGTACTGTCTGGATAAGGAGATCCCCCATGGCACCGCCGTGGAGGTCACCCGCTTCACCCAGCGGGAGGAGGACGGGATCATCGATCTGGACGTGACCATCTATTGCGAAAAGGAGAGCCACAAGCGGATCATCATCGGTAAAAACGGCGCGATGCTGAAAAAGATCGGCCAGATGGCCCGAAGGGATGTGGAACGTTATATGGGGTCGAAGGTCTATCTCCAGAGCTGGGTAAAGGTGAAGGAGAACTGGAGGGACAGCGGCGCCATGCTCCGGAACTTCGGCTACGATGGCTAGCCTAGTGCTGAAGGGCCTGGTGCTCCGGGCGGCGGATTATCAGGAGAGCAGCCGGATCCTTACCGTGCTGACGGACAGCCGGGGCAAGATCACCGTCTCCGCCAAGGGAGCCCTCCGGCGGAGCAGCCGGATCGCCGCGGCCAGTCAGCCCTTCGCCTACGCGGAGATGACCCTTTCCGAGAGCCGGGACCGGTATTATCTGAACGAGGCCAGCACCATCAGCCTGTTTCCCGGCCTTGCGGCGGACGTGGAAGCCTATGCCCTGGGCGCATATTTCCTGGAACTGCTGGACGCCGCCTGCCCCGAGGGGGAGGAGACAGCCGCCGGGGAGCTGGCCCTGGGGCTGAACGCCCTGTGGCTCCTTTCCGAGGGGAAGAAATCCCCCGCTCTGGTGAAGGCCGCCTTCGAGATCCGCCTGATGTCCCAGCTGGGTTACCGGCCGGAAACGGAGCGCTGCGCCGTATGCGGAAGGGAAGAGCCGGAGGCGCCGATGCTGGATCTCCGGGGCGGCTCCCTGTATTGCCGGGAATGCGCGGCGGGAAACGCCCTCCTGCCCGTGTCCCTGCCCCCTGCGTCCCTGGAGGCCCTGCGCTATATCCTGTCCGCGCCGGACAGCCGGGTGTTTGCCTTCGCCCTGGGAGAAGAAGCGGAGAAAAGACTGGGCGGCGCGGCGGAGCGCTATGTGCAGGAGCAGCTGGAACGGCGCTTTTCCGCGCTGGATTACTATAAGAAGATCAGGACATGATCATGCCATGAAAGAAATGAACAAACTGTATGAAAAATCCCTCCTCACCCTGGAGCTGCCCAGCGTGCTGCGGATGCTGCAGGAGGAGGCGGTCTGCTCCGCCGCCAAGGAGGCGGCGCTGGAGCTGCGCCCCTCGGATATCGATACCGAGGTGGCCGACCGGCTGCGGGAGACCACGGACGCCAAGCGGATGGTGGCGCTGAAGGGAACGGCGCCCCTATGCGATATCCGCCCGGTGAGCGGGAGTCTGGCCCGGGCCAGGCTGGGGGGGATGCTGAATACCCGGGAACTGCTGGATATCGCAGGCGTCCTCCGGGCAGCCCGTCAGCTGAAGGGCTGGGCGGGAGAGGAGGCCGGGTGTCTGACCGGCCTGTTCGGCGCCCTGATCCCCAATAAATTCCTGGAGGAGAAGATCACCCTGTCCATTGTGGGGGAGGAGGAGATCGCGGACGCCGCCAGCAGCGAGCTGGCTTCCATCCGGCGGCATATGCGGGCGGCCAGCGCCAGGATCCGGGATGTGCTGAACAAGATCATCACCTCGCCTGCCTATGCCAAGGTGCTCCAGGATCCCATCATCACCATGCGGTCGGACCGGTATGTGGTTCCTGTGAAGGCGGAGCATAAGGGCGCGCTGAACGGTCTTGTGCACGATGTGAGCTCCAGCGGCCAGACCCTGTTCGTGGAGCCCATGCAGGTGGTGCAGGCCAACAATGAGATCCGGGAGCTTCAGGCCAAGGAGAAGAAGGAGATCGAGCGCATCCTGATGGAGCTCAGCGCAGACGCTGCCGGCTTTGAGTCGGATATCGTCTGCGATTTCGACTGCATGGCCAGGCTGGACCTGATCTTTGCCAAGGCCCAGCTGAGTTACCGCCTCCGGGGAGAGGAGCCTATCCTGTCCCATGACGGCCGTCTGCAGCTGAAAAAGGCCCGGCATCCTCTACTGAATCAGGGTAGCGCGGTCCCCATCGATATTGCCCTGGGGGGCGATTTTGATACGCTGGTCATCACCGGCCCCAATACCGGCGGAAAGACGGTCAGCCTCAAGACCCTGGGCCTGCTGAGCGTCATGACGGCCTGCGGTCTCCATATCCCGGCGGAGAGCGGCAGCGCATTGCCCCTGTTCCGGAAGGTGCTGGCGGATATCGGGGATGAGCAGAGCATCGAGCAGTCCCTCTCCACCTTCTCCTCCCATATGCGCAACATTGTGGGCATGCTGGAGGAGGCAGAGGAGGATACCCTCATGCTCTTCGATGAGCTGGGCGCCGGAACGGATCCCAGCGAAGGAGCTGCCCTGGCGATCGCCATTATCGAATATGCCCGGAAGCAGGGCGCCAGCATCGCCGCCACCACCCATTATGCGGAGCTGAAGGTCTATGCCACCACCGCTCCGGGGGTCATGAACGCCTCCTGCGAGTTCGATGTGGAGACCCTCCGGCCCACCTATCGGCTGCTCATGGGCATCCCCGGAAAATCCAACGCCTTCGAGATCTCCCGGCGGCTGGGGCTGCCGGAGGAGATCATCATGGACGCCGGGAGCAGGATGGACAGCGAGCAGGCGGAATTCGAGCAGGTGCTCGCCCTGCTGCAGACGGAGCGGAAAAAGCTGGAGCAGGCGCAGGAGGAAACGGAGAGCCTCCGGCTCCAGGCCCGGGCGGACGCGGACAGCGCCGCCCAGCTCCGGGCAAAGGCGGAGGAGGAGCGGAGCAAGGCCGGCATCCATGCCAGAAGGGAGGCGGACCGGCTGCTGCGGGAGGCCCGCCGGGTTTCCGAGGAGACCTTCGAGGAGCTGAACGAGCTGCGGAGGGCTGCAGTCAAGGCGGAAAACGTTCAGCAGGTGAACGCGGCCAAGGTGCAGCTCGTGCGAAGACTGAACGAGGCGCAGGAGCAGCTGGGTACCGGCCGGGAGGAGGAAGAGGACAACACACCGCTTGCCCGGCCGCTGAAGCCCGGGGATACGGTGATCCTGAAAAAGCTGGGCACCCCCGCCACGGTCCTCACCGTCGGCGCGGACGGAGCCCTTACCCTCCAGGCGGGCATCCTCCGGGTATCGGCCAAAACGGAGGAGGTCAAGCTGGCGGAAAGCGCGTCGCCGGATAAAAAGAAGTTCCTGCGGGAAACGGAATCCAAGCTCCGCAATCTCTCTGTCAGTCCGGAGGTGGATCTCCGGGGACTTACCGGGGAGGAAGCCTTGCTCATGCTGGAACGGTACCTGGACAGCGCCAGGATGGCCAAGCTGAATACCGTGCGGATCATCCATGGCAAAGGCACCGGCGCCCTTCGGAAGGCGGTACAGGATTATCTGCGCCGCAGCGGGGATGTGCGCAGCTTCCGCACCGGGAGATACGGCGAAGGAGAAGATGGGGTCACAATCGCTGAAATCAAGGTCTGAAAACCCCGGAATTTCGGCAGGTCAGCCGAGGAGAAAAGCGGCGTTTGGACTTGACTGCCCCCTGTTTTTTTGGTAGAGTATCAAACAATAAAGGACAAATAATTATGAAGAAAAGGTCGTGTAGCCATTGTACATCAGGACTGTAACCGTCAACAATCAGGTCGGTCTTCATGCCCGGCCGGCGACATTTTTTATCCAGAAGGCCAATGAGTTCAAAAGCAGCATCTGGATCGAAAAGGATGAGCGGCGGATTAATGCAAAGAGCCTGCTTGGCGTTCTCTCCCTTGGCATCATCAAGGGCATGACCATGGATATTGCCGCGGATGGCCCGGATGAGCAGGAGGCCGTGGAGGCCCTGGAGCGGCTCATCAACACCAATTTCAGCGATTACGAGAGCTGAGCGGACAAGGCGGAAAGAATCTCCCCCGGAACGGCGTCGTCGTCCCGGGGGAACATTTATGCGCGGGGGATCACTCCATGGGCTGCGCGGGGCCCTTCTGTCCCCAAAGGGGCCCGGTGGCGAGTCCCCATTTTTTGAACATCTCCTCGTAGAAGGGGGGACGGGGGAAATTCATGCTCATCTCCATCCGCAGCTTCTGGAAGCCCATGCCGATCTGGTCGAAGCGCTTCAGGCTCTCCGTCAGCTCCTCCAGCCGTTCGCTCCGCAGGGTGAACATCACCTCGTTCTCATCCGTCAGTCCCCGCTCATACTCTCCGGGATCCGGGAAGGTGATATTGAAATCCTTGCCGTTGAGCACGGGGATGCTGGAATGCACGCAGGAGTCCACCGGATCCAGGGTCACCTCCAGCATATCCCCGGTGATGTATTTGGTGGCCATCATCAGGCTGCGGATCTGGGCGGGGGTGCAGTAGATGCACACGATATCCGGCACGAAGGTGCAGCTCCGCAGGGGGGCAATGGAGAAGCCGATAGGCGTCCGGCCTTTCAGGAAGGGGTACTCCTCCTTCAGGAATCTGACTCCCCGCTGGGGATCCTTCATGAAGAACTTGGTGCCCATGTAAACATAGTCCTCGTCCTCCATGGGGCAGAGCTTATAGGAGACCAACGGCCAGACGCACCAATGGTCGTCCTTCAGCATGGTGTAGGCCTTCCGGTTCCTGCGCACCAGGGCAAAGGCCTGGCACATGGCCAGCCGGTTTCCCTCGTCCCGTACGGGACGGATGGTGCCCTCCGGGATCTCGTCCTCGGAATACAGCAGCTTCAGCGCAATGGGGGAGTAGCGCAGCAGCAGCCGCTGCTCCAGCTCATTGCCGAAGGCGTTGGCGTTTTCCACCGTCATGGTTTCAGTCCTTCCTTTCCCATTCTCATTCCCCTCGATGCGGAGGGCGATATGCTCGTTTTCCCCGGCGGAATCCCGCAGCATACGGAGCATCCGGCCGGCGTAATCCTGCCCGAGACCCCGTTCCAGCTCATCCGCATGTAGAATGGTCACCCGGATATCCTCCGCGCTGGCGGTGAGCAGATCATGGAGCGCATCCAGGTTATGCCCGCATTCCTCGGGAAACCCGCAGCTCAGGGCCAGGGCGGCGCAGGTTTTCTTCCGATCCGTGCAGCGCGCTCCGTCCAGGATCACTTCTTTCATCCCTTGTCCTCCCCGTACAGCAGCTCAAAGCTCTCATAGTGGTCGTCAGTGTAGTAGATGAGACCGTCGTTGGAAAAAATGATCCGTTTTGCGCCTCGGGATTTGGCTCCCAGGGTATCGATATCGCATTCCGTATATTTCCTGCCCTTCTTCTCCGGCAGCAGACCTTCATAATTGCCGAAATAATCCCCGCCGATGCATTTGCCCGGGGCGTACGGCTCCAGGGAGCCGCCCTCCCAGCCCAGATTCCGGGCTTCCTTCTTGGTGATGAAGTTCTCCGGCAGGCGCCCGTAGAGGTGGATATACAGGGCCACGTCCTCCTTGGAGGTGTAGCTGCCGTCCTCCGCCAGGAGAGGAGTGGGTTCCGGCGTTGGCTGGGGAGTGGGTTCCGGCGTTGGCGCCGGGGTGGGTTCAGGGGCAGGTTCCGGCGTCGGTTCCGGGGTGGGCTCAGGCGTCTGCTCGGGGGCAGGCGTCGCCGCGGGTTTCCGGGTCGGAGAAGGCGTTTCCAGGATCAGGCCTTCCGGTTCGGCAGTCTGGGCCAGCGCCTCCTCCAGCATGTCTCCCGCCAGGTTCAGCACATCCTGCGAGTCTACAACGCCGCAGCCGCCCAGCAGGCCCATGAACAGGGCGGCGATGAGGAAAAAGGGGATCAGGCGTTTCAACGGAGCGTCCTCCTTGACCTTGTGTACGGATTATACCGAAGGGTACAGCTCAAGGATACACCAAATTCCTCCCGCAGTAAAGCCCGTATGATCAAAAGAGAAGGTCCGGGGCTTGATATTGTCGGAAAAGCCCGGTATAATACAGGCGATTCCGAGGCCATTCTGCCGAGGGAATACAGTTCAGCACATAAAGGAGCAGCGTATGAAAAGACTGGCAGTGAAAAAAGATGTGGAATGCATGGCTTGTCTCCAATGCGTCCGGGCCTGTTCTGAAGCATTTTATAAGGAATTCCATCAGGATAAGGCCTGCATCCGCATCGTGGAGAAAAACGGCGCGGCGAAGCCGGTGACCTGCGTACAGTGCGGCAAATGCGCCAAGGTATGCGAGTTCAACGCCATCACTCAGAACCCCAAGGGCGTTTACATGATCAACAAGAAGCTCTGCACCGGCTGCGGCAAGTGCAAAGAGGTCTGCCCCTTCGGTGTGCTGGTGAAGGTCCCGGAGGTGGAGACCTCCTCCAAATGCATCGCCTGCGGCATCTGCGTCAAGGCCTGCCCCATGGACGTGCTGGAGATCGTGGAGAAATAAGAAGCCTTTATACAAATCGCCCCGAAGGCGTCGGCCTTCGGGGCGATTTCCGCTCTCCGGGTCAGGAAAGGATTTCCCGGATGAGGTAGGCCATGTCCTTGCTCATCTCCCCGTGGTGATCGGAGATATACAGGGCGTCGTCGCATTGGGTCACGTGCATGCCGAAAATGACCTCCGCAAACCAGCGCACCGCCACGAACAGGACCCCGTCCTTCAGAATGGCGGGAACGAACATGGAGCGCAGGAAGCCGTCCCACAGGGCGGCGATGCTGGCTTCCGCGATCTCGCAGTCCCCCTCGGGACAGTGGAGCACGGCGCTGCGCCGGTCGGGCGCGTAATCCACGGGGATATCGAAATACTGGGTCAGGAAGCTCACGGGGACATAAAGCTCCCGCTTATACTCCTGCAGGCTTCGGGTGGCAAAGTCGAAGTTGGACAGGGGCTCGACAAAGGCAGAGGCCTCCAGCCTGACCCGGCTGTTGTTGATATAGGCGTATCCGCAGCCGGCGCAGAGAGCGGCGGCGTCCACATCTCCCCGGGCGGAATAGTCCGTATCCACGCAGGTGATGCTGCCGTCCGGATTCCGGCGGGTGCCCTTGAACAGGGTATGCCAAGCCCAGTAGGCGTCGTCCAGCGTCTGCCCATGCGCCCTGTGCTTCACGTCCCGGTAAACCAGATTGGCCTTCCTGCCGGTATAGAAGGCAAAGTTGTTCACATCCAGGATGGAGAGCCGGGGAAGGGCGTCGCACTCGTTCACCTTCAGCCAAAAGGCCCGATTCATGGCGTTGATATCCTGCCGGGTGGTTTTCTCCTTGCCTTCCATGGGGGAGACGACGATCTCATCCAGCTCGCCACGTGACTGGTATACCGGAACGGGGCACTTGTACCCCTTTACCTGTCCATCCCGGTCGAAGAGCGCCACCTGGGGAGAGGGACCGGCGGTGCTGTCGATGCCGGCCAGCAGGTTGCCGCAGACCCGGGCGAACATCATGGTCATAATGTCCCCCATGGACATGCCCTGAAGGTATACCCGGCCCTCGTCAATATTGTATTTCGCCTTCATCTCCTGGATCAAAGCTTTGAGGAACTGGATATGATGGGCGCTCTCTGCCGCCCGGCCATCCGGATTCTCAGAAAACACATCCAGCATGCTGGGGCGCTCGCCCGGCTTCTGCACTGCGTCCTCCTCCGTGAGCCAGCTCCGGCGGGTGCCCCCCGCATTGGGGAATACAGCCACGGCCCCTTCCTGCTCCGCAATATAGCACCAGGAGGTTTCGTCAAACTGCATCTGGGCCTGAGCGCCGCCGCCATGGCAGGAGATGATGAGGGGCGGTCTGCTTTCCGGATCCAGGTCCGCGGGAACATACTCCAGCCAGCTGTCCTCCCTGCCGTCAGCCAGGACCTTGGAACACAGTACCGGGGGATGGGGAGGATTATGGGTGTTGGAGTTCGTGTTGTTGCGGATGCTTCCGGCAGGGGCGTTTCCGCCGAACATGTATCCCTTGAAGGGCGTGCCGGGATTCAGCCTGAATTTGCTCATGCGCGCTTCTCCTTTCCTGCCTCCGGGACTTCTCCGGGAGGCATCTGATTTTTAATATTATTGATCAGACAGGAAAAAACGCCCGTACCGGGAAGGCGGCACGGGCGAAGGGGGGAATCAATCCAGCAGCATATTGGCGATGCGGCCGTAGTACTCCTCGGCGTTCTTATGGAAATTCTTCTTCATGGTCTCGGCCTGCTGCTCGCTTCCGGCCAGGAGGTCGATGTTCAGGATCGGGCCCAGCCCGTCCGACAGGGCGAGATGTACGGCGGCGCTCCCATCGGAGCGCATCTCATGGCTGACCTGCACCATGGCGTTGCGCTGCAGCACCCTGGCCATACGTTCCGCTGCGCTCCCGGCCCTGAGGCGGACGGTATAGGGAATACGGGTCTCAAACTCCGCCAGGTTGCGGATGCCCTTGTTGGTGATGATGTACCGGTCCTCGTCCAGCTCCATCACATGCTCGGTTTTTACCAGGGAGGACAGAGCATCGATAAAATCAAAATAGTTGACGGAGCTCTCCGTCAGGACCAGGTCCGACAACGCCAGAATGGTTACGGGACGGGTAAGCCGGCTCAGCACGAACAGGACCAGCAGCTTGATATCCAGCTTTTCCCGAATGAAGCCTACGTTATCCATGAATACACCTCGCAGCGGCAGGGCCGTTGATCCTCTTTTCCTTTACCACTCATTATAGCATAGAATTGCCGCCATGAAAAGAATCCGGTGCACAAAAATACACGGCAATCATAGATTGTACTGAAACCAACCAGGATCAGGAGGTAGTTTCATGGCGGATAGAGTGACGCCGGGGCCCCTGGACGGCTCCGAAAGCGTGCGTGAAGCCGTATGTGTGCATACACGGAAGATTTTCGATTCCTGCCGGGATAAGGACTGCATGGAGGATCTGCGTCTATACCCCGAATCAGCCTCCCAGGCGGCCATCGCCAACGCCATCGGCGTGCGGGCCAGGTCTGCCGAACTGCTGTATGCGGGGGTGAACGTGGAGGAGGTGGCCTTCAACCGCGGATACTACACGGTGGATGTGCGTTTCTTCTACCGGATCAAGGGGGAGGCCTACACCCTGGGCAGCGGAACGGAAAGCATCAGCGGCCTTTGCGTATTCGACAAGCGGGTGCTGCTCTTCGGCAGCGAAGGGAGCGCGAAGGTCTTTACCTCCCGGGCTGCCCCGGCCCTGGAGCGGACGGACCTCCCCACGGCGGTGGTGGAGGCGGTGGACCCCATCGTGCTGAACATCCGCGCTGTGGATCTGGCGGAGGACCTGAGTCCCGGAGAGCAGGAGCTGGGGGAGATTCCCGCCTTTATTTCTGCCGCCTTCCCGGAGGGCATCGCCCTGAACCGCTCTCCCAGGCGGGTCTATGTCACCCTGGGGCAGTTCAGCATCATCCGGCTGGAGCGGGATACCCAGCTCCTGATGCCCGCATACGATTACTGCATGCCGGAGAAGGAATGCACAGCCGGGACGGACGACGATCCCTGCGCCCTGTTCCGGCGGATCAGTTTTCCGGTGGATGAGTTTTTCCCGCCGGATACGGTGGAGAGCTGCGAGAGCTACCGGGAGGCGGCGGCTCTGGGGACCCAATAAGACGAAAGGGCTGACGCGCCTCGTGACCGAGGATCGGCGTCAGCCCTTCGTTTTCCCGGGGTACCGAACCAGAAATCAGGGCCTTTCCCCGGCTTTGCTGAGATAGCGCCGGATCGTCTCCCGCATCTTTTCCCGGTGGATCACCCGTTCGACCTCCTCCATGTCCACGGTGCGGCCGGAGAGGATCCCCTGGATGAGCGCCTCCGCATACATGACCTCCCGGGCTATGGGGTCCTTCAGATAAGCCAGCAGGTCGATATTCATCCTGGCGTTGATCCCCTCCACCATCCCGGTGAAGAAGGTGCTGTCCTCGCCGAAGAGCTTTCCGATCTCCTCCATGCACTGAAAGCCCTTCACCACGTCCTCCGCCCGCATGGGTCTTCGTTCCCCCGCCGCAAGCGCGCCGCCCCGCAGCAGCTGGTCGGCGGTGGTGTCCAGGGCGTCACACAGCGCCGTCAGGATCGCCGTATCCGGCAGCGCGTCGCCGTTCTCCCATTTGGAAACGGCCTGGAAGGAAATACTCAGTTTTTCGGCCAGCTCCTTCTGGGTCATCCCGGCGGCCTTCCGCAGATGCTGGATGTACCGCCCGATCTTCAAAGCATCCATTCTTTTCTCCTTGTCTTCGGGTATTTGCGGTCCGCAGGATCATCATACGGCAGAGAGACGGATTCGTAAATAACGGGAATAGAGAATAAAATCTACCGCAGGTTGAATTAATCCCGGAAAGCAACGGAGGAAGACACCCCCGGGTGATATGGTACAAATGATAGGTGACAAATAAAAGAGGAAATTCAACTCGAACATGGTAAGATGTAGTTGCTACACAACAACTGCCA
>JBGUZS010000068.1:0-6323 GCA_045223835.1 Oscillospiraceae bacterium | reverse complement strand
ATGCTTCATAGGTCCCGGTAAGACCTGATCTATTCCATAATTCTTCCGACGTCATATCTTACAGTTCTCCCCTACAAACTCCGATTTATCGACATCTTCGACTCCCGACACATGCATAATTGTATCTGTTGACTATATAAGCATATCATGTTTTCTCCGGAAACGCCATCCCCTCGTTATTTTTGATATGAAATGCCGGACTGCGTTACCGGCCGCAGTCGGCTTCCTCATTCTTTCACAATGCACCTTCGTTCATGATACCGTAAGATCGCTCTCCGTTCTTTTCTTCAGTTCCTGCTCACGTCGATCCAGTTCCTGCGCGAATTCCCTGTCTCTAATCTGCTGAACAATCTGGGCGTATCCGCTTTCATCCACCTGAAAGACCTGACCGCAGTTGGGGCATTTAATCTCCTGCATTGAAGGCACCTCTCTTTTTCGTTGAAAATAGTATCCGTTATGATAGAATTCGCTATTCAGCGGAGTTCAGCAATTTCCCGTATACACATGTTCCAGCGTTTCAGAGGCGATCCTTGCCAGATATTTGACGATCCGCACATCGGTCGCTTTCCGATCCTGCATATGGAACCGGGGGAAAAACCGGGAGATATGGAGCGGGATGCTGTCCCCGTCCGGGTTTCGGAACCGACTGACCCATCTTGATAGTTCCCGCATCTCTTCTTCTCCGTCGTTTTCGCCGGGAACGATCAGCGTCGTCAGCTCCACGTGACAAGTCTTCACCGCCGCCTCAATGAACGCCATGACCTGCTGCCGATCGCCGCTCAGAACTTTGCTGTAGTAACGATCGGTGAATCCCTTCAGGTCAATGTTCATGGCGTCGATATACGGGCTCAGCTCCTCCAGGACGGCCAACTCCGCCGTTCCGTTGGTGACCATCACGTTCTTCAGTCCTTCAGCTTTCGCCAGCCGGGCCGTGTCCCGCACGAACTCATAGCCGATCAAAGGCTCGTTGTACGTGAACGCGATGCCGATATTTCCCCGGGGCCGCGTTCTCAAGGCAAGGTCAACCAACTCCTCGGGGCTGACGGTTTCCGCCGTCTTCGCCAATGCCCTGGCCTGCTCGGACCAGGAGATCTCGTGATTCTGGCAGAAGGGGCAGCGCAAATTGCACCCGAAGCTGCCCACGGACAGGATCAGGCTGCCGGGGAAGAACCGTTTGAGTGGTTTTTTCTCGATAGGGTCCAATCCCAGGGAGGTGATCCGGCCATAGTTGTACGCTTCCACGCGGCCATCTCTGGTCATCCGACCGCCACAGAAGCCAAGCTGCCCTTCTGAGATATTGCAGTGTCGGAAACATACAGTGCAGGTTGCCATAGGCTGTCCCTCTCAATAATGCCGTACCACTTCGAACCGCTCCAACCGGTACGACTCTCCCTCGCGGATGCCGCCCTTCTGACGGGCGATGCGAATCTGTTCTTCCACGGTGTCCACGCCGTCCAGGTTCGGCAGTAATAGTCCCCGCTTCCGTCCATGGCTGACCACGACGCCGTACCGTTTCACGTCCAGCTCATCGGGGGAGTCGATGCTCTCCAACTCCCCAAGAACATCCACGCTGATTTCCAGCGTGCTCAGCTCGTCGGGAGTGACCGGCGAAAACCGGGGATCGCGTGAACAGGCGCTGACGGCGTTCTGGACGATCTCCTCCGCGATGTTTTTCTCCGTCGCCATGATCGTCCCGATGCAGCCCCGCAGCCGCCCGTGGCGGTGCAGGGAGACGAATGCGCCTGCCCGCCGCGTCAGCATTTCTTCCGGGAGCCCTTCGGGAACGGAGATGCGCTCGTGATGCCGGACCCAGCTTTCCACGGAAGCCCGCGCCAGCCTGACGTACGGATCGCTCTTTTCCGCACGTTCGAGGCATTCCCGCTCCGCCTTTTCCTGATATGCTTTCAAAAAATGCCGATTCGGGTCCGTTCCCTCCGGATAGAACGTACAGATCCCGTAGCCCACGCCAGTCACGTCCTGATGGCACAGGACCGTGGCCTTTACGCTGAGGCCATCCAACGCCCCGGCCATGATCACAAAGGACCGATGGCCGCATTCCGCTGCTTTATCGCAAAACGTTTCGTCAAAGTCGAACAGCTCCCCGAAGGCCGCCCGATTGCAGACATCCATGATCCTCCGATCGTATTCAGGCCCTTCCTTGGCGAACCCATAGGGCCCGTATTCCTGGAGTTTGTGGGAAAGGTCACCGCTGGCGATAAACGCCGCCCGCGTCCCGGTATCCTCCACGGCCCGGGCGACGATCTGCCCCAGGCGATAGTGATCGGTCAGCGACAGGCCTGACAGGCCGATCCGCACGATCTTCCCACCGCCGAACTTCTTTCGGATGAACCACAGAGGGACCATGGTCCCGTGATCGAGCGCCGCTTCCCTCTCCCCCAGCGTCCCCGCAGGAAAACCGGCCTCGTCCGACAGTGCACAGATGCGGTTCACCAGCTCCGTATCGTACTGCTCCGTGAAGCGGACGCCAGGCGCGCGGAACTGCCGAAAGGAGCCTGCCGCAGCCTTTCCGGGGGAAATGTGGAAGTAGTCCGCGTACATCACGGCGTGGGGGCTGGTGATGATCAGCGTGTCCGGCTCCAGGGCGGCCACTTCATCTGCGACCCGATCATACGCTAAAGTCGTATCTGTGACCTGTTTCTCGCTTCCCTTCCCAATCTCTGGGACGATCATGGGCGGGTGCGGGACCATGAACGCAGCAAGTATCGACATAGTATTGCCTCCTGTGTAACAATTTGACCATGGCTGCTTCTTAACCTAACGGCAGACCCGATAAACCGGAATTTTTAGCGTTCTATCCTGTTGCAGCGAAGGCACATGGCATAAAACGCAATTGCCAGAAGCTGTGATGCTACAGATACGACAACAAGATACATTGGATTCAAATCATACAAGGCACCGAGGAGCCAACTTCCCAGAAACCACGCAATACCGAAGCCTGTCTCAAAAATACCGAAGCCCGTACTTCGCATGGAACGGGGGACCATTCCGCTGACAGCTGCCTTCATAATACTTTCCTGCGCGCCTATTCCGATTCCCCACAGGATAATCCCGATTCCGATTATCCGGGCATTTCCGGTCATGAAAATAAAACAGGAGAAGAAGGTGCTGCACAGCGTAGAAATGATCAGTGCTTTCAGCCCGATTCTATCGAAAAGCCAGCCGAAGAACAGCGCAGCAAAGGCATCCACCGCCATTGCTGCTGCATAGAGCAGACTCAGCGTGGATTCTGGAAACGCTCCCGTATTGGCTGCATGAAGTGTGATCAAGGTGAAGTCGGCAAAGCCGAAGGCAAAAAAGCAGATGGACGCCATGAATAGAGCAAATGACTTCCCAAACCGAAAGTTCTCCGGTTTATCTTCCTGCTTTTCAAACATCTCCGGATCGGGATACTTAATCTTTGCCGCCAAAACAAGCGCTATGGTAATCAATGCAGGAACGAGCAGTACCGCAAAGGAGATCCTGTATGTTTGAAAGAGGTCGTCCGTACCTTTTACAAGAGCCGTAACGAAGAGCAGTATCGGCCCGAGAAATGCGCCGAGCTGGTCCAGAAATTCCTGATAGGCAAAGCCTTTTCCGGTTCCGATCTCGCTTGCCGCAAAGCTGACCAGCGTGTTTTTGGCAGGCTTCTTAACTGCTTTTCCGACCCGCTCCAGAATCACAAGACCGCAGGCCCAAACCCACCCATGTTCCGGTACAAGAGCCAGTGCGGGGATTGCCAGTACTTGAATGACATAGCCCGCGATAACAAGTGTCCAGTATTTCTTCGTCTTATCGGCTATCAATCCGGAAATCAGCCGCAGCGAATACCCGCATAATTCGCCTATACCGGATACGAATCCGATGGCAGCGGCGGATGCGCCCGCAAGGCTTAAGTATTCGCCCAATATGCTTCTGGCGCCTTCATGGGTTAAGTCTGAAAACAGACTCACGATCCCCATCAGGGTTATAAATGCAATCGCTCCCGATATAGTCCTTTTCTTATTCATGTTCTACCTTACAAATCCCGATTGAGCCAATTCTTTCAATGTACAATCTTCTCCCGCTCCGCACGTGTCGTGTCTTTGACAAGGAGTGACCTCATTATTATGATACCTCGCGATTTCCTATGTTTTCCAGCCGATGTCCAATGAGGAAACTGTATGAAACCCGGCTCTTCACCAGTTCCCCTGCTTACTCTGCCCAACGGAAGTTTTCCTTTCCTGCGCCGAGTTCAAAATGGCATTTGACTATGCCCAGATCGACTTTGAGGCAGGGACCGATAAGGCCGGTCTTAGCAGCCACGCCGCCATCCTGCAGACTGAAGCTAAACTTCTGCTGATTGGTCGCCGTCGGCGCCAGCAAGGCCGCCTCGACGCCCCGTCTGAACCAATTGGGGCTGTCTTCCGAAATATTGCTGACCGCGGAAAGCGGCTTGCTCTTTCGTTCACTGCCCTGGGTTTTCCCGTATCCGAGGGAGATGAGGATCACCTCCCGTTCACCGTCTCCAAGCTTCGCTTTGCTTTTCCCGTGAGTCAGGGCGACCCAGCATGTGTTCAATCCAAGCTCCTGAGCTTTCAGAACTAACAGCTCACCATAATACCCGCATCGCTCATCCAGATCCGGCGCTTTCTGCCCAACCATGGCAATATAATTAGCGCAGTTTTCGAAGCGTCCGTATTTGGCCATACGGGAGCGAAAGCATTCGGGTTCATCGTACAGGATCTGTATATGGAGACCGCCTGTTGTATTCAATTCCAGGGTGTATGCGTCCAGCTTTTCCCGGATGTCTGCCGGGATCGGTTTATCCAGGTACTGCCTCACGCTGTGGCGCGATTTCATCAGCTCCAGTATGTTTTCCACGATTTGGCCCTCCATATAATTTATTCTTTTCAAAGCTGTTGACGATAGGATCAATCCAATTCGTCCGTCAGGACATACTCCATCAGACGATCCGGTGCTTCCTCCGTAAGCACTCCGTTTTCGATCGTGATGGGTGTTCCTTTATCGCTGCGGTCTTCTTTCATTCGACTATATTTGTTCGGAATGATATGTTTCATTAGGTTCTCCGTATCATTACAGCATCTTGCCCGCTCATCGGACGGTAAAAATGGTGTTTTTCTCGAACACGCCTGCGGCAAACGCCAGCTTGATATAGAACGGCATGCCCTCATAGGCTTCGAAGCTGGTGCGCCGCAGGAACTCCTCTACCGTTATTTCCTCCATATATCCATAGGGATTGGCCACCGTGACCCTGTCGCTCGGGATATCCATCCCGGTCATCAGGGAATAGTGGAGGGTCCATACGTCGCCGTATTTGGCCGCCCACTCGAAGGGGACCGGAATACCGTTCGATAGGTTTTCATACGCGGCGTCGATGAGCTCGGTGTTGGTCATGTACCGGTGCATGGTCGTGGTATACTCCGGGAATCGCTTGTTCATCTCCTCGCAGAACCTGCCTCCGGTCGAAGTGACGACCTTGCCGTATTCGGCGTACAGATCCTCCTCCGTCAGATTCCCTCCGTTCCAGGCGGAAAACATCTCAATGCAGGCGTATCCGCAGGACACGTCCTGGGTGATCACCTCCACGCCCTCCGCGCATACCGGCGTTCTGTATTTTTCGGCATCGTAGATCGCGGCGTAGTCGTTCAATATCCTGTCGGTCCGGATCTTCATCCTGACCAGAAGTCCGGCTGATACGACGATAATCAGTGCGAGCAGTATCAAAAGTATTCGGATTGCCTTTTTCACAACGTCCTCCTGTTTCTTCTTTTGTCAAAATCTTGATGTAGCGATATCCCGACAAGCTGGAATTTGTAAGATTATTTTTCGTCTTGCCGTTTTAATTTCTTAGATAGGAAAAGCACGAGATTATCATCATTTGCAATTTCCGTTTCGTATTGCGCACAAGGTTTATTCTGATACCAGACACCCGTCCCATCCGGGATATAGCCTCGTTTGACATACATTCGCTGGGCACTTCCATACCCGCTGTGAAGTCCGACGCCAAGCCATACAGTGTCTGCATATTTCCCGGCAATCTCTTCCGCAGTATCCATCAGTCTGCCGCCGATTCCTTTTCTCTGGTATTTTTCCAATACACCGAAATCAACAATCTCGGGCAATCCTTTTCCGCTGAACGCACCGCTGAGCCCTGTTATGTATACACTCACATACCCGGCAAGCTGTCCTTGATATACGGCTGTCAGTGAAACACATTTTCCCGCAGACTGATCCTGGAGTCTTGCCAAATATTTGGAGATATCCGTATGCCAACCTTGTGCGATCTCTTCATCGGTAAAGACCCGGGCATCTGCTTCTTCCAT
>JBGUZS010000067.1:0-10501 GCA_045223835.1 Oscillospiraceae bacterium | reverse complement strand
CACCCGGGAGCTGCTGTATACCGTGGCGGAGCATGCCGCCACCGGGGCCTTTTCCACCTTCAAGATCTCCAGCTATCCGGGCAACTTCCTGAACGCCGGCCAGTGCATTTTTGCTGTGGACTCCACCGCGGGGGCCACCTGGATGGGTTCCCGCGCTCCCCTGATGGACATCAGCGCAGACCGGGTGGTGGACTTTGAAACGGCGGTTTTGCCTATCCCCCAATTCGATCCCCAGGCGCCCCGCATGATCTCCCAAGGGCCCTCCATCTGCGTCTTCAATAAGGCTGACCCTCAGGAGGTGCTGGCCTCCTGGCTCTTCGCCCAGTACCTTCTCACGGACGGGGTGCAGACCGCCTACGCGGAGACGGAGGGGTATGTGCCCGTCACCCGCACCGCCCAGACCTCGCCGGAATACCGGGATTACCTGGACCGCTGCGGCGAGGATGATCTGGAGCACTACGAGGTAAAGATCCGGGCCTCTCAGCTCCTGCTGGATCACGTGGGAGATACCTTCGTCACCCCGGTATTCAACGGCTCCGCCTCCCTTCGGGATGCGGCGGGACAGCTCATCGAGAACACCGCCAAATCCGTGCGCCGGAAGGAAACGGTGGACGGCGCCTATATGGACGAGCTCTTCCGGGATGTGAGCTCCCTCTACCGCCTGGGGAGCAGCACTGCCGGCGGCAGGAAGGACCTGGGTCCCCTGCCCGGCACCGCCGTCTTCCTTCTCGCCGCCCTGGGCGCCGTGTGGGTCCTGCTGCTGGCTTACTGGTTCATCCAACGGCTCAGAAAACGGAAGCAGGAAAACGGGGCTTGATTTCCTGCCCGTATTCGTATACAATGCGTAAGTTGCCGGGAGACCCCGGCAGCGAGGACAAGAAAGGATGGAGAATATGAAAAAGACTATAGCTTTGCTGCTCTGCCTGGTGCTGATCCTGGCCCTGGCGGCCGGCTGCTCCGGCGGCAGCGACAAGAAATCCGCCGGCGTCATGACCTACGCGGAATATGCCGCCGCCGAACTGGACACCAAGGTCGTCATCGAGACCTATGTGCAGGCCAAGCAGTCCTGGTGGGAGGACCAGGCCACCGTGTACACCCAGGACAAGGACGGCGCCTATTTCCTGTACAACATGGCCTGCTCCGAAGATGACTATGCCAAGCTCGTCCCGGGCACGAAGATCAAGGTCACCGGCTTCAAGTCCGAGTGGTCCGGCGAGGTGGAGATCATCGACGCCACCTTTGAGATCGAGAGCGGCAAGTACATCGCCAAGGCTCTGGATGTGACCAGCCTCCTGGGTACCGACGACCTCATCAAGCACCAGAACGAGTTTGTCGCCTTCAAGGGCATGACCGTGGAAGCGAGCCAGGATGCGGACGGGAAGGAAGCCGCCTTCCTGTACAAGTGGAACGGCACCGGCAGCGAGGGGGACGACCTGTATTTCAACGTCTCTCTGGACGGCAAGACCTACAGCTTCACCGTGGAGTCCTACCTCTGCGACAAGGATTCCGATGTGTACAAGGCCGTACAGGGCCTGAAGATCGGGGATAAGATCGACATGGAGGGCTTCCTGTACTGGTACGAGGGTGTGAACCCCCATATCACCAGCGTCAAGCCCGCGAAGTAAACCTGAATGAATATGCCGGGACCGCGCAGTTTGTGCGGTCCCGGCATATTTTTGCGCCCGTTCCCATCAGATCAGCGCATCATCTGGAAATATATCTGCAAAAATTGGTGAAAATCGCTCTTCTCTTTTTGACTTGTATTTGTTATAATCCTGTGAATGAAAGATCATTGAAAAGGAGTGGTTCTGCCATGGGTCAGTACGACTGGCTGTTTTACAAGTACCCGAAGGAAGAAACCCCTGCCGGCGGCATGCTGCCGCCGGTGCAGGCCTATTTCCGGGGAGAGTTTTCCGTCCCCGGCTCCCAGGTCTATCTGCCCTACCGGGCCTATATCAAGCCCGGCGTCATCTCCGGGGAACCCCATTTCCACCGGGATGAGGAATACCTGGCCATCGTTGGCCATGACCTGCGGGACGCCTTTGAATCCTTCGATGCGGAGGTGGTCCTGTACCTGGGTGAGAGCCCGGACGCCATGGAGAAGATCGTGATCGACCGTCCCGCCATGGTCCGGGTACCCAAATACTACTGGCACGGCCCCATCGAGATCACCCGTCTGGGCAAGCCCCTGTTCTTCCAGCCGGTGCTGAAGGCTCCCCGGTATTACGCCATCTACCGCCGGTTCGGGCAGGACGGCAGGCCCTATTATTCCGCCGTGGTGGAGGGGACCACCCCGAATGAGCTGGATCCGGACGGCGTCTGTGTTGGTGGCGTCTCATGCGCGAAGCAGGAGGTGAAGTAAGATGGGTAAGTACGATCATCTCGTCCATTTCTTTGACCGCAACAAGAACAACTGGGGCGAATTCATGCCCGCCTATCAGGCTTATTTCCGGGGAGAGGACTGCATGGAGGGGGCGGACTTCTATTCCCCCTACCGCTGCTACATGAAGGAAGCCTTTATCGACCGGGTATCCAATTTCCATTCCGAAGAGGAATACCTTTCCTTCGTGGGCTACGATATGTGCGATCCCTGGGGCTCCTTCGATGCGGAGGTTCATTTCAGCATCGGCAAGGACCTGGATCACATGGAGGAATATGTCATCACCGAGCCCACCATCGTCCGCATTCCGGCCTTCTGGTGGCACTGCCCCCTGGAATTCCGCCGGGTGACCAAGCCCGTATATTTCCAGGTCATCTGCATGCGCGGCCGCTTCTCCACCTTCGATTTCAAGGAGAAGGACGGGGAAAAGCCCCTGATCTACACCGCCATCGGCGGTCCCCGGCCCTGCGTGGAGGATCCCACCAAGAAATGCACCCTCTGCGGCAAATGCTGGGCGAAGCGCGCCGCGGCCGAGGAGGCCAAAAAGGCCGCCGAAGGCAAATAAACCGTTTGTTCCCAAAGGATCATCATATTTGGAAGGAGAAAGCTTTATGAAACGCGCATTGACTCTTCTGCTGGCGCTTCTGTTCGTCGCCGCTCTCTTCAGCGGCTGCAGCGGGAACTCCGGCAGCACCCCTGCGACCAGCGCGCCGGAACCCACCCAGGCCCCTGCCACCCAGGCTCCGGCCACTCAGGCCCCGGCTACCCAGGCTCCGGCCACCGAAGCCCCGGAGGCTACGCCCGAGCCCACTCCCGAACCCGAGCCTCCGTCCCCCTACAACTTCGCCGCCGGCAAATTCGCGGCGGACGCCGATGGTCTGGCGACGGAGAAGTACGACTACACTCTGCCTCTGAGCACCACGGACGAGGTCCTCACCTACTGGGGCGTGTGCTACACCCCCCAGTCCCTGCCTGCGGAGGGCTTCAACGAAATGCCCTTCCCCCAGGGCGTTGAGGAAATGACCGGCGTGCATGTGGAATACAGCCTGCTGGCTTCCGACGCCCGGCAGAACAACTTCTCCGTGCTCATCGCCTCCGACTCCCTGCTGGACATCATGTGCGGTGCCAATTCCTTCTATAACGGCGTGTTCAAGGACAGCGTCACGGAGGAGGGCTACTTCGTCAACCTGTATGATTACCGGCAGTACATGCCCAACTATATCTATGAGAGCACCAAGGATCCCGAGGATCGGGACACCATCAACCGCGTGTTCCCGGAGAAGGACCTGATCCTGGCCTTCTATGAGCTGCGCAGCGAGCTGGAGCTCAGCGCCGGCGCCTTCGCCCGGGGCGACTGGCTCTGGGACATGGGCAAGACCAATGCGGATATCAAGACCTTTGACGATCTGCATGACATGCTCTATTTCTTCAAGAGCCAGAAGAACTGCGAGACCCCCTTCACGCTGATCTCCACCCTGGATTCCGGCAATGAGTTCGTCGGCTATGACACCCTGTTCTACCTCAACGGCATCAACACCCTGTATGTGAAGGACGGCGAGGTCTGCCTGAGCAACACCGGCGAGCGGGACCGGGAGATCATGACCCTCATGAACGGCTGGTACAACGAAGGCCTCATCGACCCCAACTGGGCCTCCTACAGCCTGGCCACCGACTATGACGCCAAGATCGACTCCGGCGACATGGGCTACATGATCAACGTCCGTCCCTCCACCATGAACGGCCATGCCGCCGCCATCCCCGAGGGGGCCGAGTACGGCTGGGTCGCCATGACCAAGCCCGTGAAGGAGGTCGGCCAGACCCTGCATCTGGGCTACTATGTGAGCCGCATCTACTTCGGAAGCGCCTCCATCGCCGCCACCTGCGAGAATATCCCCCTGGCCGTGACCTGGCTCGACTGGCGTTACAGCGACGAGGGCAGCTTCGTCTATGGCTACGGCATCCAGGGCGTGAGCTGGGATTATGACGAAAACGGCGAGATCTACATCACCGACCTGATCCTCAATAACGAAGTATTCTATTCCATGTACATGCTGCTCTACGCCCTGAACAGCATCGGCGAGCCCGGCCTGTACATCAACTATACCTGGAAGGTGCCCGGCAACGAGATCGGCTACACCTACCTCCAGGATTGGGAGAAGGTCAGCCACGACAACGCCTATGTCTGGCCCTCCGGCATCCAGTACACCCAGGAGCAGAGCGAGACCCGGGCCTTCTACGGCTCCGATCTGCAGACCTACATGGAGGAAAACTATGTGGCCTTCCTGGATGGTTCCAAGCCCCTGAGCGAGTTCGACGCCTATGTGGAAGCTCTGCACGGCATCGGCCTGGACGAGGTCCTGGCCGCCTGCCAGGAGGCTTACGACGCCTACATGGCCGGCTGATCGTCGAAGCGCCCGCTTCGGCTTGAATTGCGGAGATTTCAAGTCCGCTTCGCTCATGAAAGCATACGGATAAGGCACACCCCGGGAGCTGAGCTCCCGGGGTGTGATTGCATTGGCGGTCTTTACGCCGCGAAATAGGTGATCTTCTTATCCCGGATCACGGTGACCAGGTCCAGGATGAAGCATACGAAGGTGATGACACGGGCGGCGAAGCCCACGATCCCCCGCAGGCTCAGGAAGGAGGCCACGGAGGCGAGGTAGGAGATGATCATGATCCAGCCGATCACCTTACTGCCGGTTTCCTTCCCCCCTGCCCGGTACAGCCCGCCCACCAGCCCGTCCGCCACGATGACCAGGATGAGCAGGATGATCCATTCCAGATTGTCGATGGATCCGCGGATCCTCTGCAGCATATGCGGCACCTCTCTTTCCGTATCCCGCCGCTTACAGCTCGGTAAAGGTATAGGTGACCTGGTGCTTATCCTTATCCACCCGGACTACCAGGTCTCCGTCCGGCGTGCGTTCCGTCTCCAGGGGCAGGTTGGACTCCCTGCTCCGCACGAAAGCCATAGGGTCCTCCAGCTCCACCTCCAACAGCTCGACGTTCGTGGGGGACTTGCCTCCGCAGGTGGGCTGTCTGGTTTCAATGGTCAGCTCATAGGATTTCATCTCGCTGCTCCTTTCTTCCCGGGGTTTTCCCCTCCCGGATCGATTTATATTGTATCACGATCAGACAAGCCAGGCAAGGAAAAGCGGTTCTATGCCCTGCCTTGCCGTACTTTTCCTCGTTTTCCCCGATTTCCGGAAAATTATGCTTGACTATCCCCTTGGGGCATAACGTACAATGCAGGCAGAGAGGAGGCGAACCGCCATGAAGATCAAGGAAGTCGCCCGGAAAACCGGGCTCACGGAAAAGGCGATCCGGTACTATGAGCACCGGGGCCTGGTGGTCCCCGTATCCTTGGAGCTGAACGGACGCCGCTTCCGGGAATACTCGCCGGAGGACGTGGCGATGCTGGAGGCGGTGAGCACCCTGCGCCGGGTCCGCTTCCCGGTGGAGGAGATCGGACGGATGCAGCAGGACCCGGCCTGCATTCCGGAGGTCATCCGGGATTACGGGGAGAGCGTGGAGGAAGCCTATGCCGCCCTGGGGCGCATCCGGGAGCTGCTGCAGCGGGAGGATCTGGGCGCCTCTGCGGATATCTATGCCCTGGCGGAGAAGCTCCGCCCCGCAGCCGCGGATATTCCCCTGCCCAAGCAGGACCTGCATTTCCGCTTCCGCCAGCTGGACCGGATCGAGGCGGAACGGCGGGAGGGGGTGCGCAGTCTGCCCGCCGGTCTGCGCTTCGGCTGGACGACGCTCTATAACGGCAAGGAAAAGCCGCGATTCGAGGATATCCAGACCTCCCTGCGGGTGGCGGGCATCCCCTTCCGGACCCGGATCTTCACGGCGGTGGAGCGGCTCTCGGCCCAAAGTATGGTCAACATGACCACCAACAATCCCTATAATACCCGCGCACCGCAGGCGACCAATCAATATCTCCAAGCTAAGCTGCTGAGCGATAAAAACCTGGACAGCTATGCCGTTGAGGTTCGGAAACGCGATCTGCTGCGGGCGAACGCTGCGATCCGGGAGCTGAAATAGGCGAAATATCCGGTTTCCCTCTGTTTTTCCGGAAAAAGGCTTGACTATTCCCTAAGGGAATACCTTAGAATAGTCAAAAAAGGAGGCGATGCCATGAAGATCAAGGAAGTGGCGAAGGCCACCGGGCTCACGGAGAAGACCATCCGATACTATGAGAACCGGGGGCTGGTCATCCCCCAGGCCAGGGAGCTGAACGGACGCAGCTTCCGGGATTATTCGCCGGAAAACGTCGCCGCCCTGAAGGCAGTCAGTACCCTGCGCCGTGCTCGCTTCCCCGTGGAGGAGATCGTGCGGATGCAGAAGGATCCGGAAAGCATCGGCGAGGTCATCCGGGATTATGAGGACAGCGTGGAGGAGGCCTATGCCTCCCTGGGCCGGATCCGGGAGCTGCTGCGGCAGGAGGACCTGGGCTCCAGCGCAGATATCTATGCCCTGGCAGACAGGCTCCGCCCCGCCACGGAGGGCATCCCCCTGCCCAAGCAGGATCTTCATTTCCGCTTCAAGGAAATGGAGCGGGTCCAGGCGAAGACGCAGGAGGGCGTCCGCAGTCTTCCCGAAGGGCTGCGCTTCGGCTGGACCACCCTGTATCACGGCAAAGACAGGAACCGATATGAAGAGATGCAGACCTCCCTGCGACTGGCGGGCATCCCCTTCCGGGCGCTTACCTACAACTACACCCAGCGCCTGGCGGGACAGGGTCTGGCCAACATGGGCAATTCCATGAACTATGGCAGAGCCCCTACCCCCACCAACTACAAGCTGCAGGCGGAAATGCTCAGCAGCGATAAACTGGACAGCTACACCATTGAGGTGCGGAAAAAGGACGCCATACGGGCCAACGCCGCGATCCGGGAGCTGAAATGACGACCCGGCGGATCGTTGCCCTGTGCCGATCCGTTCAGGTCCGGCGCAGAGGGGCATACAGAGGGAATCGTCCTTCCTTTATCGTCTTGCTTCTGATTGCGGCGGGGGCGGTCCTGGGCTGCATCCGTCAGCCAGAACCCGCAGCCGTACCCGGTCTCAAGCTGTTCGGCGAATTCTCCTTTGAAGAGACGAGGAACAGTCTTGATCTGTACGCCCCGTCCGTCAAAACGGAGGGGTTCGTAAACACCGACGCGGTTTATCCGGGTTTTTCCGATCCCTCTGCTGTATATGACCGGGCAAAAGCGGAGGTGGACATGGATTATGACGAATATACCGTAAGCTATGATCCTGCTGAGGATATCTGGATGGTTCAGTTCAGGCAGATACCGGGACTCACCAGCTGGGGCGGGTCCAAGCCCTATACCAAACGGACAGGCAACGCTTCAAAAACCGTATACCTGAACGGAAAAGGCATTACTCTCCTGATTGTTTCCGGGAGGCAAAAGGCAGGATGACAGCGGAAGGCCGTCCCGGTTGGGACGGCCTTCCGTTTTTCTCCGATCAGGCGGGGACGCGGATCGACGCGTTCCCGTGATTTACATCCATTTCTTTTTCTTGAAGAAGATCAGGCAGCCCGCCGCGACGAGAACGCTCAGGGCGATCACCGCCGGGTAGGCCCAGGGCTTATCCAGCTCCGGCATATACCGGAAGTTCATGCCGTACCATCCGGTAATCAGGGTAAGGGGCATGAAGACGGTGGTGACCACGGTAAGAAGGGTCATGATGCGGTTCTGCTTCGCCTCCAGATGGGTATGGTACAGGTCCCGCAGCTGCATGGTATGATCCCGGAGGGAGGCGGCCAGATCTCTGAGCCGTTCCAGGCGGCTCATACTCAGGCGGAAATACCGGAGCTTCTTCTCCCGGAAAAAGCCGTTTTCATTCTCCTCCAGCTCCTGCACGAAGTCGATGAGCTGCTCATAGTGGAGCTGCAGCTCCCGCACCTCGCTGCGGATCTCGTTCACCCGGACCAGATCTGTCTCCTCCGGCCCCTGGATATCCGCCTCCAGCCGGTCCAGCTCCTGCTCATACTCTTCCATCAGCGCCAGGTCCCCGGAGACGATAAGCTCCAGGAGATCATACAGGAATCGTTCCAGGCAGGGCTCCCGCCAGCGCTTGGTCCTGCGGATCCGCTCCAGCAGCTTCTCCGCCTCGCCGCTCTCGTCGATGAAGACCACGCCCTTTTCATCCAGGGCGAAGGCGAAGGCGCAGGCCTTCCCTGTCAGATCCCTCCGGTCCGGGATCAGAAAGGCCCCGGTGAGGGAATCATAGTTCACCTCGGCCTTGGTGCCGTGGATATTCTCCGCATCCGGCTCCAGCTCGATGCCCATATCGAAGGCTGCCCGGTGCTTCTGCCACTCCTCCCCGGTCAGCACGGCGGCATAGGGCGCTTTCCCGCCGCCCAGCTCCTCCAGGGCGCAGGGCTCCAGCTTTTCTTTCAGGAGATAATACATCAGCCTGACCTTCCTTTTCTGCTTATATGGTTATGTTAGCACGGGAGGAAGCGTCGCACAAGGGAAAAACCGTTGTTTTTCCTCTATCCTATTTTCCGGAAACCTGCTATACTGGTTGAGTATCCCGAAAAACAGAAGATTCAGCAGGTGAGACCTTTGCAGAAAAACTCCATGATCAACGACCTGACGGTGGGGAATGTGCCCCGGCAGCTGGTGCGCTTCGCCATCCCCTTCGTCTTTGCCAACATTCTTCAGTTCCTGTACAACATTGTGGATATGATCATCGTGGGCCAGTTTGTCGGCGCCGGGGGCCTCAGCGCCGTGAGCATCGGCGGCGAATTCATGCATTTTTTCATGTTCATTGCCGTGGGCTTCGCCCAGGCGGGCACCGTTGTCCTGGCCCAGACCGTGGGCGCCGGGGAGCACGGCCGCCTGAGCAAGGTGATCGGGAATATGTTCTCCTTCATCCTGAGCCTGTCCATTCTGGCCACCCTGGTGAGCGTCCTCTTTGCCACCCAGTATAACCGCCTGATGAACACCCCGCCGGAGTCCTTCCGGGAGGCGGTGGATTACTGCCGGGTCTGCGGCTTCGGCATGTTCTTCGTCTTCGGGTACAACATCGTCAGCTATGTCATGCGGGGCCTGGGGGATTCCAAGCGTCCCCTGTACTTCGTAGCCATTTCCGCCGTGATGAACCTGATCCTGGACCTGGTATTTGTGGCGGGCATGAATATGCGGGCCAAGGGGGCGGCCCTGGCTACGGTCATCGGCCAGGCCTTCTCCTTCATCGTGTCCATCATCTACCTGTATCGCCGGCGGGAGGCCTTCGGCTTCGACTTCAGGCCCGAGAGCTTCCGCCCCGATAAGCGCATCCTGGGTACCATCGTCCGCCTGGGTATCCCCGTCTGCCTCCAGAATACCGCCGTGAGCGTATCCATGATGTACGTCAATGCCTGCATCAATGCCTATGGCGTCATCTATTCCGCCGTCACAGGGCTTTCCGGGAAGATCTCTCAGCTCTGCAATGTGTTCACCATGTCTCTGAACGCCGCAGGCGCCACCATGATCGGCCAGAACTTCGGCGCGGGGAAGAAGGAACGGGTTTCCCAGGTCTTCTGGTATGACCTGCTCATCGGCTCCGCCTTCGCCGTGGTACTGTCCGTTCTGATGGTGCTCTTCCCCAAGCCGGTATTCCGCCTCTTCAACAATGACCCCGCCGTGCTGGCGGTGGCCATGGAGGCTGTCCCCATCATCATTCTGAATTTCTTCGGCACCGCCTCCCGCTCCCCCGCCGGCGCCCTGATCAACGGCATCGGCTATGCGGGCATGAACTTCATCATGGGCATCATGGACGGCATCGTCATCCGCATCGGCCTCGCCCTGCTCTTCGGCCAGGTGCTGAACCTGGGGGTGCATGGGTACTGGTACGGCAGCAGCATCGCCGGCTTCGCCTTCTTCCTGGTGATCTTCCCCTACTTCCTGTCGGGGCGGTGGAAGAACCGGAACAAAGTCATATAAAAAGCTTCAACTCGGACCCGCTTCGCTGGGCTCCGAGTTGAGAAGGATTACATCGCCGCTGCGCGCCTGCGTCGTCGCAAATCTTGTGGGCTTCGCTTCCGCGGTTTGCGAGGGAGCCGCGAAAGCTTGCAGACGCTCGATTGCTTCTCCTCCTCAAACCGAAGCGGCTGCTTCGGTTTGA
>JBGUZS010000066.1:0-6014 GCA_045223835.1 Oscillospiraceae bacterium | reverse complement strand
AGCAGGTCCTGTTAAGGTTACTCTTTTTCTGTTCTCAAAGTGCTCAAAATCTTCAAAAATCAGCTTGACAAACATTAGCAAGATTTTTCCCGCACACATCAACAGGATCATACTGAATACAGCCAGCCTGCAGTATATAGTCATATGCCCCGTTCTTGCCAGAAAAGCGATATCCGCCCAATAAACCCTGTTTGGCAAGGATGAATTGTCGTGCCTGTGTTGTTGTCAGTTCAGTCATCCTTGCATTTCTCCATTCTTTTCTGAAATCAGGCAGATAGATTTCTGTTTACCGGAGCAGGCCGTCACCTGCTCCGGGTACATCATTATTCAGCAAATCCATGAAGAAGTGGCTGCAAAAAGCAGAAGTCTGAACTCCCAAACGGTCCTTCCAAAAGGTTTTGAATTGCCTTGCAGATATTTTCCTCATGTGCCTGCGATGCGGAAATTATAAAATAGTCCCGAGTCGTGCGGCGAGGAAATGTCACCACGCAGAATTGCTTCCCGCAAAGCACAGGATCAGCAGCAAAACGTGCAGCATGCTCGGCGATGTAAGCCTCCACTTTCTTTCGCGGTCTGTGATTGTAAAAGATCACACTTTTCTCAGACGCGATGTAGTCAGAGACCTCGCGGAGCCAAACATATTTTGGACTCTTCGGTGAGCCGGGTTTGACACTCTTCACGTTCAAACCGTTGTCCGGGTCCAGAAAGACAATGTCGCAATCCGCAAGCTTGGTAAGGGCTTTCTGATGCCAAACTTCACGCTGATCGGTCTCCCGGGGAACCTCTTCGTTCACAAAAAGATCGCTGGCAAGCAGGCGAGCCTGCTCCAGCGCCTGTACGGAACGGGCCTCACGAAGGTCGAAAATTCTGTTCAAAGCCGCAGAGAACTCCGGATCCAATTCCGCATATTGAGAGGGAATCCTGTATTTGCCGTCGTCATGGATCTCAGAGGGCAAGGTTTTCGCAAGATACCAATTAACGCCCAATTTCAAACCCTGCGCTTCCATTGCGCGGAGCAATGCAAACTTTCCGTAATCACCGATATCGCCGGCGTATCGATCCTGCATAAGAAACCTCCTGCGTCGGAGTGATGATTGAATGATAGCAACTACTTCAATCAATTTCAAGGAAAAGAGCGTAAAAAACAGGTGGATGTAACTGAAATCCGTTACATCCACCCGATATGGTTGCGGGGGAGGGATTTGAACCCACGTCCTCCGGGTTATCTTTCAAAGGCTGCGCCTTTGAAAGCCCCCTTGCGGTGCCCGGACAGAGCTGCGCGGGTTCTGCCCCCTTGCCCTGTCCGACCGCTGCGGAAGGGGGCCTTTGCTGCTTCCGCCCCCGGCGGCGCAAAGGTCCCCTTTCCCAACGAGCTACGCTCGTCGGTCTCATAACCCGGAGCAAGGAAGCAGATCCTTCTCTGTAATGGCAAAAACACAGCCCGCCCCATGGCGGACTGTGTTCCTTGTGGTTGCGGGGGAGGGATTTGAACCCACGACCTCCGGGTTATGAGCCCGACGAGCTACCGAACTGCTCTACCCCGCGATATTGGTGAGCTTGATTACTATACCATGACACTTCCGTATTGTCAAGCTATATTTTTTGTCGAATGGGGTCAGTGAAAAGAGGGGCCGCTCCGCAGAGTACGGCGGAGCGGCCCGGTATCAAACGATTTACAGGTCCAGCTTCACCAGGTCCGGGTATTCCTCCCGCCTGGCGATCAGGCGGTTCCCCGCGCCGCTCAGGAGCAGCACGGCGGGGCGGCCCACCCGATTATAGTTGGAGGCCATGGAATACTGGTAGGCGCCGGTGCAGCACATGGCGATCAGATCCCCCCGCTTCGGCACGGGAAGGGAAACCCCCTCCTGGAGCAGAGCGCCGGATTCGCAGCAGCGACCGGCCACGGTGCAGACCATGTCCGCCGGATCATTGGGCCGGTTGGCGCTGTATACCGTATAGGAGGCCTGGTACAGGGCATAGCGGGGATTATCCGACATGCCGCCATCCACCACGGCATAGTTTTTGCCCCCTTCGATGCGCTTCAGGGCCTGGACGGTATAGAGGCTGAGGCCAGCGTCCGCCACGATGCTGCGGCCGGGCTCCATGCGCAGCTGAGGCATGGCCAGATCCCATTCCCCGCAGCGGGCCTTGACGTGCTCCGCCAGGGCGGCGACGGAGGCGGGGATATCCACCTCCGGGTCATATTCCGTATACCGGACGCCGAAGCCGCCCCCCAGGTTCAGCACCCGGGTCACGAAGCCGGTCTTCGCCTTCAGGTCCCGGATGAAGCGCAGCATCCGGTCCGCCGCGTCCCGGAAGGGGGTCCAGGAGAAGATCTGGGAGCCGATATGGCAGTGGAAGCCCAGGAGCTCCACACCGGGGCAGCGGAGCGCATGCTCCGCAAAGGTCATGGCCTCCCCGGTCTCCAGCGGTACGCCGAACTGGCAGTCCAGCCGACCGGTATTCACCTGGGTAAAGGTATGGGGATCGATGCCGGGGGTGAGGCGCAGCAGGATCCGCTGCTTCTTCCCCATGGACTGAGCGCAGGCGCTCACCGCCTCCAGCTCCTCCGGACTATCCACCACAAAAAAGCCGATGCCGGATTCCACGCCGAAGCGGATCTCCCGGTCCGTCTTCCCGTTGCCGTGGAAATAGAGCCGGTCCGCCGGGAAGCCCGCGCTCAGGGCGGTGTACAGCTCCCCGCCGGAGACCACGTCCGCCCCGAAGCCCTCCTCGGCCAGGATGGGATACATGGCCTTCAGGCAGAAGGATTTGCCCGCGAAGAGGGGCATGGAATCCGGGCCGAAGCCCTCGGTCATGCTCTTCCGGTACAGACGGCAGTTATGCCGCAGACGGTCCTCGCTCATGAGATACAGGGGCGTGCCGTATTCCTTCGCCAGCTCCGCCGTATCCTGGCCCGCGAAGGTCAGATGCCCCGCGGCGTTGATCCCTAACGTTTCGTTCAGCATATCACACAAACTCCCTGCGCAGCTCCTCCGGGTCCAGGGGACTCAGGAGGGCGGGCGGAATATCCAGAATGGTGCGGCAGCCGGTCTCCCCCTTGCGGCTGAGGCGGACCACGGCCCTGCCGCAGGCGGCCAGCACGCTGCCGGTGAAATAGGGGTTGGAGTCCAGATCCAGACGGAATTCCATGGTCTGGCGGTATTTCCCCTCCGGCCCGTTATGGCCGTTGCGGATGACGAAGCCCCCGTGGGGCAGCTCCCGGTGCTGCTCATGCAGCTCCTCCAGGGAGACAAAGGTCACGGTGGTATCGTAATCGGAGAAATAGTTGGGCATGGTGCAGATCTGCTCCGTGAGCTTATCCAGGTCCGTACCCGGGGCGGCGGCGACATAGCATTCCCGCTTATGCTTCTGCCGGGTGGTGAGCGCCGGGCAATCCCCGGAACGCACGGCCTCCACCGCTTCGGGGATGGGGACGGTATACTGTCTCGCATCCAGCACCCCGGGGAGACGGCGGATGGCGTCGGAATGGCCCTGGCTGATGCCCCGGCCCCAGAAGGTATAGTCCTTCCCCTGGGGGAGGACGACGGTCTCATACAGCCTGGCCAGGGAGAACAGGCCCGGGTCCCAGCCTACGGAGATCAGGCCCACGTTGCCCCCCTTCCGGGCCGCCGCGTCCACCGCGGCGAAATGCTCCGGGATGCGGGCGTGGGTATCGAAGGAGTCCACCACGTTGAAGAGCTCCGCGAAGCGGGGGGTCTGCTCCGGCAGGTCCGTGGCGCTGCCGCCGCAGACGAAGAGCACGTCCACCTGCCCCTTCAGGGCAGAAACCTCGGATTCCTTCACCACCTTCACCCCGGAGGCGGGCTTCAGGGAAGCCGGGTCGCGGCGGGTGACGATGGCCTCCAGAGAAAAATCAGGATTCTGCAGAAGGGCGGATTCCACCCCCTTGCCCAGATTGCCGTAACCGGCGATGGCGGCGCGGATAAGTTCAGCCATTGAGCAGGTCCTCCATTCCATAAAGTCCCGCGGGCTTCCCCAGGAGGAAGCGGGCGGCGGCAACGGCTCCCTCCGCGAACAAGACCCGGTCATAGGCCTCATGACGGATGGTGAGCTGCTGGTGGTCGGTGGTGATATGGATCTCATGCTGGCCGGAGATATTGCCCATGCGCAGGGCATGGATGGTGATCTCCCCGGGGATACGCTTGCCCATTCCGCTGCGCCCGCAGGCGATGGGGGAACCAGGCCTTCCCGCCTGAACCGCCTTCGCCAGGGTCAGGGCGGTGCCGCTGGGGGCGTCCAGCTTCCGGTTATGATGGGTCTCCACGATCTCGATATCCGCCTCGGGGAAGGCGGCGGCCGCCTGTTTGGCAAATTGGGCCATGAGCGCCACGCCCATGGACAGGTTGGCGGCGAAGAAGACGGGGATCGCCTTGGCATATTCCTCGATCTTTGCCAGCTCCTCCGGCGTATGGCCGGTGGTGGCGATGACCACGGGCAGCTTGCGCGAGGCCGCCCAGGGCAGGAGTTCGTTCACCGCGCTGTGGTGGGAGAAATCCAGGATCAGGTCCCCGGAGATGATGCTGTTCTGGATGGGGGCGTATCCCCCCTGCCCCGCCGGGTCCGCGCTGCCGGAGAGCTCAGCCCCCAGCTCCGCGCCCCGCTCCGCCAGCAGGTCCCGGACCACCGCGCCCATGCGGCCTCCGGCGCCGTTCAGGATGAGGCGCATCATACGTCGAGGCCCTCCTTCCGCATCAGAGCCAGGAGATTTGCCTTGTGCTCCGGCTCCATGCTGGTGAGGGGCATGCGGAGATAATCCTCGCAGAAGCCCAGGGCCGCCATGGCCGCCTTCACCGGGATGGGGTTCACCTCGCAGAACAGGGCGTCGATCAGGGGACGGTAGTGCAGCTGCATGGCCGCCGCGCCCTTCACGTCCCCGCTGAGGAAGCGGGTGCACATCTCGTTGGTCTGGGCCGGAAGCAGGTTGGAGAGGACGGAGATGACCCCCTGGGCGCCGATGCTCATGAGGGGCACGACCTCCTCATCATTGCCGGAATAGAGGGTGAGCTTTCCCGCCACCCGGGACATGGTATCCACGGTTTTGGCCATGGCGCCGCCGGCCTCCTTGATGGCCACGATATTGGGATGATCCGCCAGGGCTTCATAGGTTGCCGGCTCGATGGTAACGCCGGTGCGGCTGGGAACATTGTAGAGGATGATGGGCAGGCCGCCCTCCTCCGCCACCATGGTGAAATGCTTGATGAGGCCCTTCTGGGTGGCCTTATTGTAATACGGGGTCACCACCAGGGCGCCGTCCGCCCCGGCCTCCTTGGCGACCCGGGCCAGGTCGATGGCATAGCCGGTATCGTTGCTGCCGGCCCCGGCGATCATGGGGACCCGGCCGGCGATCTGCTTTGCCGCAAAGCGGAGCACGTCCCGGTGCTCGTCGTCCGTCAGGGTGGAGGGTTCGCCGGTGGAGCCGCAGATCACCAGCGCGCTGATTCCCTGCTCGATCTGCCAATCGATGAGCTTAGCCAGGCGCGGATAATCCACGCCCTCCGGGGTGAGCGGCGTGATCAGCGCGGTGGCTGCGCCCGTAAACAACTTTATCTTTTCCATAAGTCGTTCCTCCTGATGTCGCTTTGTTGCGGTTTTTCGGTAAATGGGTAAATTTCTTGATTAGAGAAGTATAGCAAAACAAACCTCCCCTGTCAATATGCGGGGAGCGGGTTTCCCCTATCCCCTCCGAAAACGCGCTGAGGGCGGCGTTTCCGCCGCCCCCAGACTGTAGACAAACCCGAAAATGGAACGAAAACGGGAAGAAAGATAGCGCGAAAGAAACCCAGGAGGGGTGTCTTTCGCGTTCAATCAGAAGTTTTTCGTACAATTTCTACCGTATTTCCTGTTCGAAAAACTTGCTTCAGCGGGGCGACAAGACTTTGTCGACACGCTGAGGGCGGCGGAAACGCCGCCCTCAGGACCCGTATTTTTGGGGGAATGCTTACTTGAAGGTTCTGTAGAGGAAGGTCACGATCTGCGCCCTCGTGCAGTTG
>JBGUZS010000065.1:0-5735 GCA_045223835.1 Oscillospiraceae bacterium | reverse complement strand
ATGGAAGCTCTTTCGTCAGAGCTGCTATTCGTTACGCTCCCTCCGTCTTCGCCGCCTTTGCGGCGAATCCACCTCCCTCGGAGAGGGGGCCTGGAGCGTTATTCGTTACCTCTCCCGGTACTCCCGGACCCGCTGCGCGTCCCTTCCGATCTGTTCCCCCAGCTCCTCCAGGGAGCCGAACCTCCGCTCCGGGCGGAGGAAATCCAGGAACTCCAGCCGGATCCGGCGGCCATAGAGATCTGCGGAATAATCCAGGATGTAGCTCTCCACCGTCACCCGGTCGGAATCGTCCACCGTGGGCCGGACGCCGATATTGGTGACCGCGAATTTCGCCTCTGCCTCCCCTTCGATCTCCAGGCGGCCCGCATAGACCCCATGGGCGGGGACCAGAACGCCGGGGGCGAAGAGCTGATTGGCGGTGGGGAAGCCGAGGGTGCTGCCCAGGTGCCGCCCATGGCAGACCTCCCCAGTGAGCACATGGGGATGGCCCAGGAGACGGTTGGCCTCCGCCAGCCTCCCCTCCGCCAGCAGGGCGCGGATGCGGGTGGAGCTGACGGCGCCCCCGTCCAGCCGGACCTCCGGCATCACGTCGCAGCCCAGGCCTTCCCTTTCGCAGTATTCCCGCAGCCGCCCGGGGTTTCCCTCCCCCCGCCAGCCGAAGGTGAAATCATGGCCGCAGACCAGATGGACCGCTCCGTATTCCTCCCGGATCCAGCGGAGGAAATCCTGCCAGGGCATCTGCATCAAAGCCCGGTCGAAATGGAGCTGGAGCACGGCGTCGATGCCGAAGAGACGGCGGATCAGCTCCCGCCGATCCTCCGGGGAATTGATGAGGGCTACGTTCTGGCCGCTCACCAGGGTATCCGGATGGACGTCGAAGGTGAGCACCGCCGCCTCCGCGCCGGACTCCTCCGCCCGCTCCCGGCAGCGCCGGAGCAGGGTGGCGTGACCTGCGTGTACCCCGTCGAAAAAGCCCAGGGCAAGGATTCTCTGCTGCTTCATGGCCGAACCTCGAAAAAACTCTTGATGATCTTGGCCCGCCCGTTTTCCAGGGCGGCCAGGGCCAGGAATTCTCCCTCCGGCCCATACAGGCGGTACTCCCCCGCCTCGCCGTCCGCGGGGATATCGTTCCCGCAGCGTATCCGCCGGGCCTGCTCCCCGTCCAGGTTGAGGGCGGGCTTGTCCCGGAACAGGCTGTCCAGGGGCAGAAGACAGGCCTCCCCCCGCTCCATCACCGTCTCCAGGGAAAAGGCCTCCTCCAGCCGGAATGGGCCCGCCCGCAGCCGGCGCAGGCTGCTCATGGCGCCGCCGCAGCCCAGGGTCTGACCCAGGTCGTGGCAGAGGGTGCGGATATAGGTGCCCTTGGAGCAGACGATCCGGAAGCGGTATTCCTCCCCGGACCAGCCCAGGGGCTCCGCTTCGTATACCGTGATTTGCCGGGGCTTACGCTCCACGGCCTTCCCCGCCCGGGCGTAGGCATACAGGGCCTTGCCCCCAACCTTCACGGCGGAGTACATGGGGGGCAGCTGCTCCCGCTCCCCTTTGAGTCCCAGGACGGCGGCCCGAAGCGCTTCCTCCGATACGCTGACCTGCCTTTCCTCCAGGATCTGCCCGGTGGTATCCTGGGTATCCGTAATGATCCCCAGGCGGAGGCCGGCCTCATACTCCTTATCCGCCGCCTCCAGAAACTCCACCGCCCGGGTGGCCCGGCCCACGAACACCGGCAGCACGCCGGTGGCCAGGGGATCCAGGGTGCCGCCGTGGCCGATTCGCCGTTCTCCCAGGATCCGCCGGAGCTTCGCCACCGCGTCATGGGAGGTCCAGCCGGCGGGCTTATCCAGATTCAGGATGCCGGTCATCCCTTTTCCTTCCAGTGCTTCTTCACGGCGGCCCGGACCACGGCCTTCGCCTCCTCCAGGCTGCCCTCGACCGTCCCCCCGGCGGCCATGCCGTGGCCGCCGCCGCCGAATTCGGCGCAGATGCGGGAGGCGTTCTCATACTCCCCGGTGCGGACGGAGACCTTCCAGGTCCTCTCCCCCACCTGCCGGAGGGTGCAGCTGGTCTCCACCCCCTCCACGGAGCCCGCCACCACGGCGATATCCTCCATGTCGCTCTCCGTTACGCCGATGCGCTCCAGCTCCGCCAGGGTGATGACGCCGAGGCAGGCCTCCCCGTCCATGAAAAACTCCAGGCCGCTGATGATGCTGGCCTCCAGGCTCAGACGGGTGCGCTTCTTCTTCATAAACAGGGTGCGGTTCAGGTCGATGGGCGCTCCCGCCTCCAGCAGGGCGGCCCCCACCCGAAGGGTGCCCGGATTGGTGTTCTTGTACCGGAAGCAGCCCGTATCCGTGGTGACAGCGATGTACAGGAGGGTGGCGGTTTCCCGGTCTATGCCCCCCAGCAGCTCCATGAGCAGGAGATAGACGATCTCCCCGCAGGCGGCCCGCTCCCCCATCAGGAGGGTCTCCCGGGCGTACCCCGTATTGGAGGGGTGATGGTCAATGGCCAGCTCCACCTTCCCGGCGTAGGCCTCCCGGGCGTTCACCTGCAGGATGCCCTCGTCCGCCAGATCCACGGTGATCACGTGCTCCGGCGCATATCCCGCCGGGGCGTAATACTCCCGGAGATAGGGGATATACCGCTCCGTCGCCTGGGGATTCTCCAGGATGTACGCGGTCTTCCCCAGGATCCGCAGCCCCCGGCAGAGGGCGGCGGAGGTGCCCAGGGCGTCCCCGTCCGGCCGGTGGTGGGAGAGGATGAGGAAGCCGTTCCGGCGCCGCAGCCAGTCGGCGCATTCACTGATCCGCATCTTCCCCGCTCTTCCTTTCCAGGTCCCGGAAGACCTCGCTGAGCCGCTGGCCCCGCTCCATGGACAGATCCCGCTCAAAGAGCAGCTCCGGGGTATACCGGAGCGTGAGGACGCCGCCCAGCTCCCGCCGGAGCCAGGGGGCGATGGATTTCAGCCCCTTCCGCAGCTCCTTTTCATCCACCTCGCCCAATACGCTGTAATATACCTTCGCATACCGCAGGTCTCCCGTGGTCTCCACCCCGGTGATGGTGAAAAGGCCCTGCTGCAGCCGGGGATCCTTGACCCTGCGCATGAGGGCGGAGAGCTCCCGCTGCAGATCCTCGTCGATTCGGGAAATGCGATTGCCTGCCATAGTCTTCTTATCCTTTCCCGGCTTCCTTCACGCCGCCGAAGCGGCGGTCCCGTCTGCCGAAGGCCGCGATGGCCGCGTCGATCTCCGCCGGACCGAAGTCCGGCCAGAGGGTATCCGTGAAATAGTATTCCGCATAGGCGGACTGCCAAAGCAGGAAATTGGAGGTGCGCTGCTCCCCCCCGGAGCGGATGATGATATCCGGATCCGGGATGCCCGCGGAATCCAGGTAGGCGGAGAAGCCCGCCTCATCCAGGTCGGCGGGGGCCTTCCCGGCGGCATAGTCCGCGGCGTAGCGCCGGGCAGCCCGAAGGATCTCATCCCGGCCCCCATAGTTGAAGCAGACGTTCACCTGCATCCCCTGCACATGCCGGCCCACCTCCAGGGCCCGGTCCGCCAGGGCCCGGAGCTGGGGAGAAAGACGGCTCAGGTCCCCCAGGAGGACCAGCTTCATCCGCTCCTGCTCCATGGTGTCGATGGCCTCCCGCAGGTACTTGTCCAGGAGCTTCAGGATGGCCTCCACTTCCTCATGGGACCGCTTCCAGTTCTCCGTGGAAAAAGCGTACACGGTGAAATGCTCCACCCCGATATCCCGGCAGTACCGGGAGATGCGGCGGAAGGTCTCCGACCCGGCGGAGTGGCCCGCGGTGCGGGGAAGGCCGCGGTTCGTTGCCCAGCGGCCGTTGCCGTCCATGATGACGGCGATATGCCGCGGCACGGCTGTGCGCGGCTGTTCAGCCGGACGGCCAGGAGGGCCGTCCGGCTTTTTTCTTCTGAACAGAGCCATGATTAGATCTCGCTGAGCTCCTTTTCCTTTTTCTCCACCAGCTGGTCGATCTGCTTCACGTAGTCGTCCGTCAGCTTCTGGATATCCTTCTCCGCGTTCTTCTGATCGTCCTCGGTGATCTCGGATTTCTTCTTCTGGGCCTTGAAGTCCTCCATGGCGTCCCGGCGGATATTGCGGATGGCGGTCTTGCTCTCCTCCCCGTACTTGCGGATCTGCTTGATCAGCTCCTTGCGGCGCTCCTCCGTGAGTTGGGGGAAGAGCAGGCGGATGAGCCGGCCGTCGTTCTGGGGGTTGATGCCCAGGTCGCTCTGCTGGATGGCCTTCTCGATGAGCTTCATGGTGCTGCCGTCCCAGGGCTGGATGGTGAGGGTCCGGGGATCGGGAGAGGCGATGCTGGCGATCTGGTTGATGGGGGTGGGGGTGCCGTAGTAATCCACCCGGATCTGGTCCAGCACCGCGGCGTTGGCCCGGCCGGCGCGCACCGCGGCGAAGTTTGCCTGCATGACCTCGATGGTCTTATCCATTTTTTCGGTGTATTGCGCGTAGTCGCTCTTGTTCATATTGGCGCCTCCTTTATTCCCTGCTGCCGCCTTCGCGGCAGGATCATGCTTTCTTATCTGACTACCGTGCCGATGGCTTCCCCGGAAATGGCCCGGAGGATATTCTCCGGATCCTTCAGGCCGAAGACGTGGAGCCTCAGCTTATTCTCCATGGCCAGCTGGGTGGCGGCGGCGTCCATGGCCTTCAGGTCCTTCTCCAGGATCTCCCGGTAGGTGATGGCATTGTACCGCTTGGCGCCGGGGTCCTGCTTGGGATCCGCGGAGTAGATGGCGTCGATGTTCTTTCCCAGGAGCAGCACGTCCGCATCCACCTCCAGGGCCCGGAGCACCGCGCCGGTATCCGTGGTGAAATAGGGCTCTCCGGTGCCGCCGGCAAAGAGGACCACCCGGCCCTTCTCCAGATGCCGCACCGCCCGGTCCCGGTTGATGGGCTCCGCCAGCTTGTCCGTGCCCAGAGCGGACTGGATCCGGGCCTCCACCCCCTGCTTTTCCAGCCCGTCCAGCAGGGCCAGGCAGTTCATGGTGATGGCCAGCATTCCCATGTAATCCGCCCGGGTGCGGACCATCCGGTCCCCCCCGTCCTGGGCGCCCCGCCAGTAGTTCCCGCCGCCGCAGACGATAGCCACCTGGACCCCCAGCTCCACGACGCTCTTCACCGCCTTGCACAGCTTTTCCACGAAGCCGAAGTCGATCCCCTTATGCAGGGAACCCGCCAGCGCCTCTCCGCTCATTTTGATGAGTACGCGGTGGTATTTTGCTTCCATGCTTGCCGCTCCTTCCCTCTGCTTTCGCATGAGAGTACATTTTACTATACTTTTACCGGGAAAGGAAGAGGGAAACGAGAAAATTCTGCTCCGCCGCATCGCCGGCGGGGCGGCCTTCAATGATGCAGGCAGTCACAATCTGCGAAAGGAGCGGCTTTCGATAAGGCAAGAAGTCTTTCTCTCCGACAGAGGTTTGCCTCCGGCGGCCCGATTTCTCCTACGCGGGAGAAACCGGGGAAAGAGCGCGGCAGGGGCGTTCCCCTGCACCCCCGGTGCGGCGGGCGCTGAAGCGAAGGGGGAAAAGGCGCGGCGGGGAACAAGCGGGTGCGGAACGTCAGCTTGCCGACTTTGAATCTGCTTGGCAATAGTCGTTTGCTTGTCAGGGTGCCCTTCGCCGCACCGGCGCAGGGACGACCGGTAGCCTGGCTTCCCCTGGGGGAAGCTGGCGCGGAGCGCCTGATGAGGG
>JBGUZS010000064.1:0-9089 GCA_045223835.1 Oscillospiraceae bacterium | reverse complement strand
CCGGTCATGCCGCTGCTCTCCATCTGGAATACCCCGGAGGTCCTTCCCGCGGTGAGCATATCGTATACGTTCTTGTCGTCCTCGGGGATGGCCTTCAGATCGAAATCCGGGACCCGTTTCCGCACCCGGGCCACCGCGTCCCACAGCACGGTCAGGTTCCGCAGCCCCAGGAAATCCATTTTCAGCAGGCCCAGCTCCTCCAGCTGGGTCATGGGGTATTGGGTGACCACCACATCGTCGTTCCGGGAGAGGGGCACATAGGTGTATACCGGGTCCCGGGTGATGACGATGCCCGCGGCGTGGGTCGAAGCGTGGCGGGGCATTCCCTCCAGCACCATGGCGGTGTCCACCAGCTTCTGCACCTGCGGATCCCCGTCGTACAGCTCCTTCAGGGGCTTGCTGAGGCGCAGGGCTTCCGTCAGGGTCATGTTCAGGGTGGCGGGCACCAGCTTGGCTACCCGGTCCCCCTCCCCGTAGCTCATGCCCAAGGCCCGGGCCACGTCCCGGATGGCCGCCCGGGCGGCCATGGTGCCGAAGGTGGCGATCTGGGCCACATGGTCGCTGCCGTATTTCCGGTTGACATAATCAACGACCTCGCCCCGGCGCTCCACGCAGAAGTCGATATCGATATCCGGCATGCTCACCCGGTCCGGATTCAGAAAGCGCTCAAAGAAGAGGCTGTATTTCACCGGGTCCACGTCCGTGATCTCCAGGGCGTAGCTCACCACGCTGCCGGCGGCGCTGCCCCGGCCCGGGCCGACGGGGATCCCCTGGTCCTTGGCGTAGCGCACGAAATCCTGCACGATGAGGAAATATTCGTTGAAGCCCATCTGGTCGATGGTGGCGAGCTCATAGTCCAGCTTGGAACGCATCTCCGCCGCCCTGTCCCCATACCGCTTTGCGAGCCCCTTTTCGCAGAGGCTGCGCAGGTAGCTGCCGGCATCCTTCGCCTCCGGCGGGAGCCGGAACTGGGGCAGGTGGTAAACGCCGAAGGTGAAATCCGTTTGGCAGCGCTCCGCAATGCGCTGGGTGTTGTCCGCAGCCTCCGGGTATTCCGGGAAGAGACTGCGCATCTCCTCCTCGGATTTGATGTAAAATTCCTGGGTCTCGAAGCGCATCCGGTCAGAATCCTGCACCGTCTTCTGGGTCTGGATGCACATGAGCACGTCCTGGGCGCCGCTGTCCTCCCGGGTAAGGTAGTGGGCGTCGTTAGTGAGGACCAGGGGCAGGCCCGTTTCCCGGTGAAGGCGGAGGAGGCCCAGGTTCACCGGCTTCTGCTCGGCATAGCCGTGATCCTGCAGCTCCAGATAAAAGTGCTCCGGATCGAAGATCTCGCTGAGCTCCAGGGCTGCGGCCTTCGCCCCCTCGTAATTTCCCTCCCGGAGCTGGCGGGGTATTTCCCCGGCCAGGCAGGCGGAGAGGGCGATGAGCCCTTCATGGTGCTCCCGCAGAAGGGCCTTGTCCACCCGGGGCTTGATGTAGAAGCCCCGGATGAAGGCCTGGGAGACCATATAGCAGAGGTTTTTGTATCCCGTTTCGTTTTCGCACAGGAGCACCAGGTGCCGGGCTTCGCTGTCCATGCCATGCTCCCGGTCCTCCATCCCCCGGGGGGCCACATAGACTTCGCAGCCGATCACCGGGTGGATCCCCGCCGCCTTGGCCGCCTTGTAGAAGGTCACGGCCCCGTACATGACTCCGTGGTCCGTCACCGCAACGGCGGTCTGGCCCAGGTCACGGACCCGCTGCACCAGCCGCTCGATGCGGCAGGCTCCGTCCAGCAGGCTGTATTCGCTGTGCACATGCAGATGGGCAAAGGCCATGGCGTTCTCCTCCGAAAATGGAACATTTGTTCTGCCTATTATACCGCTTTTTCGGCTCCCCTGCAAGGAAAATCCCAGCTCTCCCTCTCCCGGGCGGCCATCGGGCACGGGCAAAGGAAAAAGCGGGGCTCCGGTTCGGCAGATCCCCTCCGGAGCATGAGCCGTCTGCGGGGAAGGATGAAGCTTGCCGGATGACGGATAAGACGACTGATCGGGAGTTTTTCGGGGATCGGGCGGGCCGGGACCCTTATGCGATAATGGCGGGGTTTGCCTGGGGGAGCAGGGTCAGCGTATCCCCGTCCCTCCGGAGGATCGCCGTATCGCCCTTGCGGAGGCGGCCCTCCAGAAGCAGCTGAGCCGCCGGATCCTCCAGGGCGGCCTGCACCGCCCGGCGCAGGGGCCTCGCCCCATAGGCGGGATCCCAGCCCTTCCGGGCCAGCAGGTCCAGGGCGCCTCCCTCGATCTCCAGGGTAACCCCCAGGGCCTTCAGCCGACCGGCGACCTCCGCGGTCATCCGCGCTGCGATCCTTCGGATGTCCTCCTGCCCCAGCGGGCGGAAGACCAGGGTCTCGTCCACCCGGTTCAGGAATTCCGGGCGGAAGGTTTGCCGGAGCACCCGGAGCACCTCCGCCTCCCGGCGCTTCCGGTCCCCGGTCTCCCGGGGAGCGAACCCGAGACCGGGCCCGGCGACCGTCAGCTCCCGGGCGCCCAGGTTGGAGGTCATGACGACCACGGTGTTCCGGAAGTCCGCCCGGCGGCCGCGGGAATCCGTGAGGACGCCGTCCTCCATGATCTGCAGCAGCAGGTCCCAGACGTCCTCGTGGGCCTTTTCCAGCTCGTCGAAGAGGATGAGGGACCAGGGGCGCTGCCGTACCCGGTCCGTGAGCCGGCCTCCCTCCTCGCAGCCCGCGTAGCCCGGCGGGGAGCCCAGAAGGGTACTGACCCGGTGCTGCTCCCGGTACTCGGACATATCCAGCTTGAAGAGAGCCTTCTCCTCCCCGAACACCGTTTCCGCCAGAGCCCGGCACAGCTCCGTTTTCCCCACCCCCGTGGGTCCCAGGAAGAGGAAGACGCCCTGGGGCCGGCGGGGATCCCGGAGCCCGGTCCGGCTCCGGCGGATAGCCCTGGCCACGGCGGACACGGCCTCATCCTGGCCGATCACCCGCTCCCGGAGGGCTTCCTCCAGCCGGAGGCATCGGAGGCTCTCCTCCTCCGTCAGGGAGCGGACGGGAATACCCGTCCAGGCGGCGAGCACCGCCGCCACGTCCTCCCGGTCCACCTGCTTTTTTTGGGGATCCTCCATGCGGACCCGGGCGCAGGCCTCGTCCATGAGGTCGATGGCCTTGTCCGGAAGGTACCGCTCCGGCAGATAGCGGATGCTCAGGTCCACCGCAGCCAGCAGGGCGTCCTCCGTGAGCTTCAGCCGGTGGTGGGTCTCATACCGCTCCCGCAGGCCCCGGAGGACCTCCGCCGCCGCCTCCCGCCCCGGCTCCTCCACGGTCACGGGCTGGAACCGCCGGGCCAGGGCGGCGTCCTTCTCCACATGCCGGCGGTATTCCTCCGTCGTGGTGGCGCCCAGGACCTGGAGCTCTCCCCGGCCCAGGGCGGGCTTCAGCAGGTTGGCGGCGTCGATGGCCCCCTCCGCCGCCCCCGCCCCCAGCAGGGTATGGATCTCGTCGATGAAGAGGATCACGTTTTTCGTCCCCCGGAGCTCCTCCAGTACCCCCTTCAGCCGTTCCTCGAAGTCGCCCCGGTATTTGGTCCCCGCCACCATGCTTCCCAGGTCCAGGGAGAGGATCCTGCAGGCGCGCAGCTCCTCGGGGACCTCGCCGGAGGCGATCCGAAGCGCCAGCCCCTCCGCAATGGCGGTTTTGCCCACCCCCGGTTCCCCGATGAGCAGGGGATTGTTTTTGCTTCGGCGGCAGAGTATGCGGATCACCCGCCCCAGCTCCGCCTCCCGGCCGATCACCGGGTCGAGATTGCCCCGGAGGGCCGCCTCCGTCAGGTCCCGGGCGTATTGCTCCAGGGTGCGGGTCTCCCGGCGGCTTCGGTATCCGGGCTGGGGAGAGGGAGCGGGGTTCTCCCGGCTCAGGCTTTCCAGGACCCGGGTGAAGAGGCGGTCCGTATCCGCCCCGGTGCTCCGCAGCAGCCGGAGGGCGGCGCTGTCCTCGTCCCGCAGGAGGCCCAGAAGAAGATGCTCGGGGGAGATCTCCCGCCGGCCCAGTCGGATAGCTTCCAGGGCGGCCAGTCGGATACACCGGCGCGCCTCCGGGGTAAAGCCCTGGGCGGGGAAGGAGCCGGGGGCCCCCGTTCCCACCGCCTCGGTCACCAGCTGCCGCAGGCGGGGATAGGCGCAGCCGCAGCCGCGGAGGCCGGAGGCCGCGCCGGTATCCCCTTTGGAAAGCCCCAGCAGGATATGCTCCGTGCCCACGTAGCTGTGCCCCAGCTCCGCCGCCGATGAGGCAGCCAGATTCAGGACCTGCCGGGAGCCCCAGCCCAGTTTTTCTTCCTTTCCCATGGATGCCGCCTTTCCCCTTCGGATAAGCCGCCCGAAGGAATTTTCAAAAATAAAGGTTGCTTTTTCGGGAAGATATGGTAAGATTGTTCTCGGCGATACCGCCGAGAGCGGAATTTGCCTGTATTCTGAAATTGGAGGTGTCGGTCATGGCCTACAAAATCAACCCCGATGTCTGCGTCTCCTGCGGCGTATGCAAGGAGAACTGCCCCGTGGAGTGCATCAAGCAGGAAGATGACAAGATGGTCATCAATCCTGATGAGTGCGTGGACTGTGGCACCTGCGCGGCGAACTGCCCCGTGAATGCCATCGATCCTGCCTGAGCGGACTATGGAAACTGCCCGGGGCTTCGGCCCCGGGTTTTCCGCTTATATGGATGATCGTTTCCCGGGGGCAGAGGAATTGTGGCCCGGCGGCCCCCGTTATATACAGGAGCCGGGAATTTTTCCCCTCAGCTCGGATACCGCCTGGCTGGGGGCGTTCCTGCGCTTCGGCGGCGTAAAGCGGGCCCTGGATCTGGGCTGCGGCGGCGGGGCTCTGGCCCTGCAGATGCTGGGCCGCCGCCCCGGACTCCGGGTGACCGGGGTGGATATCCTGCCCCGGGCGGCGGAGCGCACCCGGCTGAACGGCGCGCTGAACGGCTGGGAGATCGAGACCCTGTGCGGAGATATCCGGGAGCTGGATCGGCTGTTCCCGGCGGAGAGCTTCGATCTGGCGGCGGGGAATCTGCCCTACTGGCCCGCCTCCGCCCCCGGATCGCCGGAGCATGAACGGGACCTGGCCCGGAGGGAGAGCTGTCCCCCGGGAGTCCTGTGCCGGTCCGCCGCCCGGGTATTGCGGACGGGAGGGCGTCTGGCGCTGGTGTACCCGCCTGAGCGGCTGACGGACCTGCTGACGGAGATGCGCGCAGCGGGGCTGGAGCCCAAGCGCCTGCGACTGGTGCAGAAGCGGGAGAGGCCCCCCTGCGCCGTCCTGCTGGAGGGGCGCAAGGGAGCCGGGCCCGGGCTGGAGATCGAGCCCGTCCTGCTGGTGGGGGAGGAGTGAAGCATGGCTGGAATACTGTATCTGGTGGGCACCCCCATCGGGAATCTGGGAGATATTTCCCTGCGCTGCCGGGAGGTGCTGGAGAAAGCGGATTTCATCGCCGCGGAGGATACCCGGGTCACGATGAAGCTGCTGAACCACCTGGAGCTGCATAAGCCCCTGGTCAGCTACTATGCCCATAATTCCCGGGGCAGCGGCGACAGGATCCTGGAGCGCATCCGGGCGGGGGAGACCTGCGCCCTGGTGACGGACGCCGGGATGCCCGCCATCAGCGACCCGGGGGAGGATCTGGTGCGCCTGTGCGCCGAGGCGGGGGTGGAGGTACGCGCCGTGCCCGGTCCCTGCGCCGCCGTCACCGCCCTGGCCCTGTCCGGCCTGCCCACCCAGCGCTTCACCTTCGAGGGCTTCCTTTCCGTCACCCGGAAGAGCCGCATGGAGCATCTGGAGAGCCTGAGGGGGGAGAAGCGTACCATGATCTTCTATGAGGCGCCCCATAAGCTGGCAGCTGCCCTGGAGGATCTGGCGGCGTATTTCGGGGCGGATCGGCCTGTCGCCCTGTGCCGGGAGCTCACCAAGCTCCATGAGGAGGTCGTCCGCACCACCCTGGGGGAAGCCTTGGCCCGGTACCGGGAGGAGCAGCCCCGGGGGGAATTCGTCCTGGTGATCGCCGGCGCGCCGGAGGAAAGCTGCGAGCCGGACGAGGCCGCCGCCCTGGAACGGATCCGCGCCCTGCGGGAGGAGGGAGTCTCCCTCCGGGACGCGGTACGGCAGGCCGCCCAGGAAGCGGGGATGAACAAAAACGCCCTGTACCGGCTGGCGACACAGCGCAGGGAAGGGGAATAAAAAACAGAAACCCGAGGCCGCTTCCGAAAAAGCAGCCTCGGGTTATACTTCTGTATGGATCGGTTATGACCGGTCCTTCCCGGACAGGATCCGGCAGCCCAGCAGGGCCAGGAGCAGAATGAAGAGCACGCAGCCGGCGAACACCGCCAGCATTGCGGGGAGCAGAGCCAGGAACCAATCGCCGAAGCCGGCGAGAATGCCGCTCATGCCGCGCCTCCCGCGCTCTCCCACAGGGCGGGAACGGCCTCCTTCACCAGTCCCTTCAGCAGGCTGGCGGGGAAACGGTTCAGCACCGAGTCGGTGAACTCCCGGATGGCATCGTTGTACCCGCTCCTGTCGATGACCTTCTGGGCTTCCTCCATTGCGCTCTGGTATTCTCCCAGGGCGGCATGGGCCTTCCCCTCCGTCAGGGGCTCCAGGGCTTCCCGGCAGGCGGCGAAGCCTTCGCTCAGCGCCTGGTTCAGGTCGAACATCCGGCCCAGGTCGCGGCTGCCGGAGTTCAGCAGCTCCCGCAGCTCATTGTGCGTACTGCGCAGCTTGGAGTACTGCTCATACACCTGGTCATACTTGGCGGCGATATTCTGCAGACCGTCCGCCGCCTGGAGCCGGGCCCTCAGCTCCTCCGAGATCCCCGGCTGGCCCCCGGTGCCCTTGTCGAACAGGGCGGAGGCGTCCGCGATCTTTTTCCCCAGGGTGCTTTCCACGACTCCCCGCAGGATGAGGAACAGGATGAGCAGGGCGACGATGACGGCCAGGATCTTGAGCAGGGTCTTTTTGATCTTCATGGGTATCCTCCGTTATTTGCTCAGATCCAGCAGCTTCTGCCGCAGCTCGCCCTCGATGCGGGTGAGCTCCACCTCGGCCTCCCGCCGACGGGCGGCGCCGTCCACCTGGATCTGGCGGACCTCCTCCAGGGTGCTGATGAGGTTCTCGTTGGTCTGCTTCAGGGTCTCCAGCTCCACGATGCCCCGCTCGGACTCCTTGGCGATATCTATGCTGCCCGTCTTGAGCATCTCGGAGTTCTTTTTCAGCAGCTCGTTGGTCAGGTCGGTGACCTCCCGCTGGGCCTTCATGGCCTGCTCGGAGTGGCTCATGCCCAGGGCCAGGACCATCTGGCTCTTCCACAGGGGAATGGTGTTCACGATGGAGGTCTGGATCTTCTCCACCATGAGGGTGTCGTTGTTCTGGATCATGCGGATCTGGGGGGACATCTGGATGGAGATCATCCGGGTGAGCTCCAGGTCGTGGATCTTCTTCTCGAAGCGGTTGCACATGCTGGCATAGTCGTTGGCCGCCTGGGCGTCCTCCGGCAGGCCGGAGGCCTCCGCCTTGGCCAGAAGCTCCTTGAGCCTGCCCTCCCGGCACTCGTTCAGCTTCTGCTTGCCGGCGATGATATACATGCTCAGCTCCTTGAAGTAGGCCTGGTTCAGCTCATACATCTTGTCCAGCATGGCCACGTCCTTCAGCAGCACCACCTGATGCTGCTCCAGCTGCTCGGTGATCTTGTTGATGCTCACCTCGGCTTTGTCATACTGGGCTTTCATTTCCTCGATCTGGGTGCTGGCCTTGCGGAAAAGACCCTTGAGGCCCTTCTTCTCCTCAGGATCGAAGTTGATGGTCTTCAGCTGCACCACCAGACCGGTGAGCATATCCCCAACCTCGCCCATGTCCTTGGTGCGCACGGTATTCAGGGCGGCGCCGGAGAACTCGGAGATGTTCTTCTGCGCGCCCGCGCCGTACTGCAGAACGGTGTTGGTGTCCTCGATATTGATCTTTTTGGCAAAGTCCTCCACGGCCTTCCGCTCCGCCTCGGACAGAGACTCCATGGAGAAAACGGGGGCCTCCACCTTCTTTTCCGCGGAGCTGATGAGCTCGGCGGGCTTGGGGGCCTCGGCGGCGGGATCAAGGGTAAGGGTGGGCTTGTACTCGAAATCCATAATCCTCTTCCTTTCGTTCAGTTCCTGTATCTGTTTCGGGCCATGGCCCGGAAGCGATCATTCGGGGAGCTCAAAATCCGGTGCGGAGAGCCCCTCTGCCCGGAGCTTTGTCTCCAGTACGCCGATCTCCAGGTCCAGATCCGTAGCGTCGTTGGCAAACAAACCGTCGTACTGGGCGCGGCCGGAGGCGATGAGCTCATCCAGCAGAGCCTCCAGCCGGCTCCGATCCCCCTGCGCCCGGTCGTACTCATGGAGCAGGCGGATGGCGGTGGGGAGGTAGTACCGCAGGAAGCGGCGGATCAGGGGAAGGTCGGCGGGATCCGTCCGCAGGTCCTCCACGATCCGGTCTGTCAGGCTGAGCAGGTCCATGATCCGCCTCCGGACGCCCTCCTCCGGAATGCGGGCGTAGAGCTTGCCCAGCTCCCCCAGGGCCATGCGGCCCTCCGCCAGGACCTCCTTCTGCTGCGGGGAAAGGGCAGCGTCCGCCTCCCGGGCCAGCCGTTCCTTTTCCTGAAGCGCCGCGGCTGCGGCGTCCGCCTCCCGGAGCTCGGCGGCCTTGCGGTCCTCCCTGCGCTTCTGCAGGAACCAGATCCCCCGGAAGGCCAGGATGCTCCCGGCGGTGGGCAGGGCAAGGAACCAGGCGTTGGAGAAGGGAAGACCCAGAAGGGCCCACAGGGCCCATACCAGTCCCGCGGCTGCCAGGGAGACGATCAGTCTGGAGACAGGAACGCGTTTCTTCTTCTCCGCCAAAGGTGCTCCCTCCGTACCATTTATTATCGACCATATATTCTATCACGTTTTCCGCCCCTGTCAATCTTCTGCGCCGCCGGCGGGGAAAAAACGGTGTAGAGTCGTCAATGATGGGTGACACATTCCTCGAAAAAAATAAGACGTAGATTATGGGATTGAATTTGAGGAAGAAGGAGGAGC
>JBGUZS010000063.1:0-9528 GCA_045223835.1 Oscillospiraceae bacterium | reverse complement strand
CAGCAGGGTGCTTTTTCCGCTGCCGCTGGGACCGATGACGGCGTACATCTCCCCGGTCTCAAATTCGCAGCTGGCCCCCTTCACCGCAGGGGCCTCCGCCCCACGGTAGGTATAGGTCACATTTTCCAGACGAATGATGGACATGGGATTACCTCCTTGTTCAGGCTCCCTCAGAGAGGGAGCCCCGTTTCTATTCCTTTACCTGTAATAATTCCAGCACATTCCGCCGGGTGACGGAGACCGCCGCCACGGCAGTACCCAGGATACACAGACAGAAGTGAGCGGCGGCATAGAGCCACAGGAGGCCGGATACCGGCTGCAGGGCGACCCCCTTCAAGCCGATGAGCCCCACGGCGGCGCAGAGAAGACCCAGGAGGCAGAGGAGCACCTGTTCCAGGGAGAGCATGGCCCGGGTCCTGCGCTTGGTGGTGCCCAGCACCCGCAGGAGGGAAGCCTCCTTGGCGCTCTGGAGGATGATCCCCGCAGGGAGGACGCCCCCCAGGATCAGAGCCAGGGCAAAGGCGATGGGATACAGCAGCTCCAGGAGCCGGTAGGTCTGATACACCCGGTCCGCCTCGGCGGTCTCCATGGAGAAGGAGCCGGGCCTGCCCGCGAGGACCCGGAAGACATAGGATCGGAACTCCGTGGCCTTGTGATAGTCGAGCAAGGTATACTCCGCCAGGTCAAGGGGGATATAGTCAGAGAACATGCTGCCGAAATGCTCTCTTGCGGCCACGGGGGCATAGACCTTCATTCCCTCCTCCTCTGCTATGCCAGCAATGGTGAGCTTATGGGTGGCCTTATGGTAGATCTGCTCCACCAGCTGATCGTAGGTCAGCTCCGGATAGCTGGACTGCAGCGTATAGAGATAACCGTACTTACAGATCTCCAGCCGGGAGCCCAGCTCGTACCCCAGCTCCTCCGCCAGGTCCCGGGTGATCACACAGAAGGCCGAGTTCTGTCCGAACATCTCCGGTCCCTTGCCCTCTCGCCAGGCGATCTCCGCGTCGGTGACCCGCTCCAGCCGGTTGGTGAGGATCAGGGTATCGTTCACGAAGTTGGATTCGCAGCTGTCATTTTGGTATAGGTAGTAGGGATCCTGAACGTAGCCGCTCTTTTCCACCTCCCGGGCCCGGTTATCCGTGAAGCCGTTGAGGAAACGGGGGTGGATCCGGATATTCCGGTACAGGTCCCGGTAGGTGCTGCGCAGCAGGGTAAAGAAGCCCATGGAAAAGGCCAGCGCCAGGGCCAGGAACACCGCCAGCAGGGATTTTGTCGGCGTGCGGCGGAGATGTTTGCCCACATAGCGCAGGGCGTGGCGCAAGGCGGTATGGGGCCGGTATACGGGCTCCGGCAGCTCCGGCAATTCCGCATAAACCATGGTATCCCCCGGCTCCGGGGGCAGGGCCGTCTGTTTCCGGGACGCTTTTCGGATATTGCCCCCCTGCAGCAGCTCCAGGGGCGGCGTCTTTGCCAACCGCATCAGAGCCAGAAAGGCCAGGACCAACAGGAGGAGAAGGCTTCCCACGAAGCCGGCAGCCAGGATGCTCCCGGGAATGGAGCTGTCCATGGTCAGGCCCAGGGCGGCAAATTCCGCCGCGTTCGCCTCCGCCGCCTGCAGGGTATAGATCACCGCGCCGATGCTTCCCAGAAGTACTGCCGGGAAAGCCAGGACCAGAAGGGGAAACAGGAGCGCTCCCTGAGCCTGCCGGGCAGGGCAGCCCAGTGCCCGCATGACGGCGTATTCCCTCTTCTTCCGCAGGATGTACAGATAGACGGTAAGCAGCATCACCAGAACCGCGGAGAAGGCGAAGGCCAGCAGCTTCACCAGGCTCAGGCTCCCCGCCTGTTCCATCTGTTCCCGCACCGCAGGCCAGTTTCCGTCAAAGAAAGTATACTCCAGCCCCATATCCGCGAGCCTGGGCAGGATCTCGTCCCGGAAGGGAATGATGCTGTCCGCGTCCCCGATAACAAAGCTCACTTCTTTAGGCTTGAATTCATGGTTTGCCGTATCCGCCGTTTCCGGCAGGAAGGAGAGAGGAACGAACACCGCGTTATCCCCGTAATACCAGCTGCCCTCCGTAAAGGTGCCCACGACGGTGAAATCCTGTCCGGTCCAGCGCTCCGCATAGCGCATGGGGCTGTAGGCCACGGCGCCGAAGTATGCATTCTGCTCCAGGAGCCGGTCCCCCAGCTCCAGATGCAGGGTATCCCCCACCTCCACCCCCCTGGCCTTGGCCAGGTTCTCCGAAACGACGCAGACGGGACGGTGTTCCGCACTGTCCTCCGGGGTGAGCATCCGTCCAAGGGCGGGCAGGAGCAGCTTCTCCTGGTACCGCTGGAGGCTCTGCATATCCTCCAGGTAGTTCACGTCCAAGGTATTCTTATCCCTTTCGATGATCTCCATCATCTGCCGAAGTCCGGCGAACTTCTCCGTCTCCAGATAATCCTCCGGTTCTCCCGCCAGCGGGGTGATCGGGCTCCATGTGCCATAGAGGGAATCGTCCCCCAGGAAAGTATACCTGCCCTCCTCCTGGATGCCGGACATGCCGGAGGCGAAGGGGTCAACGGAGGCGACGAACACATAGCGCTGTCCCTGTTCCAGGGCCAGGATATCCTCCGTCGTGATGGGGTTGTCCGCGCAGGCGGATACCTGGGCAACGGTAAAGAACGGGGTCAGGGTAGGCGCGGCCTCCCGATCCGGAAGCAATGCGTTGACCGCCGCGGACAGGGTCCTTCTGTCAATATATGCCCTGGACTGCTTAAGGTCCTCCTCGTTCCCCGCCAGCACCTTCACGTCCGTCAGGCGGATCCCCAGCTCCACACCGCTTCCGTTGAGCGCGGAAAGATTCAGTTTGCGGAGATCTGGAGTCATCCCGTCGTAGGTGGCCTCGAAGACCACCCGGAAGGTGTTTTCAAACCGCCTGTATTGCAGGTCGCTGTTGTATTCCGTCAGCCGGGGGAAATCCGCAAGGCCGCCGGTCATGTATCGCTTCTCCGTCCTGCTCACATAGGGCAGACCGGAGAGGAATGCCAGCTCGTCTCCGCTCAGGCTGCGCTGGTGGTACTGTTCGTAGGGAAAGCTGCCCGCATAAGCCGGGTTCCCGTCTTTGTCAGAGAGGAAAAAGGTCATGCCTGACCCGCGTACCTCCCGATCCTCCGGATGCAGAACGCTGAATACCCCGTGATACTGTCCATAGGTCCGGTCGTACTCCCGCTTGGTCATGGCATAGTCCAGAAGGTTATAGAGGAACAGAAAGGACGCCGCCGCGATGAGCAGCAGGGTGACGGCGGTCTTCACAGGGCTGCGGAGCAGCATGCGGATCGAGGTGGATTTTTTCATGGCGGTTCCTCCCTGGCCGTAGAGTTCGGTCAGATTCCCGGTGCGGGTCAGGGTGAGGACCAGGATATCCCCGTCGATCCGGTAGATCAGATATTGGTCCGGGGAAGCCTGACATTCCCGGTACCCGGCCCACCGGCCGGAGAGGGGACGGTCCCGATTTTCTCCGGGCAGGGGCTCTCCCGCCGCCAGGGCGGCGATCACCGCTTTCAGCGGCCCCATATCCCGGCCCTTCTGTATGGCCCGCTTATAGTCCCGCTCGAACTGGGCGGTGGGTTTGACGATGTATTTCATCGGCGTACATTCCTTTACTTTGTATGAAATGAATCAACTGGAGGGGGATCCCGTGGCCCGCTGCGGCGGAGCTAAAGGCACCCTCGTCGGTCATCCGCCTTGCGGGGGACGGCGGATGGCATCTTCCCCGAGGGGAAGCCAAAGTGCCGGATGCCAACTGCTGAGCCCCGGAGCTCTCGCCTCCTAGTCCCTGCCCCCCGGTCCATTGCCCTCCAGATCCTTGAACAGGTCTTTCGGGTCCTCGTAGCCCTTGGCCTTCGGATCCCGGGCGATATTCACCGCATCCCGCATGGCCGCCATGGTGTCCTTATTTGGACGGTCCCATTTGATCTCAAAGGGGATCCGACTCTCCCGCACCGCCTGGCGAAGAAAAACGGTAACGGCGGTGGTCAGATTCATTCCCAGCTCGCTGAACAGGGCTTCGGCTTCGGCTTTTAGTTCCGTATCGACACGGATGCAGATATTGGTGGTACTGGGCATAGAGCATCCCTCCTTTGTTTTGCATTATATATGCATGGTAATATTATTGCAATACCAAAAAAGAAAATTCCCCTGAGCCTTGGCTCAGGGGAATCTCGCAATTCGTTGAAAACTCAGTTGGTGTACACCAGGGATACCTCCCGGTCGTCCATGGCCCGCTCGATGGCGGTCATCAGGGTCTGGATATTGCCGGAGTATACGTAATACTCCGCCACCCCGTCCACCACGCAGGCGTACTGCCGGTCGTTGATCCGGTGGAAGGTCATCTGGCGCTCCTCTCCGCTCTTGAGCTTCACGGTGATGGAGTAGGAGTAATCCGCATCATAGGTGATGCTGTCCGTCAGGGTATTGACCTCCCGGAAGTTCAGGGTACGGGAGAAGATCCGCTTGGTGTTGGTCTCGTGGATATCCTTTCCGTTGATGTGGCTGCAGGTGCGGACCACATCCACGCCGGAGCCGGTGACGTCGTCGTACTCATAGAGCTCCATGACGAAGATCTCGCCGTCGAAATCGTAGGTGATGGATTCCACGTCGTGGATGTTGATGATCCAGATGGCCCGGATAAGCAGGTTCATGTAGTTGATGTTCACCCACTCGAAATCGTCTTCCGAATACCGCAGCACCGTGAGGTAATCCACCTCCCCGGCCTGGTAAGCGTCGTACTGCCGGCCCAGGCAGGCATAGGCGGAGCCGGAGAAGGTGGTGCCGATGGTCAGGTCGAGGATATTGCCGGAAATGTCCTCCAGATACAGCCGGGCGGGCTTGTCAAAGCCGTATTCCTTGAACTGGTCCGGGGTGATGTCCCCGATGATGTCCCCATAGGTGATGGTGGCCAGGATATCCAGCAGGCTTTCGATCTTCTCGTCCGCGCAGGAGGAGACCACCGGTTGGGTCATCATGTATACGGAGGAGGATTTGTTGTCCGGCATGGTGAACTCTTTATCCAGCCACAGCTCCACGGGGGTGCCGTCCCGCCGGGTCATGATGACATGGTTGATGTTGGTGTAGACCTCCTCCTCCTCATACTTGGGGAAGGAGGCGACGTTGCGGAATTCATAGGGCTTCCGCATGAGCAGCTCGCCCAGGTAATTGCCCACGGTGTACACGATCCGATCCTCTTCGGTCATGACATAGTAGTTGCGCTGCACCGGGGTCATGCTGCCCACGTACAGGGTGACATGGGAATCATCCCTGAAGGTGATGGTGATGGTGAACTGGGGTTCATCCAGCCCGTAAATGGACAGGTCCTCCGGATCCGCCTCCACCAGCGCCGTTCCGGTAAGGGAGGTGAAGGTATACATCATGGAGCGGAACTTGGAGGTGTTGTATCCGAAGAAGGTGTCGTCCGGCACGGCGGCATACTCATACAGACCGTTTTCCTTCTGGGAGATATTGATCTCGAAGGTGCTGCCGTCCTCATATGTGCAGTCGAACCGCACCACCTCGTTGCCGGAGGCCTTGATGACGTAATACACCGGCGCTTCCGTGGCGGTGGGGGAGGGGGAGACCAGCTCAACGGGCGTCTCCTCCTCCGGAAATACGAATTTGAGGATCACGAAGGCCAGGGCTAAGACCACCACCGCGCCTCCGGCGATCAGGATGCGCTTGATGTTCTTGGACATTACAGATGTCTCCTCTTAGACCAGATGATGATGCCGATGGCCAGGATGGCGAGGGGCATGGCGATGACCACGACCCACAGGACGACCCGGACCTGCCAGGTGAGGATATTCAGGGTGTTGGATTCAAAGTTCTTGTCCTCAATGACCACCACGTCGTTGTATTCGCTGATATAGTCCACCACGGTCTCGATGAACTGGGCGTTCAGGAAGTTGGAGGCCTTGGGGCTCAGCACGGTGTCGGAAATGAGGCCTGCGGTGCAGAAGAGCAGGTCGCTGCGGGTGTAGTTCAGGTTCTTGTCCGAAACCACATACTCGGAGATGACGCACATGTTGAAGGGACCCACGTCGTCTTCCTCGGTCTGGTCGTAGTTCGTGAAGGCGGCGGAGAGATCCTTGGCGTAGGACCGGGAGGAGGAGGTCATCAGGGCCCGGACCTTTACGGAGGCGGTTTCGGTGCCGGTCATTTCAATGGGCATGGCGGCGGGAATGATGGCGAAGTAGTTCCGGGTGTTCAGCTTCTCCGTCACATTCTCGATGGTGGCGATGGTGGGCACCACGTACATGGGATAGCCGCTGAGGCTCTGGTAGTTGTCCAGGATCATTTTGTTCTCGTACCTGACGCCCCATTCCTCAAAGAGGATGTTCAGGTTGGTGAGCTCGGTGCTGGTCTGGGGAGTGATGGAGATGATGGCGTCGCCGCCCCGCATGAAGAACTCATGCAGCTTATCCGTCTCCTCCTTGCTGTAGTCCGTGTCCGGGGAGGAGATGATGATCAGGTTGCATTCCTCGGGGATATCCTCCTGAGCCAGGATGATATTGCTGGTATCGTAGTTCATCTTCACCAGCAGGCCGGAGAGCTCATCCAGGCCGTAGTCCTCGCCGTGGCCGCGGATATAGACGGCGGTGTTCACGGTTTCCTGGGTGACGAAGAGCAGGGCGGAGGTGAGGCGCTGCTCAGCCCGGAGGCCGACATAGTAGGTGGTGTTGGTCTCCTGATCCACCTTCATGTTGTACATGCTGGTGGGGGGCATATAGGTTTTGCGCAGGTCGCTCTCCACAATAATATAGTTGGAGCTCAGGTCGCCCAGCTCGTTATACTGGTCAAAGATCTTCGGGTTCATGTTGGGGCTGATATACCGGACCTTGATCTTGCCGCCGCCCAGGGCTTCGTATCGCTGCAGGATCTCATACAGGTTGCTCAGCAGCTCGGTGGAGTCCCGGTAATCGGTCTCGTCCGCCAGAACGGTGATCAGCACGTCCCGCGACAGGTCGTCGATGACCTCCTTGGTATCCTCGGAAATCTCGAACAGGCCTTCCCGGGTCATATCGAATTCCCAGACGAAACGCTTGGTCATATAGCCCAGGAGCACGTTCACCAGGATAACGGCTACGATAAAGATGATGGTAAAGATGGTGGCGAGGGTGCCGTACTTGAATTTCCGGCTTTTGATCTCTTCTTCTTCCGCCGCAAGCTCGGCGTCGATCAGACCTTCGTTCAGCAGCTCGTCTTCTTTTCTGCGCTTCATGTGTCGTACCTCCTTCCCCTCAGCTCCAGCGCTTCTTTTCCAGGACCCGGACGGTCAGGAAAAGGAAGACGGCAGAGACGCAGAGATAGAATACAAAGTCGGCCACGGAGAAAACGCCGACGTAGAATGTGTTGAACCGGCGGTAAATGCTGATCCAGTAGAGGATCTGCTTGATCCAGCCCACGTTCACCAGGTCATAGGCGAAGTCCAGCAGGAACAGGGTCACGTTGATGGCCAGGGTGGCGATGTTCGCCACCAGCTGGTTTTCCGTCAGAGAGGAGACGAAGCAGCCGATGGAGATGTACACGGCCGCCGCGCTCAGCAGGGCGATATAGTTGCCGACGATGATGGCTGCGTTGGGGGTGCTCATGGCGGCGATGATGATGACCTGCACCAGCATGAGCGCCAGGGTGATGACGAAGACGGTGTAGGCCGCCAGGAACTTGCCCATCACGATGCCCGCCGGCCGCACGGGGGAGGTGAGCAGGAGCTGATCCGTCTTCTGCTTATAATCCTCGCTGAAGGTGCGCATGGTGAGGATGGGCACCAGGACCATCATGGCGTAGAGCATGATGGTGTAGCAGGTGGTGAGCCGGTTTTCTCCCGTGAGCATGTTCATCAGGAAGAACACCAGGTTCATCACGAACAGAAAGGCTGCGATGAACACATAGCCGACCGGAGAGGTGAAATAGGCTCTCAGGTCCCGTTTATAGATCGCGGACATCAGATCTCCTCCTCCTTGCCTTCGGATGCCGGGGCAACCGCTTCCTCCGCCGGTTCAGGCGGCTCGGACGGCTCCGGGGAGGCGTTGGCCTCCGGGTCGGATCCTTCGCCGCCGCTGACGTTCAGGGCGACCTCTCCGGGCACCTTCTTGGGGGCCTTGTTATGGGGATCCCGCTGCTTTTTCTTCTCCTCCACCAGCTTGAGGAAGATATCCTCCAGGCTGAGGTCCATGCTCTTCAGCTGCAGGATGGGGTAGCCGGCCTTGGCCAGGGCGGCGAACATGGGTTTGCGGATGTCCACATTGGGCCGGGCTTCCACCAGGAAGTCGTAGGAGCCCTTTTCCGCCTGGACGGTCACATCCGCGAAGCGGACGCCCTCGATGCTCCGCAGGAGCTTCCGGACGGAATCCCTGGGGCCTGCCACCCGCACGGTGAGCTTCCGGTCCCCGGTGATCATGGCGGAGAGATTCTCCGGCTTGTCGTCCGCCACGATCTGGCCGTTGTTGATGACCAGGACCCGCTCGCAGATGGCGCTGACCTCCTGCAGGATATGGGTGGAGAGGATAATGGTGCGGTTTTTTCCCAGGCCCTTGATGACGTTGCGGATCTCAATGATCTGCTTGGGATCCAAGCCGACGGTAGGCTCGTCCAGGATCAGGACCTCGGGGTTGCCGATGAGGGCCTGGGCGAGGCCGACGCGCTGCTTATAGCCCTTGGACAGGTTGCGGATCACCCGGGTGTAATGCTCCTTCAGGCCCACCAGCTCGCAGATCTCGCCGATATGGGCGGAGCGCTTCAGCTCCCCGGAGGGGACCTTCAGGTCAAAGATGAAGTCCAGATATTCCGCAACGGTCATATCCAGGTACAGGGGCGGCTGCTCCGGCAGATAGCCGATCTGCCGTTTGGCGGAGACCGGATCCTCCAGGATATCGATGCCGCCGATGCGGGCGGCGCCGGAGCTGGCGGACAGGTACCCGGAGATGATGTTCATGGTAGTGGATTTTCCCGCGCCGTTGGGCCCAAGGAAACCCACGATCTCCCCGTCCCCGATGGTGAAAGAGAGGCGGTCGATGCCCCGCTTTTTTCCATAGGTTTTTGTGAGATTGGATACTTCGATCATCCGTTTGTTCCTCCTTCGGCGCTCCATCGCCCGGAATACGGCCCGGATGAGCGGGAAGCGCCGTCCTTCTTGTCAGCTTTACCGGAAAAAAACCGGAAAAAAGCCGAAAAACCTACGCAAAATGACAAATTGGGATTCTGTTGCATTATAGCACCCCCCGCAAAGATTTACAACCAATAAATCGCCCGAAAAAAGGCTTGCAATTTCAGGGAAACTGTGTTAGAGTATCTAACGCTCGCAAAAACGGATCGGAGAAAGAGGTGAACCAGCAATGAAGGACGGGATCCATCCGAAGTATTACCAGACTACCATCAAGTGCGCCTGTGGGGAGGTCATCTCCACCGGGTCTACCAAGCAGGATATCAAGGTCGAAATCTGCTCCAAGTGTCACCCCTTTTTCACCGGTAAGCAGAAACTGGTCGAT
>JBGUZS010000062.1:0-3578 GCA_045223835.1 Oscillospiraceae bacterium | reverse complement strand
ATACGGAGGGGGCGGTGCGCATCGCCGTGGAGGCGCTTTCCTCCCTTTAGTCCGGATGACATCAAAAACCGGTCCCGCCCGGACCGGTTTTTGTCCATAATGCACACATTATTTTGCAATTTTTGCCGATTCATGTGGACGAATGCAGAGCTCCTGTGCTATAATCAGATATTAAGATTCCGCAGGCGATTCTGAAAAGATCGGAGGTGTTTCGCCATGAAGCACGGCTTTTTCGGCGGTATACACCCGGATGACGGCAAGCGGTATTCCGCCGCCTCACCCATTACGCCCCTGCCCCCGCCGCCCCAGGTGGTGATCCCCGTGAGCATGCATATCGGCGCTCCCTGCAAGCCCGTGGTGCAGAAGGGGGACACAGTGAAAATGGGCCAGCTCATCGCCGAAACCACCGGTTTTGTGGCGGCGCCCATCCATTCCAGCGTCTCCGGCACCGTGGCGGCGGTGGAGCCCAGGCTGCACCCCAACGGACAGAGGGTCATGAGCATCGTCATCGATAACGACGGGCTGGATACGCCGGACGAAAGCATCAGGTCCCACCGGGAGGAGCTGGAGAAGGACCCCCACGCCCTGCTGGAGCTGGTGAAGAACGGCGGCATCGTAGGCATGGGCGGCGCCACCTTCCCCACCCATGTCAAGATCTCCAGCGGCCTGGGCAAGGTGGACACCATGATCGTGAACGCCGCAGAGTGCGAGCCGTATATCACGGCGGACCAGCGGATCCTGACGGAGCAGCCGGAGCAGGTGATCGGCGGCATCCGGTACCTGATGCGGATGCTGGACCTGCCGGAGGCGGTCCTGGCGGTGGAGGGGAACAAGCCCGAGGCCATCGCCGGCCTGAAGAAGCTGCTGGATCCCGGATGCGGCATCCGGCTCCATGTCCTGCGCACCCGCTACCCCCAGGGGGCGGAGAAGCAGCTCATCCAAAGCGTCACCGGGCGGCAGGTACCCCCCGGAGGGCTGCCGGCGGACGTGGCCTGCATCGTTTTCAATGCCTTTACCTGCTGGTGCGTCAACTGCCTGGCGGAGGAGGGTCTGCCCTCCATCCAGCGGGTGGTCACCGTTTCCGGCCCCGGCATCGCCGCACCCAGCAACTTCCTGTGCCGGGTGGGGACCCCGGTCTCCGCGCTGGTGGAAGCGGCGGGGGGACTGAAGGAGGATGTGGATAAGGTCCTGCTGGGCGGGCCGATGATGGGCAACGCCGTCTTCGACCTCTCTGTCCCCGTGATCAAGGGTACCAATGCCGTTCTGGGCCTGATGCCTGCCCAGAACCGGGCGAAGGAGGACGCCGTCTGCATCCGCTGCGGCCGCTGCGTGGCCGCCTGTCCCATGCATCTGCAGCCTCTGTACCTCTATGCCGCCGAGCGGAAGGGGGAGACGGCTGAGCTGGAACGGCTGCATATCACGGACTGCATCGAGTGCGGCTGCTGCGCCTATGCCTGCCCGGGACGCCTGCAGCTGGTGCAGGCCTTCAAGGACGGCAAGGTGCAGGTCAAGAACAAGAAATAGGGAGGTGGCAGAAATGGATCAGGAAAAGGCGAAGCAGCGCCTGCTCTCTATCTCGGTATCCCCCCATATCCGCAGCGACGAGGACACCCGCTCCATCATGCTGGATGTGCTCATCGCCCTGGTTCCCGCCCTGGGCGTGGCGGCCTATATGTTCGGCTTCCGGGCCATCCTGGCGACCCTGGTGAGCTGCGCCGCCTGCGTCTTCTTCGAGTGGGCCTACCGGAAGCTGCTGAAGAAGCCCCAAAGCATCGGGGACCTGTCCGCGCTGGTCACAGGCACCCTGCTGGCCTTCTGCCTGCCGGCGACCATCCCCCTGTGGATTCTCATCATCGGGGACTTTTTCGCCATCGTGGTGGTGAAGGAGCTGTTCGGCGGCCTGGGGAAAAACTTCATGAATCCCGCCCTGGCGGGCCGGGTATTCCTTTTCTCTTGGCCGGTGGCCATGACGACCTGGATGGAGCCCCTGAGCTATACGGGCTTCTTCCAGCTCTCCGCCGCTGACGCCGTCACCCGGGCCACGCCCCTGGCGGATATGGCCGGCGGCAGGCTGCCGGAGGGAGTCACCCTGCTCCAGAGCTTTCTGGGCCAGGTGGGGGGATCCCTGGGGGAGATCAGCACCTTCGCCCTGCTGCTGGGCGCCGGCTATCTGCTCATCCGCCGGGTCATCACCCTGCGCATCCCCCTGAGCTTCCTCCTCACCGTCGCGGTGATCAGTTTTCTCTTCCCCCAGGGGAATCCCCGGCTGCTGTGGACGGGGTGGCAGCTCTGCTCCGGCGGCGTGATCCTGGGCGCCTTCTTCATGGCGACGGATTACGTCACCAGCCCCGTTAATCCCCGGGCCCAGATCGTCTACGGCGTGGGCTGTGGTCTGCTCACCCTCTTCATCCGCCGCTTCGGCGCCTATGCGGAGGGGGTCAGCTATGCCATCCTCATCATGAACGCCGCGGTATGGCTGCTGGATAAGGCCCTGCCGCCCAAGCGCTTCGGCGCGGTGAAGGAGAAGAAGGGGAAGGAGGCGGCGAAATGAAAGAAGAGACCCGCCGCTCCGGTCCCGGCATGCTCCGGACCCTGCTCACCCTCCTCCTCTTCGGCGCCGCCGTCGCCTTCCTGCTGGGGCTGGTGAACAAGGTGACCGCCGATCCCATCGAAGAACATAAGTCCCGGAAGATCGAGGCCGCCATGAAGGCGGTGCTGCCGTCCAACGAGTACAGCCAGGTCCTGTATGAGGGCGAGCCTCTGGTCAAGACGGTGTTCAAGGCCGGGGACGGAGGCTGGGTCATCGAGGTGACTCCCTCCGGCTTCGGCGGGACCATCGATATGCTGGTGGGCGTGGATACCTCCGGGAAGGTCACCGGCGTGAGCATCGTTACCATGTCTGAAACCTCCGGCCTGGGGGCCAACGCCGCACGGGAGAGCTTCCGCAGCCAGTATGTCGGCAGGAGCGGAAGCGTCAGGCTCCGGAAGCAGGGGGGCGAGATCGACGCCCTCACCGGCGCCACCGTCACCTCCACCGCCGTGACGAACGGGGTGAACGCGGCCCTGGCCGCGGCAGGGGAACTGATCAAGGAAGGGGGGCAGTAAGGCATGAACGTGAAAAAGCAATTCCGGGAGGGTCTCCTGACCAATAACCCCGTGCTGGTGCAGCTCCTGGGCATGTGCTCCACCATGGCCATCACCACCACCCTGTTCAACGGCATCGGCATGGGGGTGAGCGTCATCGTGATCCTCACCTGCTCCAATATCGTGATCTCTCTGCTGCGGAGGATCATCCCCAGCACCATCCGCATCGCCTGCTATATCGTGGTGGTGGCGGGCTTCGTCACCATCGTGGACCTGCTGATGCAGGCCTTTCTGCCCAGTCTTTCCGAGAGCCTGGGGGTGTTCATCCCCCTGATCGTCGTGAACTGCATCATCCTGGCCCGGGCGGAGGCCTTTGCCTCCAAAAACAGCGTCGCCGCTTCCGCGCTGGATGGGATCTTCCAGGGCGTCGGCTATACCCTGGTGCTCATCGTCATGTGCGTCATCCGGGAATTCCTGGGCAGCGGCACCTTCGG
>JBGUZS010000061.1:0-9906 GCA_045223835.1 Oscillospiraceae bacterium | reverse complement strand
GCCGACGGGTCGTCTGCCTGGATGCGGACGCGGAACTGCGGAACCTGGATCTGTGCCTCGGGCTGGGCGATTGTGCAATTCTGGATTACGGTGACGTTCTGGCGGAGCGCTGCCGGCTGGAAGACGCTCTGACTCCCTCGCGGGAGTTCCCCGCCCTTTTTCTGCTGGCGGCGCCCATGGAGCCGCCGAAAAACGGCGTTGAAACTCTGATCCCCGAACTGAAGCGGGATTTTGATTACTGCCTGCTGGACTGTCCCGGCGGTCTCAGCACCCCCTCGCAGTGGGCATCCTGGGCAGATCTCGCCCTTGTTGTCGCCACCACGGATCCCTGCAGCCAGCGGGATGCGGCCAGGGCCGCTCAGGTCCTCGCAGAGCACGGCCTGAGCAAGGCCAGGCTTCTGATCAACCGCGTATCCCGGCGTTTTCTGCGCAGCACGGAAGCCACGCTTGACGACACCATTGACTCGGTGGGACTGCAGCTGATCGGATATGTCCCAGAGGACCAAAGCGTCGCCCTGGCGCTGGCCTCGGGGAAACCCCTGCTCTCCCTTTCCCGCCGCGGCGCCGCCGCCGCATTTCGACGCATTGCGAAACGGCTGGACGGAAAGTCCGTGCCGTTAAGGAGGTAGTTTATGAATATCGCCCTCATCGCTCATAACAACAAGAAGGAGCTCATGGTTCAGCTTTGTATTGCATACTGCGGAATTTTTTCCGCACATAGTCTTTGCTCAACCAATACCACCTCCCGCCTCATCACCGAGGCCACCGGCATGGAGGTGCAGAAGTATTTATCCAGGAGCCAGGGCGGCATTCAGCAGATCGCGGCCCGTATCTCGTACAATGAGATCGATATGGTGCTCTTTCTCGCAGATCCGAAGGCGCCGGAGTACATGGAGGACATGGGACTCATTGCCAGACTATGCGATCAATACAGCATTCCCTTTGCCTCCAACGTGGCAACGGCGGAAATGCTGATCATGGGTCTCCAGCGAGGGGACCTGGCTTGGCGGGATATCGTCAATCCGAAAAAACGCTGAACGAAACAGAAAGGAAATCATCGAACCGTGGAGAGAATCAAACCCAGAACGCTCTCCGGTTTTCTGGAATTGCTTCCGGACCGGGAGAGCCAAATGCAGACGATACAGCAGATTCTCAGGGATACCTATTCCCTGTTTGGGTTTACCCCTATTGACACGCCGCTGATGGAGGCCTCCGAGATCCTTCTGGCCAAGGGCGGCGGAGAGACAGAAAAACAGATCTACCGCTTCGAAAAGGGAGACACTGACCTTTCCCTGCGCTTTGATCTGACCGTTCCCCTGGCCAAATATGTGGCCATGAACGCAGGCCAGCTGGCTTTCCCCTTCCGCCGGTACCAGATCGGCAAGGTCTACCGTGGGGAGCGGGCTCAGCGCGGCCGCTTCCGGGAGTTTTACCAGGCGGACGTTGACGTCATCGGCGACGGGAGCCTGGACCCATCCAACGAGGCGGAGATGGTGGCGATCATCTGCACCGTTTTCAGCCGCCTTGGCCTGGACCGGTTCCAGGTCCGCATCAATAACCGCAAATTGCTGAACGGCCTCTTCTCCTGGCTTGGACTGGGAGATCAGGCCCAGTCGGTGATGACCGCCATCGACAAGCTGGATAAGATCGGTGCGGATAAGGTCGCCGCCCTGTTGGTGGATGATCTGGGCGTCGCTCCCGATGCGGCGGAAAAGCTCATGAGCATGGTCTCCGCCCCTGACCCTGCAGCGATGCTGGATTCCCTCGCCGGAAGCGATCCTGCGCTGGATGAGGGGATCCGGGAGCTCAAGCTGGTGACCGGCCTTCTTCCCGCCTTCGGCGTGCCGGAGGACAAATGGCGGCTGGATCTGACCATAGCCCGCGGGCTGGATTACTACACGGGAACGGTGTATGAGACCACCCTTCTGGATCATCCCGAGGTGGGCTCCGTGTGCTCCGGCGGACGATATGATGACCTCGCCGCATATTATACAGACCGCAAGCTGCCGGGCGTAGGGGTGAGCATAGGCGTTTCCCGCCTCTTCTTCATCCTTCAGGATCAAGGTCTTCTGCGGGATGAAGCGATCGTTCCCCCCTGCGACGCGCTGGTCATCCCCATGGGCGACGTGCTGGACTGGGCTGTGCAGGCCGCGACCATTCTGCGCGGCGCAGGTATCCGCTGCCAGGTCTATATGGAGCAGAAAAAGGCCAAGGCCAAGTTTGCTTACGCGGATAAGCTGCATATTCCCTTTGCCGTTGTGGTGGGCGAAGATGAACGCAGCGCCGGCACCGTTTCTCTGAAGGACCTCCGTACCGGCGAACAGCAGACCCTCTCCCCGTCTCAAGCGGCGGATACGATCCATACCGGGCTCCCTGAACGGGGCAGGCCCGTTCAGGAAGGAAGGAAACAAGAGTAAAATGACACAAATGCGTACCCATACCTGCGGCGAGCTCCGGCTGGAGCACGTGGGTCAGCAGGTGAAGCTTTCCGGCTGGCTGGAGAACCTTCGGATCGTGGGCAGCGGTTTTGCCTTTGCCGTGGTCCGCGACTTTTACGGTACGACCCAGCTGGTGATCGAGAGCGAGGAAATGCTGAAGGTCTTCCGGGCGATCAATAAGGAATCCACCATCTCCGTCGAGGGCGTGGTGCGGGAACGGGACTCCAAAAACCCCAAGCAGGCCACCGGAGAAATTGAGATCGTTCCGGAGAAGGTCGAGATCCTTGGCCGCTGCCGTTACGGGGAGCTTCCCTTTGAAATCAACCGAAGCAGGGAGGCCGACGAATCCGCCCGTTTGAAATACCGGTATCTGGATCTTCGGAACCCTGCCGTCAAGGAGAATATCATCCTCCGCAGCAAGGTGATCGCTGCTCTGCGGCAGGCCATGCAGGAGCATGGCTTTCTGGAGATTACAACGCCCATTCTGACCGTTTCCTCCCCGGAGGGGGCAAGGGACTATCTGGTTCCGGCAAGAAAGCATCCGGGGAAATTCTATGCCCTTCCCCAGGCTCCTCAGCAATTCAAGCAGCTGCTGATGGTCAGCGGCTTCGACCGGTATTTTCAGATCGCCCCCTGCTTCCGGGATGAGGATGCCCGCGGAGACCGCAGTCCGGGGGAATTCTACCAGCTGGATATGGAAATGGCCTTTGCTTCCCAGGAGGACGTCTTCGCCGTGATCGAAGATGTGCTTCCCCCCATCTTTGCCGAATACGGAAAATACAACATAGCCTCCCAGCCTCCGTTTCGGCGCATTCCTTATCTGGAAGCCCTGGAGACCTACGGTTCCGATAAGCCGGACCTTCGGATCGACCTGACCGCCACGGACGTGACCGGCCTGTTGGCGGACTGTGGCTTTGAGCCCTTTGCCGCCGGTGAAATCAAGGCGATCCCGATCTCCGGATGCAAGCTGACCCGGAAGCAGATCGACAAGCTCCTGGCCGACTGCGAGGTGCAGGCCGGAGCCAAGCCATATTGGTTCAAGCTGGATGAAAAGGGCATGCTCGCCGGAGGTGTGGCGAAATTCCTTCCGGAGAAGCAGGCTGCCCTTACCGATGCACTGGGATTGAAGCCGGATACCCTGGTGCTCCTCTGCAGCGGCAAACGCGCCCAGGCTCAGAAAACCGCCGGGGTTGCCATCAAGACCTTCGGTCCCGCCTGCGATGGGCATTTTGAACGGGAACGGTACGAATTCTGCTGGATCGTGGACTTCCCCATGTACGAGATCGGCGAGGAATCCGGTGAATTGGAGTTCTGCCATAATCCCTTCTCCATGCCCAGCGGCGGTCTGGAAACCTTGCTGAAGGCGGAGCGGGGAGAAATCGATCCCCTGAGCATCATGGCGGAACAGTATGATATCGTCTGCAACGGAGTGGAGCTTTCCTCCGGGGCGGTGCGGAACCATGATCCGGAGATCATGATCAAAGCCTTTGAATTCGTCCGTCTGGGCGAAGACGACGTGAAAGCGAGATTCCCCGCGATGTACAATGCTTTCTGCTACGGTGCGCCGCCTCATGCGGGCGTTGCTCCCGGCGTGGACCGGATGGTCATGCTCCTGGCCGGGGTGGAAACGATCCGCGAGGTCATCCCCTTCCCCATGAACAAAAACGCCCAGGATCTGATGATGGACGCCCCCAATTATGTGGAGCAGAAGCAGCTGGATGAGCTGCATATCGCCGTCACAGCAGATAAAGCGGAGAACTGACTCTCCAAAGAAGGCTCAGCACCATCCCTTCAGCGGGATGGTGCTGTCTTTGCACAACATAAATTAATCAGGCGGGAGAGGGAGCCATGGAAATTCGATTTGCTGCAGAAACGGAATTGGATCGGGTCAACGAACTCCGAAAGCAGGTCAACGACATCCATATTGCGGGAAAGCCGACGGTATTCAAGCCGGGCTTCCCCGATGAACTGCGGGATTACATCCATGTGATCCGGAGCGACCCGGAAAAGGAAATCATCGTAGCGGAATTTGACGGGACGATTTGCGGTTTTGCGGTCCTGCACCATGTACGGAAGCCGGAGACTCCATATATGTTCGAAAGGGATTACCTGGATATTGATGAGTTTTGCGTTGATCAGGCATTTCGGAGACAAGGGATAGCCGCCGCATTGATCGAATTCATCCGCGCCTATGCCAAGGAAAAAGGGTATCATCGGATCGAACTGAACATGTGGGAATTCAATCAGGATGCGCTGGCCTTTTATGAGGCGGTCGGGTTTTCGACCTATCGCAGATACATGGAAATGACGGTTTAGCGCGGAGCGATAAACAAAAAGCACTTGCTTGAAGCAAGTGCTTTTTTGGAGCGGGCGACGAGATTCGAACTCGCTACCTCCACCTTGGCAAGGTGGCGCTCTGCCAAATGAGCTACGCCCGCAGGATCCCGCGCTTAAAGCGGGATGGTGCCTCAGGCCGGAGTCGGACCGGCGACACGCGGATTTTCAGTCCGCTGCTCTACCAACTGAGCTACCGAGGCATATGGCGACCCGGAACGGGCTCGAACCGTCGACCTCCAGCGTGACAGGCTGGCGTTCTAAACCGACTGAACTACCGGGCCACATTGGTGGGAACAACAGGGCTCGAACCTGTGACCCCATGCTTGTAAGGCATGTGCTCTGACCAGCTGAGCTATGCTCCCATTAAACGCTCGCCACAAGCACATTTCTCAAGCGGCGTGTTGAATAATACAACATACAGGCGGAAAAGTCAAGGCGTTTTTCTGATTTTCCGCCGTTTTTTTCTTCGCCCTATTTTTCCCCGCCGGAAAGGAAAAAAAGCCGGTCCTCCTCCCCCGTGATCGGCCTCAGCGGCAGGCCGCCGAAAACCTGCGGACGGGAAAAGCCGGCCGCCTCCAACATTGCGGTGATCTCTTCTGCGGAATAGACATACTCCACATGCTCTTCCCGCTCCCGACGCCACAGCTTGCCCTGTTTCAGGAAAATATCCATGCCGAAAACGCAGCTTTTTTCCTCCTTCTCCAGCTCGGCACGCCATACGCAGAATGCGTCTTCCGTCTCCTCCGTATAGATCTCCCCATCCATCCGGCGGAACTTCTCCGCTGTGTTCAGATCGAACAGCAGAAGCCCGCCCGGCTCCAAAAACAGACGGATCCGCCGCAGGGCTTCCCGTAGATCCTTTTCCGACAGATAGTTCAGGCCGTCCATCGAACAAATGGCGGCCTGAACGGTACCATAAAGATCCAATTCCTGCAGAGACTGGTTCAGAAAAAGCGGGCGGAACCTGACCTCTTCTTCCCGGGAAGCGGCAACTGCCAGCATATCACAGGATAGATCGACCCCGATCACTTCATAACCCCGCTGGGCCAGGAGCCAGGAAAGCCGTCCGGTCCCGCAGGCCAGATCCAAAACCGTATTGATCTTCCTTGGGCGAAACAGATCATCGCAGCAGTCCGCCCAGAGCCGGTAATCCTCTTCCGGCATGACGCTGTCGTAAAAGCCGGCCAGGGATACATAGGCGCTCAAGTCTCCGGCTCTCCTTCGCCGCTTTCTTCATTCTGCTCCCCATAAAGCCGGGAGAAGGCGATATGATACCCGCCGGAGCCATACTGCAGAGACCTGTTCACCCGGCTGATGATGGCGCTGCTGGTTCCCGAGCGCTCCATGATGATGTTATAGATCAACCCCTCATTCAAGAGCTTGGCCACCTCATACCTCTGTTCCATTGCCATCAGCTCAGTGATGCTGCAAAGATCGGTAAAGAACGCTTTGCACTCTTCCTCCGTTTTCAGCGTGAGGATTGCCTTATACATGTCAGAATTCTGGATCCGCCGGTTGCTCTTCTTCATGTCATATCCTCCGTATCCTGTTCTGATGATTTATTTCCGTATTTTTGATTTTATCACAGAAATCTATTTCTGTAAAGTATTAAAGTCAAATCCCGAAAGTCCGCAGCATAATCGTCCCGGTCAGGATATATACTCCTCCGTGGAAAGAAGAAGAAGGAGGAGGAATGAATGCCGATGAAAGAAACGAACGATGAAGATCCTGTCCTCATGACCCGGAAGATCAGCCGCAGCTTTCTGCATGATGGGCAAGCGGTGCTGAACCTGGACGCCCGGCTTCCTGAGATAAAAGGCGCAGTCTTTCTCAACTCGTATTATAAAAGGCTTTTTCGCCAGCTGGCAGGATACTGCGCCCATGAGCTGGCGCCGGATCTTCCGGTCAGGGAACATCCCCTGAAGCTCGACCTGGAGTATCGGGTGCGGCTCATGACCCCCGGACTGCTGAGTCTGACCCTTGAGCTCATCCGCCGCGATGGCAAACCCATGCCGGCTGCTCGCTTCGGCGCCGTCTGGTCCCGGTCTGCCGGGGTGATGCTTCCCCTGCGCGCATTTTTCCCGAAAAAAGCCGGCCTTCGGCGCCGCCTTCAGAACCGGATACGCTCCGAAGCCCTTGAGCGGCTCAGTTCTGGCTTCTGTCTGTATGACCCCAGGCAGGCTGAGCGGGCGGGAAAGCTCTATTCGCCGCAGCATTTCTACGCTTCTGAGCGGGGCCTGGTATTATTTTTCCCTCCCCTCACCCTGGGCAGCGCGGCGGAGGGGATCCCGGAATTCCTGCTGCCCTGGGATCCGGCCGGTCCGCTGCTGCCGGAAAACTGAGCCGCTTTCCCCTTGCCAGCACCATACCTGGGTGGTATACTGTGGTGCGGCAGGTTCATCGCCTGCACCGCGACCCACAGAAACAAAGGAGAAACCCACCCATGAAACGCCTGTTCACCTGCCTGCTCCCGCTGCTTATCATCCTGCTATGCCTCTCTGCCTGCGATGGATCCGATCGTCCGCCTGCGGAAGCTTCCGCTTCGAATCAACCGACGGAGCTCCTGGAAACGGATGCCCCTTCTCTCCCGCCCGTCACCGCCGAGCCGGAACAGACCCCCGCTCCTACGGAAAGCCCGGAGCCCGATCATTCCCCGCAGCCCACAGAGGATCCGCAGCCAGATCCTTCGCCCGAAATCAGCTTTGACCCCATACCGGACCCCACTCCCAGCGCCAACAGCGAGTATGCGCAGATCGACACCAGCTCCCCCGCCCTGCTTCGGGGAACAGGAGATATGGGCCAGGAGTATATCGACAGCATCACTTTTCTGGGGGATTCCACCACATACGGCCTCAAGGCCTATGCCGTCCTGACGGACGGGAAGAAGACCAAGCAGGTCTGGACCCCCTCCAACGGAACGCTGACCCTTTCCTACCAGGGCTTTGTGGACATCTGGTACCCGGACGATGAGACAGAGATCAGTATTCGCGCCGCAGTGGAACGGAAAAAGCCGACGCGCATGATCATCACCCTGGGCGTCAATGGCATTTCTTTCATGGATAAGGAATACTTCATCAGCGAGTATACCGATCTGGTGACCTCTATCCAGGAGATCAGCCCGGATACTCAGATCATTCTCCAGTCCATTTTCCCCATCGCCTCCAATTACGAATACCAAAAGGACATCAACAACAAAAAGATCTGCGAGGCCAACACCTGGATCCTGTCTGTTGCGGAGGATACCGGGGTGAAGTATCTGAACACCTACACTGTACTCATCGGCGAGAATGACTATATGATCGACAAATACCAAAACGGGGACGGATTGCACCTGAACGAGATCGGCTTCCAGGTCGTCCTGGACTATATCCGGACCCACGGATATCCTGATACGGAGGAATAAGGATGAAAAAGAGACGCTTGTTCGCCGCCCTTGTGCTTCTGGCTCTGCTGATCTGCCTCAGCGCCTGCGGGGCCAAATACCGGGACGATGTGCCCATGAGCCGCTTTACTGCCATAATCGACGCCCGCATGGGGGGCAGTGACCTGGCTGAAATGAACTCCGGGTATATTTCCGGCGCCATGCATCTGGATCCGAACAGCTTTGGCGGATATGTTGTCAAGCTCAACGCCAAGGGAGTCAATATCGATGAATACGGCGTCTTCCGCACACCGGAAAACGGAAAGGCATCCGATGTGCAGGATGCTGTTGAGGGTTATCTGAAGCTCCGGCGGGACAGCTGGATGAAGGAATACATGCCGGAAGAAAAGCCCAAGCTGGATAAGGCCGAAGCAAAAGTCTACGGCAACTATGTCCTGTATGTGATCGCCAGCGATGAAGTACGGGAAAACGTATATCAGGATGTGGAAAAGCTGCTCAAAAAATAAAGATACCGGAAGACCGACGGTATAAAATCCCGCCTCCCGCAAAGAATAGCAATGAAGTTATTCTTTGGGGAGGCGTTATTGATGAAATTCAGATCCATAGCCGCCTGTCTTCTCTGCCTGGTCCTGACTGCCGGTACGGCAGGCGCAGTTGAGGTGGAGACCGTCAGCGTGACGAAGGAAACGGAAACTGCAAACCTCGCACCCATCGCCGAAAATCTGGAGCTGCGGACCTATCGGGAAACCTCTGTGGGCGGCACGCTGCAGGCAGTCGATCCGGAGGGCGATATGCTGACCTTCCGGCTCTGCTCAGAACCCAGAAAAGGCACGCTGCTCCTGGATGGGGCGACATTCGTCTATACCCCCGAGCCGCGGAAGAAGGGAAAGGACAGCTTCACCTACGCAGCGGTCGACTCCTTCGGCAACGTATCCGCAGAAGCCCTGGTCACGGTGCACATCGATAAGCAATCCGGCAAGGTCTGTTATGCGGATATGGAGGGAGACCCTCTGGCCTACGCAGCTCTGCGCCTGGCCGAGGAGGGCGTGTTCTCCGGAGAGCGGGTGGGCTCCTCCTGGTGCTTTTCCCCCGATCTGCCGGTCACCAGGGGTGAATTCCTGACCATGTGTGCCTCTATGACGGGCATGCAGCCTCTGGATGGCGTTACCCGCACCGGATTCTATGATGACGAGGGCATCGCACTCTGGCTGAAGCCCTATGTCTCTGCCGCGCTCATGTGCGGCGTGGTACAGGGCAGCGCCGGGGACGGCGGCCGCATCATCTTCGATCCGAACCGCACCATTACTGCGGCGGAGGCGGCAGTGATGCTGAACAACTTTCTGCTGATTACGGATTCCGCCGGCATATCGGCCTCAGAGAATGTTCCGGTTTGGGCTGCGAAAGCAGTAGGGAATCTGACGGCCTGCGAGATCTGCGTCTCCGGCTTTCAGGCCGAGCTTCCCATGACCCGCAGGGATGCGGCTTCCCTGCTCAGCGCGGCGATGGACGCCTGCGCCGGGAGAGAGAAAAACATCCGCAGGATCTGGGCGGAGTAAGCATATCCGGGGCGGCAGCTGCCGCCCCGGATACCGTTATTATCGTCAGCCTTTTCTCCGCAGACTCTCCACGGCAGCCCTTTCCGGGGTAACGAACAGCGTCCGGTAGTTCGTATAGATCACCATACCGGGCCTCGCTCCCGCCGGTTTGCGTACCCAGCGCACCTGGGTGCAGTCCACGGGCACATTGGCG
>JBGUZS010000060.1:0-5227 GCA_045223835.1 Oscillospiraceae bacterium | reverse complement strand
ATGAATTTCGCCCCAAAATGAATCTCATCTCATTCGCGCCTGCGGGCGCGAACTCTGCGAGGCTTTTGCCCCTTTGTCTACAGTCTGATGGGGAGCCCTTCGGCTCCCCATTATTCTATCAGGCCGGCTGGCTGGTTTCAACCGAAATCGGCGTCGCCGCCGTCAGGACCGGCGTCTTTCTTTCGCCGGGTTCTGCCAGGCGCGTTTCCCCCTCCGTATGGAGGACGAGACCCCGTTCCGTCAGCCAGGCGTTGGTGCGCCGGGAGGCGACCAGGGGATGGGTGAAGAAATCGGCGGAGCGGCGATAGTCGGGGCGATAGCCGGATTTGCTGTTCTGGTTCTCCTCATAGCAGGAGATGGAGATCATGGCGGAGTACACCTGGGCATAGTAGTCTCCGTCGGAGATCAGCCAGACCCGGCCCAGGAGTCCATCCCGGATATCCGGCAGGATGCAGTCCCGGTATAGAGCCTCCGCCTCCGCTTCCGTCAGGCTGAGGGAGTAGGAGATGTATACCCTGTCCAGATCCCGGGGCCCTTGGTAGGTATCTTCATAGATCCAGCCGGCCTCGGCATAACTATTGAGCACCTCTTCGATGCGCTCCCGGCGCTTCTCCGGCTCCAGCCTGCCTGCCTCTCCCGGCGCATAGCCCGCGAAGGCGCTCAGCAGGTAATCCTCCGGGTCGGCAAAGCCGGCGGCCCTGGCGCACTCCGTAACGGTCATGAGGGCGGATACATTGGCATAGATGATGTTCTCCCGGGTGACGGGGACCTCCATCTGCTTCCGGGCGGCGGTGGCCTCGGGGGTGTTCAGCAGGTCCTGGACCATGCCCACCTCGCCCCGCTCGGGGAGGTCATACCAGTAGGCCAGCTGATAGTACCGGTCCATATGGAGGCCGCTTTTCAGCTCATAGGTCAGGCGGAAGCTCATCCGGGGATTGTTGGGGTCCTGGTTCAGGGCTTTATCCGCCAGAATGATCCGGTGGAGCCCGATGGCCCGGCTGATATTCTCCGGCTCCGTGAGGACGGCGGATTCGCCGTTGCAGGAGAGGGAGACCGCCTTCACCTGGTCCGCCTTGGGGACGCGCTTCTCATAGCCGAAGAGGTCGAAGCGCATGCCCAGCATCAGGACCAGGATCACGGCGCAGCAGATGCCGAAGCCCGCCCAGGTCCGCTTCCCGAAAACCCGGAAGGTCTTCTTCATGAGCATCTCCCCCGCAAACCAGCCGATGAACGCCCCCAGGAGGAAGAAGAACAGCAGGGAGGGGAAGGAGGAGCCGGAATCCTGGCTCCAGTAGAGGATGGCCTGCATGATGCAGGAGAGGCACAGGCCGCAGCCCAGGGCCATGCACCAGCGGAACACCGGGCGCAGGAAGTCCACCGCCACCACGTCCCCGGCGGATTCCATCTTCCGGCGGCGGAACAGGAGCAGGGCGGCGGCGACGCACAGAAGCCCCACCGCGGCGTAAATGAGCAGCAGCTCCCAGCCCTGGAAATACACCCGCTGCAGCCCGGTGGAAGCCTTGGCGGCGTACCAGGGGGTGCTTTCGTATACGGTATGTACGCCCGTCCGGGTGAGCATCCCCACGGCGGGGGAGAGGTAGCGGGCCAGGTCGCTGACATCGGGTTCCCGGTACATCCCGTAAACGAAGTAGCCCAGCACCAGATGCAGAAGGAAATCCACCGCCACGGCCACGAAGTTCAGGATCCCGTACACCGCAGGAAGGATCAGGATATGTCCCGTGAGCTGGGCGCAGAGGGTGGAAAAGCCGTAGAAAAACAGGAGCATCAGCACCGTAATGCAGAAATACTCCAGCAGGGCAACGGGGCTGAGGCCCGCCATCAGGCACACGGGCAGGGTGAGGAGAGCGGCGATCCCGTTTCCCGCCGCCAGGGGCAGGAAGCCCGCCAGAAGGGCGGCGAAAAACTGTCCCTCCCGCCGCACGGGGAGGCAGGCCGTTCCGCTGGCGCTGCGGCTGGAATACAGGAAGCTCCATACCGCCATGGCGGAGAAGACGGCGAAGATCGCGCCCATGCTCTCTCCCCCGATGCGGGCCAGGTTCAGCACCCACTGGCGCAGCTCCAGGGGGGTGATATTGAAATACCGGTAGTTTCGCATGAGGGGCAGGGGCATGATGAGGATCCAGATGAAAAGGTATCCGGCCCAGAGCGGCCAGAAGCGCTTCATGCCGCTGCGCAGCAGGGAGCCGTTAAAGCAGGATGTCTTTGACCGCATAGTCGTTCCCTCCCAGTTCGTAGATGAAGATCTCCTCCAGGCTCAGGGGCAGGGCGTCCATGTACAGGGGCTCCAGCTCCTGGAGCCTGGTCAGGATCTCCCGGGTGTCCCCCCGGAGGATCAGGGTATGGAGCCTGCCGCTGACGGATTCATGCACCAGGTTCAGGCCTGCGGGCAGGGGCTTCTCCTCCCTCAGGGCCAGCTGCACCTTGGTGATGTTCTCCTGCAGCTCGCTGAGACTCCGCTCCAGCAGGAGCCTGCCGTGGTCCAGGATGCCCACATGGTCGCATACGTCCTCCAGCTCCCGGAGGTTGTGGCTGGAGACCAGCACCGTGATCCCCCGCTCCGCCGCGTCCGCCATGAGCAGGCTCCAGATCTGACGCCGCATCACCGGGTCCAGTCCGTCCACCGGTTCATCCAGCACCAGGATCTCCGGGCGCATGCATAGGCTCAGCCAGAAGGCCGCCTGCTTCTGCATGCCCTTGGACATGCGGCGGATGGGCATCCGGTCGTCCAGGGGGAAGATCTCCTTCAGCTTTTCGTATCGGTTCAGATCAAAGGCGGGGTAGACGCCCCGGTAGAAGTCCCGCATATCCCGGATGCCTGCGGAATTGAAGTAGAAGATCTCGTCCGGGATATAGGCCATTTTGCCCTTGATTTCCGGATTCTCGTAGATGGGCTGCCCGTCCGAAAGGATCTCCCCGGAATCCGGCCGGTAAATGCCCATGATATGGCGGATGATGGTGCTCTTCCCGCTCCCGTTGGGACCCACCAGGCCGTATACCGCACCCGTGGGGACGGTCATGCTCAGCTCATCCAGGGCCTTGAAGCCCCCAAAGGTCTTGGTGACGCTTTTGACTTCGATCATGTCTTCTCTCCTCCTTCGCGCAGACAGGCCAGGAGTTCCTCTTCTCCGGCCCCCAGGCTTCGCAGCTCCGCGGCCGTCTCCCGCAGCCGGGTCATCAGCTCCCCCTTCCGCAGGGCGGCCGCCTCCCGGGCCTGGGCGGCAAAGTTGCCCTTGCCGGGTACGGAGTCGATATATCCCTCCTGCTCCAGCTCCCGGTAAGCCCGCTGGATGGTGTTGGGGTTGATAGCCAGCTCCTGGGCCAGCTCCCGCACGCTGGGCAGCTTTTCTCCCGGGGCCAGTATCCCGGTGAGGATCAGCTTCCGCAGCTCATCCCGGATCTGTTCGTATATCGGCCTGGGATCCCGGTAATTGATGGAGATCAATACCCTCACCTCGCTTACGACGGTACGGTTCCCCTGGGGATCTGTACCGTGACTGTATTAGCTGTATTAGTACAGTTATGATATATCGGCAGAACGGCTTTGTCAAGGGCCTTTTTTCGCCTTCTGAAATTGGGGAAATGGTCCAAAAAAACGCCGGAGCACTTGACACCCGCCGCCGGAAGTTGTTGAATACAGTTGTGTCTCATCTGATATACCGGATCAGTTATAAAGGAAAGAAAGATGGAGAAAGCGCTGCGTACCTACCGGGCCGGCATCGACGTGGGTTCCACCACGGTGAAGCTGGCCGTTCTGAATGAGGAAGGAAAGGCGATATTCGGAGAATACCGCCGGCATCATGCCCAGACCCAGGAGACCCTGGGAGAGCTGCTCGCCCTGGCGGCGGAGCGGCTGGGCCCCTGCGCCCTGCGGCTGTGTATCACCGGCTCCGGCTCCATGGGCCTGAGCAAGGCTCTGGGGATCCCCTTCGTTCAGGAGGTGGTGGCGGTGGCGGACGCCCTCCGGGCCTCCTGGCCACAGACGGATGTGGCCATTGAGCTGGGGGGCGAGGACGCCAAGATCATCTACTTCCGGGGCGGCCTGGATGAGCGGATGAACGGCGTCTGCGCCGGGGGCACCGGCTCCTTCATCGACCAGATGGCTTCCCTGCTGCAGATGGACGCGGCGGGGCTGAACGAGGCCGCGAAGGATTATAAGGAGATCTATACCATCGCCGCCCGCTGCGGCGTGTTTGCCAAGACGGATATCCAGCCCCTCATCAATGACGGGGCCTCCCGGGCGGATCTGGCCGCCTCGATCTTCCAGTCCGTAGTGAACCAGACCATTTCAGGCCTGGCCTGCGGCAAGCCCATCCGGGGCTGCGTGGCCTTTCTGGGGGGACCGCTGCATTTCCTCACGGAGCTGAAGGCCGCCTTCATCCGCACCCTCAGGCTCACGCCGGAGAATATCGTGGATCCGCCGGATTCCCACCTCTTCGCCGCCATGGGGGCGGCCATGCAGGAGGGCGGCGCGGTCTTCGAGCCCGCGTCGCTCCGGGAGAAGCTGGTCCGGGGGGTGGAGACGGAGCAGGCCACCAAGCGGCTTGAGCCCCTCTTCGCGGACCGGGCGGAGTATGAAGCCTTCGCCGCCCGCCATGCCCGGGCGAAGGTCCGCAGGCGGGAGCTGAAGGACTATTCCGGCCCCTGCTATCTGGGGATCGACGCGGGTTCCACCACCACCAAGCTGGCCCTCATCTCCCGGGAAGGGGAGCTGCTCTATTCCACCTATGCGGGAAACCGGGGCAATCCCATCGAGACCGCCCGGACTGCCCTGGGGGAGATCTCCGCCGCCATGCCGGAGGGGGCGTATATCGCCCGCTCCTGCTCCACGGGGTACGGAGAAGCCCTGCTGAAGGCCGCCTTCCGCCTGGACGAGGGGGAGGTGGAGACCGTGGCCCACAGCACTGCCGCCGCCTTCTTCGACCCGGAGGTGGACTGCGTGCTGGATATCGGCGGCCAGGATATGAAATGTATCCGCCTGAAGGACGGCGTGGTGGATACGGTGATGCTCAACGAGGCCTGCTCCTCCGGCTGCGGCTCCTTTATCGAGAATTTCGCCTCCTCCCTGGGGTATACGGCGGAGGCCTTCGCCCGGGAGGCCCTGTTCGCCGCCTCCCCCATCGACCTGGGCACCCGCTGCACCGTATTCATGAACTCCAATGTGAAGCAGGCCCAGAAGGAGGGCGCGCCGGTATCGGATATTTCCGCG
>JBGUZS010000059.1:0-11293 GCA_045223835.1 Oscillospiraceae bacterium | reverse complement strand
CCCACGGAGGGGGACGTGTATTTCGGAGAGGAAAAGCTCCGGGATATGGACCTGGACCGGTACCGCCGGGAGGATATCGCCATGATCTTCCAGGCCTTCCACCTCTTCCCCCTGATGACCGTGGAGGAAAACGTCTGCTACCCCATGGAGCTCTGCGGGATGCATCCCAGGGAGGCGAAGGAGCGGGCCCGACCTCTCCTGGAGGGGGTGGGGATCCGGAAGGAGAAGCACGGCCGCTTCCCCTCCAACCTCTCCGGCGGAGAGCAGCAGCGGGTGGCCATCGCCCGGGCCCTGAGCTCCGGGGCGAAGGTGATCCTGGCGGACGAGCCCACGGGGAACCTGGATGCGGGGAACACGGTGAACGTGATCAAGCTCCTGGGGCAGCTGGCCCACGAGCAGGGCTGCTGCGTCATCGTGGTGACCCATGATCCGGAGGTGGCGGAGCTGGCGGACAGGGTCTACCGGGTGAAGGACGGGGTGCTCACCGCGGCATAATCAGGCCCAACGCAAAAGCAGCCGCCTGCGGCATACGCCGCAGGCGGCTCAAATGAATCAGCCGGTTTATTTCAGGAATCCCGACAGGATGCGCTCCTCCGCCTCCTCCTCCGTGAGGCCCAGGGTCATGAGCTTCATGAGCTGATCCCCGGCGATGCGGCCGATGGCCGCCTCATGGATGAGCTGGGCGTCCACATGGTTCGCCGTGATGGCGGGGATGGACTGGACCCGGGCACTCCCCATGATGATGGTATCACACTGCACATGGCCGAAGCAGCGGGCATTGCCGGTGACGTTGGGGTGGAAGACCTGCCGGGAATCCTCCTGAGCCACGCTCCGGGAGATGACCCGGGCCTTGGAATCCTCCCCGCAGAGCTGGATATCCATATCCGAATAGGCCTCCTGCTTCCCATGGGTGAGGAGCTTTTCCAGGATCACGATCTCCGCCCCGGCGGCAGCCTCCACGCTGGTCTCCCGCTTCGTGCTGTCGATCCCCCGGATCTGGGTGGTATCCATCTCCATGGAGGCGCCTTCCTCCAGGTAGACCACGGTCTTGGGGTTCATGATCCGCTCCCCGGTGCCCTCCCCTTCCCCATAGTGCTTCTCCACATACTTCACCCGGGAGTTTTTGCCGATGTGGAAGGTGTGGACGCCGTCATGCTGGGCCACGTCGCAGCCGCTGTTGTGGATGCCGCAGCCGGCGATGATGAGGACGTCGCAGTCCTCCCCGATGAAGAAATCGTTGTACACCAGCTCGCTGTACCCGGTCTTGGAGATGATCACCGGGATATGCACGCTCTCGTTCTTCGTGCCGGGCTTGACGATGATGTCGATGCCGGGCTTGTCCGTCTTGGTGACGATATCAATGTTGGCCGTGGTGCCCCGACCGGCGCTCTCGCCGTTATCCCGGATATTGTAGGCCCCTTCGGGGATCTTATGCAGGCCTGCAATCTGCCGCAGCAGATTCAGTTCCATGGTGCTGAGCTTCTTCGGCATATCTCTCTTTCCTTTCCCTGGCCTTACTCGCCCTTCTGAACGGCGCAGTCTCCGCTCAGCTCCAGCATAGGAATGATCTCCTCGAAGCCGCCCCGGGCGGTGATCTCTCCTCCCGCCACCAGGACTACCTCGTCCGCCAGGCGGATGATCCGCTCCTGGTGGGAGATGACGATCATGGTGCTCTCGCTCCGCCTGTGGATGGCCTCAAAGGTCTGGGTCAGCCGGGAGAAGCTCCACAGGTCAATGCCCGCCTCCGGCTCATCGAAGATCATCAGGGAGGCGTTCCGGGCCAGGAGGGAGGCGATTTCGATACGCTTCACTTCGCCTCCGGAGAGGGAGGCGTCGATCTCCCGATCCAGATAATCCCCGGTGCACAGGCCCACCTTGGTGAGATAGCTGCAGCAGTCCGCGGCGCTGAGCTTCTTCCCGGCGGCGATGCTGAGGAGTTCCGTCACCTGCAGCCCTTTGAAGCGGGGCGGCTGCTGGAAAGCATAGCTCACCCCCAGCTTTGCCCGCTCCGTGACGCTCAGGCCGGTGAGCTCCCGTCCCTGATAGACGATGGAGCCGGTGACATTCTGCACCAGGCCCATGATGGCCTTGGCCAGGGTGGTCTTGCCGCCCCCGTTGGGCCCGGTGACGACGATAAACCGCCCGTCCTCCACATCCAGATTCACGTTCTTCAGGATATCCTTGTCTCCCCCGTCATCATGGACATGGTAGGTCAGATCCCGTATACTAAGCATATTCTTCCTCCTCAGGCTTCAGAATGCGGATCGCCCGGTGACAATTTCTCACTCTGGCCTCCGCCGTGGTCCCGCCCATCTCCCCGTCCACCGTCCAGGCGATGGGCTCGCTGCTCTCCACCACGATCTCCGCCGCCTTCAGGAAGAGGATCAGATCGGAATCATAGTGATGCGTGGCCAAATCGTACAGGATCTTCTGCAGGTCCGCCAGATTCTGAGGGTTTCGGATCATCATGATCTCGAAGAGCCCGTCCGTCAGGTCCACCTGGCCGGAGTCGAATTTCACCATGCCGCCCACGCTCAGGGCATTGGATACGGCGCCGAAGATGAAGTCTCCCTCCAGCTCCTCCCCATTGGCCAGGATGCGCAGATGACAGGGATGGATCTCGGAAAGGGATTTCAGCCCCTCCAGCAGGTAGGCGGCATAGCCGATCAGATTCTTCACATCCTGGGGCGCGGAATAGGACGCCTTGGTAAAGCTCCCGAAGGAGGCCACATAAGAGAAATACCGGTCCTCGCAGAAGCAGCCCACGTCCAGCTCCTGCACCGCCCCCTCCAGCACCGTGACCGCCGCCTTAACCGGGTTTTGGACAGGCCCAAGCCCGCCGCAAAGTCGTTGGTGGTGCCCGCGGGGATATAGCCCAGCACCGGGCGCTCCGGCAGGCGCATCAGCCCGTTGATGACCTCGTTGAGGGTGCCGTCCCCCCCGAAGGCGACGATGCAGTCGTAATTCGCCCCCTCCTCCGCGACGATCCTGGTGGCGTCGCCACGGCACTGGGTGCTGTATACATAGACATTGTAATCGCTTTTGAAGATGACCCCCGCCGCCTCCAGAAAGGTATTCTGGCTGATGAAGCTCCCCGCCCGGGGATTGCGCACCACGAGCATACGCCTTGACATAGCAGCATCCTTTCCCTATAGGATCACGCCGTCCGTTCAGGCGCGGCGATACATTGAATCAATACCCGGCAATTCAGGATTTTATCATAGTTGCGCCGGAAATACAAGCGCGGAAACGGCTTTGCCGGAGCGCGGCGGTTCGGAGGATCGGGACGCCTGCGGACAGAGCGCCCTGGCCGGAGGTGCACCTCCTGCCCAGAGCTTTCCCCGGGGAAGGCGGAATATTACGGCGCACAAAAACCGGGACCCGCAAGCGCGGGTCCCGATGGGTATTCCGGTCAGGGCGATCAGCCCAGGGTGGCCAGGATCTCGCTGGCTGCGGCGGGGTCCAGGGACCCATAGCCCAGCGCGCCGGAGATCAGCGGCACGGCGACGGCGACGATCACCACAAAGACAAGGGATGGGACCCAGCCCTCCTTTACCATATCCATGATGGTGTAATACCGGAAGCTGTAAGTAAACATGGGCACAGCGTCGGTGGGGAGCAGGAAGGTCACGCCGCTCCAGAAGGCGGTGATGATGGCCAGTGCCACCGGGGATGCGCCGGACTGCAGCGCCAGCATGATGATGGGCGCAACGGCGAAGCCCGCCACGGCGGGGCCGGAGGGGCAGAGCCAGTGCAGCACGCAGATGAGGGCGGAAACGCCCAGGCAGACCATGAAGGGGGACCAGCTGGCCGCGCCGCCCAGGGTGGAGCTGATGATCCACTTGGCCGCGCCGGTAGCCAGGCAGGCGTCCGCCATGGCGCCGACACCGCCCACCAGGAAGGTGCCGTCCCAGCCGCCGTTGCTCATGTAATCCCGCCAGGAAATGACGTCGATGCCGGGGACCATGAAGAGGCAGGTGCCCATCAGAGCCACCACGGTCGTATTAAAGACGGGGATCCAGGTGCTGAGGATCCAGGTAATGAACATCAGGCCCACCACGCAGAGGCACTTGATCTCCCGGGTGGTGAGGGCGCCGGAGCCGGAAACCATCTCATGGGCCACGGTGAGGGCGCTTTCATCGATCTTTTCCGGCTTATAGAAGAGGCAGATCCACAGGGCGAAGAGGATGGCGCAGACGATGCCGATGGGGTAGCCCACGATCATCCAGTCCAGGAAGGTGACCCGGATACCGATGTCCTCCAGGGCGTTGATCGCCACGATATTGGTGGGGCCGCCGGCAGGGGTCATGAAGCCGCCGATGACGGAGCCCGCGGGGATGGCGATCATCAGGCAGCGGCCCAGGTTGGTGGTGCCGGGCTTGGGATCCCCGTTGGCCTTCATGATGGCGATGCCCAGGGAGGCGAACAGGGCGCAGGTGGGCATATTGGACATGATGGAGCTGAGGACCGCGGTGCCCAGGGTGAAGCCCAGGACCAGCTTCCGGGGATTGTTTTTGGACCAGGCCAGGATCGCCCCTGCCATTCGGTTGGGAATGGTGGTGGAGGCCAGGGCCGTGGTGATGGACATGGTGCCGATCATGAAGAAGAACACGCTTCCGCCGAAGCCCTTGAACATATCCCGGGGAGTCATTACGCCCAGGAACGGCAGCATGCAGCACAGCAGGATGGTGGTGACGGCCATGTTCATGGCCTCGGATACCCACAGCACCAGCGCCGCGATCATGATCGCCAGAGCGGTGAGGCCTTCACGGCTCAGCCCCTCCGGCAGGGGAAGGACGCGGGCGAGGATCACGATCACCGCGGCAATCGCGAGCATCAGCAGCGACCTTGCTTTGTTTTGTGGCTTTTCGTTTGCCTTTGCCATACTTCTCTTTCCTCCGTCTATTTAAATAAATTTCATACTTCTCCGATGTAGATAACTGCTGTAAAACAACTTAAATAGTAGCAAAAACCGATCCCTGTGTCAAGGGAAACGGGGGAGAATTCCCCGCGGCGCTTTCCCTTCTCAGGCCGCCGTCTCTCCGCCGAAAATCGTTTCCAGCCAGGCGGGATCCGGCTTCCTCGTAAAGGCGCTGACGATGGGGGTCACCGCCAGGGGCAGGACCGTGGCCACGGCGCAGGCGTTGACGGTGGTACAGTAGGGCGCCAGGGCGGGGAAAGCCGCCTTGACCAGGGTGGGGATCAGCAGCGCGCAGGCCAGGCCGGTCACGCTCCCGGCTATGGCGCCGGCCCTGGTGACCCTCTTCCCCAGGGTACCGAAGACGTAAGGGGCCAGGAAGAAGCCGGAGATCGCGCCCCAGGCCAGGGACTGGATGCTGGAGATCACCCCCAGGTTCAGAAGGGCCAGCACCAGGGCGGCCAGCATGAAGAGCACCGTGCAGACCCGCAGGAGCAGGGTGGTCTTCTGCTCGCTCAGCCCCTTCAGGAAATAACCCTTGAGGAAGTCCATGCCGATGGCTGCGGCGGAGGACAGGACCTGGGAGGCCAGATGGGACATGGAGGCGGACAGCACCAGGAGCATGATGATGGAGAGGCAGACCTGCCCGATGAAGTCGTTCCCGAAGATCTTGGTGAGCATATCCGGCACCAGGACGTTGGTGCCCCCGGCGGGAAGCTCCGGGTAGAACAGATGGATGAAGAGGCCGGGAATATGGACGCCGGTGATGATGATAAAGCCCAGGATGGTGCATACGATGGCCCCGGTGCGCACCAGCTTCGCATCCTTGATGGCGAAGAATTTGGTGGCCATCTGAGGAAGGCCGTTGGGGGCCCAGGAGGTCATGATCACAAAGGGGACGACCCCCAGGAGCAGGCCCGCGTTGCCATGAAAGCCAAAGCTGGCGATATCCTGACCGGTGGCCGTGACCCCGGCGGAGTTGACGAAGGGCTCGATCTCCCGCAGGCGGCGAAGGCCCTCCGCCAGGCCGCCCACCTCCTTGGCGCTGAGGGTGGCCACGGCCAGGATGACGCCGCCCACCACCATGATCCCGCCCTGGAGCACGTCGATCTTGGCGGCGGCCCTATAGCCGCCCACCACCAGATTCACAGTGGCCAGCACCGCCATGACGATCACCGCCCCGATATAGGGCAGGTTGAAGACCCGGGTGAACATATAGGACAGGCTGGAGAACACCGCCGCGGTATAGGGAATCATGAAGAAGAACAGCACCAGGCTCCCCACCAGCTTGAAATACTCGGTCTGATACCGGGCCCGGAGATAATCCGGCATGGTCTGGACATTCAGCTTCGCGCTGATGCGGCGGCTCCGGGTGCCCAGGAAGAACCACATGAAGGCGATGCTCAGCAGCACGTTGCCCCAGGCGTTCCACATGGCGCCCACGCCCCAATCCCAGCCCACCTTGCCGGCGTTCACCATACAGACGCCGGAGATATAGGTGGCGGCAAAGGAGAAGGAGGTGACCACCGGGCCGATGCTTCGTCCCCCCAGGAGGAAGGATTCCTTCCCGCCTCCGGCGCTCTCCCTCCGGGTCCTGAGCCCTACGATGAGGATAAATGCTACGTATGCCGCGACAAAGACATATTTGATCACAGCCATGACGGTTTCCCCCTATGTCGAAACAATGCTTTTTCGCATTTTACACCTCCGGCGCCGCTTTGCCAATGGGGAAATTGCTTCTCCTCAGCGCGGACCCGTCGAGAGCGGTCAACATGAGAAAAGCCCCGGCGCGCGCCGGGGCTTGTGTGTCTGCCGTGTATTCGATTATCGGGGGAACCGGGGCTGGCGGCGGGAGACGGGCTTATTCAGGATCTCCGTCCAGACGATGATCCGCCGAAGCTGATGGGCGCTGAGCCTGGACCGGGAGGGCTCGGCGGGACGGGGGGCGTTATTCACCCGCTTCGTCATTTCTGCGCACCTTCATCCGCAATGGATTCCCGCATCCGGGTATCGGAGATGACGTTCTGCATATTGTAGTAATCCATGACCCCCAGCTTGCCCTCCCGCAGGGCCTGGGCCATGGCCATGGGCACCTCGGCCTCGGCCTCCACCACCTTGGCCCGCATCTCCTGGGTCTTGGCCTTCATCTCCTGCTCCCCGGCCACGGCCATGGCCCGGCGCTCCTCCGCCTTGGCCTGGGCGATCTTCTTGTCCGCCTCGGCCTGGTCCGCCTGGAGCTGCGCGCCGATATTCCGGCCCACGTCGATATCCGCGATGTCGATGGAGAGGATCTCGAAGGCGGTACCCGCCTCCAGGCCCTTGCTGAGCACGGTTTTGGAGATCAGGTCGGGATTCTCCAGCACTTCCTTATGGGTGCCTGCGCTGCCGATGGTGGTGACCACGCCCTCGCCCACCCGGGCGATGATGGTCTGCTCGCCGGCGCCGCCCACCAGGCGGTCGATATTGGCCCGGACGGTGACCTTGGCCTTGGCCTTCAGCTCGATGCCGTCCTTGGCGATGGCAGCCACGATGGGGGTCTCGATGACCTTGGGGTTGACGCTCATCTGCACGGCCTCCAGCACGTCCCGGCCGGCCAGGTCGATGGCGGCGCTGCGCTCGAACTCCAGGGGGATATTCGCGCGCTGGGCGGCGATGAGGGAATTTACCACCCGGTCCACGTTGCCGCCTGCCAGGTAATGGGCCTCCAGCTTATTGATGGGGATGTTGATGCCGGCCTTCACGGCCTTAATGAGGGGAATGACGATCCGGGAAGGAACGACCCGGCGCAGCCGCATGCCCACCAGGGTCCAGATGCCCACCCGCACGCCGGCGGCCAGAGCGCTGATCCACAGAGCTACGGGCACGAACTGGAAGAACAGGATCACAACGACAACGATGACCGCGATGAGAATGATAGGGCCTCCCATATTTACTCCTCCTTAACCTCCGGCAGAGCCGGATCCTGGCAGGCCCGGACGACGATGCGTCCCCCCGCCGCTTCCACAACTTCCACAAGACTGTCTTTATCCAGGAATTCTCCCTGGGTGACCACATCCACCTTTCTGCCGCCCAGCTCCGCCATTCCGGCGGGACGGAGGACGGTAACGGTCCTTCCGGTGGTCCCCAGGAGGGCGCTCAGGTCCTCGCTGCTCCGGTAATCCTCCTCCGCCTGGTCCAGGATCAGGCTCTTGGGCAGCTTGCCCTTGGAGATGATCCTGGCGCCGATGACCAGGAAGGCCAGGACGATCAGCCCCGCGATCAGGCCTAGGATCAGGGCCTCCTGAAGGGTCCTGGCGGTGATATACACGTCCGCCGCCAGAAGGACGATCCCGGCGATCCCGGGCAGACCGAAGCCCGGATTGAGTATTTCCAGAACGAACAGGCCCAATGCGCATACCAGCAGGATCAGGGTCCATACGATTGTCGGCATGGGTTCCTCCTTTCATCCGCTCCACGGGGGAGGGTGGGTTTATGCCTCTGCTGCCTCGGGGGCGGGAACCGCCTCCGGCTCATCCTTCTTGCCCAGGTAACCGGGCAGCTCCATTCCCGCCATGGCGTACATCTCGCTCAGGGGGGGCACGCTCTTCAGCAGGCCGGTGAGGTACCCGGCGGTGGCGTTTTTGCCGTCCTTCCCCGCGCCGGAATCCCAGACCGTGACCTTGTCGATCTTCACGTTCTTGATGGCCTCCACCTGGATCCGCAGAAGGTCCTCCATCTTATCCGTCAGCAGCAGCTTCACCGCCGCCTCCGCATTGCCGCCCGCAGCGGCGACGATCTCCCGGAAGCCCTCGGCCTGCTTCGTCAGAATGGCCTTCTGGCCCTCGGCCTCCGCGTTCATCCTGGCCCGGATGGCGTCCGCCTCGCCGGCGGCCTTCCGGCGGATCTTTTCCGCCTCGGCCTCCGCCTCCAGCTCAGCCCGGCGCTTGGCGATCTCCGTGGAGACGATGATATCCGCCTCCTGGGTGGCCTTCTCCCGGGCGGCACGGGCCGCCTCGGCCTGCTGCTCCGCCACGTAGGCCTCTTCCTTCGCCTTGGCCGCCTGGATCTTCTCCGCGGCGGTGGCGAGGCGCAGGGCCTCCGCTTCCTTCTCCCGGCGCTGGGCGTCGGACATGGCCACCTGGATCTTGGCGCTGTTCTCGCCCTCGATGGCCAGGGCGTCGGCCTCGGATACCTGTACGCGCTGGTCCCGGTCGGCGTTGGCCACGCCGATGGAGCCGTCCCTGTTCTTCTCGGCCACGGTGCGCTTGGCGTCGTTGATGGCCTTGGCTGCAGCCTCCTTGCCCAGGGCTTCGATATACCCGCTCTCATCGCTGATATCCGTTACGTTCACGTTGATGAGCCGCAGGCCGATCTTCTTCAGCTCGGTCTCCACGTTCCGGCTCACGGCGTCCAGGAACTTATCCCGGTCGGCGTTGATCTCCTCGATGTCCATGGTGGCGATCACCAGACGCAGCTGACCGAAGATGATGTCCTTCGCCAGCTCCTGGATCTGCACCAGCTTCAGGCCCAGCAGGCGCTCGGCGGCATTCTGCATGACCCCGTTTTCGGTGCTGATGCCCACGGTGAAGGTGCTGGGCACGTTGATGCGGATGTTCTGCCGGCTCAGGGCGTTCTGCAGGTCCACGGAGATGCTGATGGGGGTCAGGTCCAGGTATTCCGCCGCCTGGATGATGGGCCAGACGAAGGCCGCGCCGCCATGGATGCACTTGGAGCTGCGGCTGGTACCGTCCTTATTGCTGCCCACGTTGCCATACACCACCATGACCTTGTCTGAGGGACATTTCTTGTACCGGCGCATGATGGCGGCCAGCAGGCTGAAGCACAGAACCACCACGACGCAGATCAGGATAATGGTTTCCATTCCCATTGACACTTCCTCCTTTACACACGGATTTCTATCTTCTTGATCTTCCTATCTTACTCTCTTCTCATGACAATGAGCTGCCTTTCCCGGGTGACGCCGATGACCGTGATCTTCTCCCCGGTGTAGATGGGGCTTTCCTCATCCGTCACCGCGGCGCACTCGGTCATCTTCTCCTGGATCACCACGTTCACCTTGCCCTCTCCCTGCCGCTGAGGCGGGACGGAGAGGTAGACCTCCCCCGCCAGGCCCACGGCATTGCCCGGATCCACGGTGCCGTCCGACTGGAGGCGGACGAAAAGCTGCATGGTGACCGCCACCAGGAACATGGCCGCAACGCCCAGGATCAGGCCCACCAGGATGGCCAGCAGCCAGGGCCGGCCGGATCGGGAGATGGCCAGGGCTCCCCAGCCGTATACGGCGAAGAAGGCCACGATGCCCCGGAAGCTGAAGAGGCGCAGATTGAAGCCCTCATGCTGGACCTCCGCCCCGTCCGGCGATTCATAGAATTCATCCGGGACGCCGTCCCCATCCAGGTCGATCCCATCGGGGATCCCGTCCCCGTCCAGGTCCAGCTCGATCCCGTCGGGGATGCCGTCCCCATCCAGATCCGGCCCATCCGCCTCCCCCTCCTGGCCGCCCAGGCCGATGAGGGTGGTGACCAGCTGGATGATGAGCAGAAGGGTCGCGGGAATAGCGGCGGCGGCAAAAACGCGCTCCAGCGCGGTCAAGGATTCCCACCAGGCTTGCATACTGATCCCTCCTACTCGATTACTGTAAATCCAGCCGTCCGATGTACGCCTGGGCCTCTTCCTTCAGCATCGCCGCCCGGTAAGCCAGAAGCATGATCTCCAGCACCTGCTCCACCCGGCGCTGGGCCCCGGGAAAGGGCTCCCGGTAGTCCTTCAGCACGGTTTTTATGGGGGGCGGATCATCCTCCGTCAGGGTCACCAGGGCCGTATACAGGGCCGAATCATCCACCAGGTCGTCGGAAATATCGTCCAGATGTCCGTTTACATAACTCAGCAGGCGGCAGATCTCCTCCAGGGGCAGCACACTGCGCAGCATATGGATGATCAGGATCCGGGAAAGCTGCCTGCGGCTGTACCGCTTGGCCACCGGAGGAGGAAGAAAGCCCCGTGCCACCCAGTTTTGGATCACATAGGGTTCCAGGCCGGATATATGGGCCACCTGGGCCAGCATCAGATCCCCGCCCGCAAACAGGGCCGAGAGCAGGATCTCAGCGGAACCGGGGGTACTCCCATCATATTGCAGCGTGGAACCGGGCAAGACTCTCTGCATCCCATCCCCTCCTTTACCCAGAAATCTACCACATAATCATTTGATTGTCAATAGCAATCTGATGAATTTTTGTGGAAAAGAAAAGCAGCGGGGCGACCCCGCTGCTCAGCGTGTCGACAAACCCAGTTTTGTCATCGCGAGGAGCAAAGCGACGTGGCGATCCGTTCTCTCGTCCCCTTGGTCATGTTAAAAATAAAAGGACGGGAGTTGCG
>JBGUZS010000058.1:0-25454 GCA_045223835.1 Oscillospiraceae bacterium | reverse complement strand
CAGGGTGCCCTTCGGCGCACCGGCGCAGGGATTCGACCTATCCCGCAGGCGGCTGCATCCCCGCATATGCCAGCTGGTCCCGTTGTTCCGTGCAGAATTCCCGTCCCCCTTCCCCGGAAGGAGGATCCAATGGGGGGAACCCCGCAGGGTTCCTCCCTTGGCCGTCGGGGAGGGTTTCCAAAGGGGACCGCCTCGGAATAGGTCCCCTTTGGTGCGCCTTTGGTGACTTTCCCCGCAATGGGAAAGTCACGCCCCCGGCAGAGGCCCCGCCGGAGACGCGACCTGGGATAAGAAAAGCTGTAGCGAGCAAAAAGAAATCGGACCGCCGGAGGCAACGGGACGAGAATGTCGGCAGATACTTCTCACAGCAACCGTGACATTCCATCATTGGGGGGAGGCAGCCCGTGAGGCGGGGACGAATGGAAGCTATTCCGTAAGAACTGCTTATCATTGCGCTCCCTCAGTTGCCTGCGGCGCCAGTTCCCTCGGATAGGGAGCCTGATCTGCTCAAATAAAAAGAGGCGCATGAAAACCGCCCCCGGTCCGAAGACCGGGGGCGGCGCATATTCTGTTGGGTCAAGGGAAAGCCTTACCGCTTAGTACATCCCCATGTCCCCGCCGGCAGGGGCGGCGGCAGCGGGTGCGGGCGGCTCGGGCTTATCGGCCACCAGGGCCTCGGTGGTCAGGAGCATGGCGGAAACGCTGGCGGCGTTCATCAGCGCGCTGCGGCAGACCTTCGCGGGATCCACGATGCCGCTGGCCAGCATATCGCAGTAGACCTCCTTGGCGGCGTCGAAGCCGTAGTTGGGGTCGTTGGCGGACTGGACCTTCTCCAGAATGACGGAGCCTTCCAGACCGGCGTTGGCCGCGATCTGACGGATGGGGGCCTCCAGAGCCTTGGCGATGATGGAAGCGCCGGTCTTCTCATCGCCCTCCATGCTGTCCAGAATGGCCTTGACAGCCTTGCTGGCGTTCACGTACACGGAGCCGCCGCCGGCCACGATGCCTTCCTCAACGGCTGCACGGGTGGCGTTCAGGGCGTCCTCCACCCGGAGCTTCTTCTCCCGCATCTCGGCCTCGCTGGGGGCGCCGACCTTGATGACGGCCACGCCGCCGCTGAGCTTGGCCAGCCGTTCCTGCAGCTTCTCCCGGTCGTAATCGGAGGTGGTGACTTCGATCTGGGCGTTGATCTGGTGGATCCGGGCCTTGATCTCCTCCTGGCTGCCGGCGCCGTCCACGATGGTGGTGGTCTCCTTGGTGACCTTGACCTGGCGGGCGGTACCCAGGACCTCCACGCCCACGTCCTTCAGCTCATAGCCCACGTCGGTGCTGACCACCTGGCCGCCGGTGAGGGTGGCGATATCGATGAGCATCTCCTTGCGCCGATCGCCGAAGCCGGGGGCCTTGACGCAGACGCAGGTGAAGGTGCCGCGCAGCTTATTGAGGATGATGGTGGCCAGGGCCTCGCCCTCCACGTCCTCCGCGATGACCAGCAGCTTCCGGCCCTGCTTCACCACCTGCTCCAGCAGGGGCAGCATCTCCTGGATATTGCTGATCTTCTTGTCGGTGATGAGGATATAGGGATCATCCAGGACGCACTCCATCTTATCCGCGTCCGTCACCATATAGGGGGTGATATAGCCGCGGTCGAACTGCATGCCTTCCACGATTTCGCTGTAGGTCTCGGCGGTCTTGCTCTCCTCCACGGTGATGACGCCGTTCTGGCCCACCTTCTCCATGGCCTCGGCAATGAGCTTGCCGATGAAGGGATCGCCGGAGGAGATGGTGCCGACCCGGGTGATATCCTCGGTGCCGCTGACATTGTGGGCAGCGCCCTTGATGCTCTCCACCGCCGCGTCCACGGCCTTCTGGATGCCCCGGCGCATGACCATGGGGTTGGCGCCGGCGGCGATGTTCTTCAGGCCTTCCTTGACGATGTTCTGGGCCAGCAGGGTGGCGGAGGTGGTGCCGTCGCCGGCCACATCGTTGGTCTTGGTGGCCACTTCCCGCACCAGGTAGGCGCCCATATTCTCAAAGGGGTCCTCCAGCTCGATCTCCTTGGCGATGGTCACGCCGTCATTGGTGATGAGGGGGGAGCCGTATTTCTTTTCCAGGACCACGTTCCGGCCCTTGGGGCCCAGGGTGATCTTAACGGTATCGGCAAGATGATCTACGCCGCGCTCCAGAGCGCGCCGGGCATCCTCACCGTAAGTCAGCTTTTTCGCCATTGTTCTCTACCTCCTGTTAGTCTTCCACCACGGCCAGAATATCGTTCTGCCGCACGATGGTGTATTCCACGCCGTCTACCTTGACCTGGGTGCCGCTGTACTTGCCGGTGATGACCTTATCGCCGGGCTCCACGGTCATCTCGACCTCATTGCCGTCCACCAGGCCGCCGGGGCCGACGGCGATGACTTCAAAGATCTGGGGCTTTTCCTGGGCGGCGCTGGTGAGGATGATGCCGGCCTTGGTGGTCTCCTCCGCGTCCACCTGCTTCACGATCACGCGATCAGACAAAGGGATGAGCTTCATGGTATATACCTCCATATGCGTAAGATGCGCTTTAGTTTTGTGGTGTTAGCACTCACTCGACCTGAGTGCTAACGCAATATATAATAACCCAAGTATACCCATTGTGCAAGCATAAATTAGAGAAAATTCGGAGAAAATTTCAGAAAATCCAAGGAATAGATGCAAATTCCTTGGAAATTCAAGCTGAATGAGAGAATTGCTTCAAATTTCTCCGGATTTCTCCAGTCTTAAATCAGAAATACATATACAGCTGACAGGGGATGGAGCCGTTGTACAGCTTCCGGCGCTTTGCCGAGCGCCGACCGAAGCTCTTTTCGAAATCCAGGCTGGAGGTGAGGACGTAGAAACGCCAGTCCTTTGCCCCCCGCCAGGCCCGGCCCATGCCCCGGTACAGGGCCTCCGCCTGGGCGGCGTCCAGGAGCCGGTCTCCGTAGGGGGGATTGGTCAGCAGGATCCCCGGCCCCTCCGGCAGCGCCCGCTCCAGGGCGTCCGCCTGAAAGAAGGTGATATCCTCCGCCACCCCCGCCAGGTCTGCGTTGCGCTTGGCGATCTCCAGGGCGGCGGGGTCGATATCCCCGGCGAGGATCCGGTAGGGGCCGGGATACTCCCGGCTCCGGGCGGCCTCCCGCTCCTCCTCCCAGAGCTTTTCCGGAATGGAGACCCATTTCTCCGCAATGAAGCTCCGGTTCAGCCCCGGGGCCCTGTTCCGGGCGGCCAGGGCGGCCTCGATGGCAATGGTGCCGGAGCCGCAGAAGGGATCCAGCACCGTTTCCTTCCCCTTGAAGCGGCTGAGCTTCACCATGGCCGCCGCCAGGGTCTCCCGCAGGGGGGCCAGATTGGCGTTCTGCCGCCAGCCCCGCTTGTGGAGGCTGATGCCGCTGGTATCCAGATACAGGGAGGCCCGGTCCTTCAGCAGGGAAAAGCGGATGGGGCAGATGGAGCCGGTTTCCGGCAGCCGTTCCGCCCGGTAGGCGTTTCCCAGCCGGGCAGCCGCCGCCTTTTTCACGATGCGCTGACAGTCTGGAATGGATTTCAGGGCGCTGTCCAGGCTGGAGCCCTTCACCGGAAACTGGGCCCGGTAGTCGATGAGCTTTTCCCATTCCAGGGCCTTCGTCCCCTCAAAGAGGGCGTCGAAGGTGGGGGCGGGGAATTCCCCCAGCAGGACATAGACCCGCTCCCCGGTGCGGAGCCACAGATTTGCCCGCACCAGATCCCGCTCGTCCCCGTCAAAGAGGACCCGCCCCGTTTCGCTGCGCACGTTCCGGCAGCCCATGTATTTCAGTTCGTCCGCCGCCAGCCCCTCCAGGCCGAAGAGGCAGGGGACGCAGAGGGTGAGCTCCATGTTCACCGGCCTCCCTTCGCCGTATAGCTGTGCCAGTTTTCCTCCTGCCGGTGGGCGGTGATGGTGAGTCCGGCGGCCTCCAGGGCGGCCTGAACTTCCTTTTCCCGCCCGTCGATGATGCCGGAGCAGATGAGGCTGCCCCCGGGCTCCAGCCACCGGGCGGCGTCCCGGCTCAGGGCGATGATCACGTCCGCCACGATATTCAGAAAGATGAGGGGATACCGCCGGAGCCCGATGCGGCTGCGCAGGGCATAGTCCGAAAGGGCGTCCCCCGCCAGTACCTCCAGCCGGTCCTCCACGCCGTTCAGGGCGGCGTTCATCCGGGCGATCTCCGGGGCCTTGGGGTCGATATCGCAGCCCAGGGCGGTCTTCGCCCCCAGCACCAGGGCGGCGATGGAGAGGATGCCGCTGCCGCAGCCCAGGTCCAGCACCGCATCCGCGGCGGGGGCGAGCGCCTCCGCCGCCTCCAGGCACATGCGGGTGCTGGGGTGAGCTCCGGTGCCGAAGATCAGCCCGGGATTCAGCCGCAGGGGAAGCCGGCCGCCGGACTCCGGCACCGCCTCCCACTCCGGGACGATCAGGAGCCGCTTTCCCACGGCAATGGGGCGGTAATACTGCTTCCAGTTGTTTTCCCAGTCCTCGTCCCGCAGGGAGGCGGTGACGGGGGCGGGGTACCCCGCCTTTTCCAGGGCCTCCCGGAGCGCCAGGAGGATCTTCCGCCCCTCCTCATCCTCGGGCAGATAGAACTTCACCCGGCAGAGCCCCCGGCGGGAGACCACGAAGTCCTCATCGATATAATCCCAATACTGGGTGTCCTTTTCCATGAATTCCTGCAGGTCCGCCTCGTCCTCCACCACCAGACCCGAGACCCCCAGTTCCTCCAGAAAGGCGCAGAGCTTTTCCGTTCCCCGATCTCCCGCCTCCACGCAAACCTCCAGCCAGCGCATGGCGAATCTCCCTCCTCAGTCTACCCGATTCCGCCGCTCCCCCTGCAGGAAGGCGGCGATATTCTCCCCGATTTCCCGGATGCACCGCTGCCGGGTCTCCAGACCGCCCCAGGCCATATGGGGGGTGAAGCACACATCCTCCCGCTCCCGGATGGCGTAGAAGGGATGGGTTTCCGGGAAGGGCTCAGCGCTGTATACATCGATCCCCAGGCCCCCCAACCGGCCCGCCGTCAGGGCCTCCGCCAGGGCGGCCTCGTCCGCCACCGCCCCCCGGGCCACATTGATGAAGAGACAGCTCGGTTTACATAAGGCGATCAACTCCCGGCTGAACAGCCCCCGGGTGGCTTCGCTCAGGGGCAGATGCACGGAGAGGATATCCGATTGCCGGCAAAGCTCCTCCAGGGGCACATAGGGATCCTCCGGCTCCGGATGGGCCCGCCAGCAGATCACCCGGCAGCCCAGGACCCGGGCGATCTCCGCCACCCGGCGGCCGATGCGGCCGTAGCCCGCCACGCCCCAGGTCATGCCCCGGAGCTCATGGTACACGGGGGAGAGGATGTTGGCGGTGGTCCCCCGGGAATACCGCCCGGAGCGCACCGCGGCGGTATAGGTCCCCAGATGCTCCGTAAGGTACAGGGCCATGGCGGCGGTGAGCTGGGCGACGGAGTCCGTGGAATACCCCGCCACGTTGCACACCGCGATGCCGTTTTCCCGGCACCAGGCGGTATCGATATTGTCGTACCCCGTGGCGGCGATGCAGATGAGCTTCAGCCTGCCGTTTCCCGCCAGGTTCCGGGGGCCGAGACGCAGCTTGTTCACCAGGGCCACGTCCGCCTCCCTCAGCCGCTCCGGGATCTCCTCCGGGGCGGTGGCGGCGTAATACTCCGTCTCCCCCAGGGACTCCAGGGGGCTCAGGTCCAGCCGGGGACCCAGGGTATCCCCATCCAGGATCACGATGCGCATGGGCGTTCCTCCATTCTCTGCCGCTGTTTTTTCCATGTCCTACACTATACCATGCTGCGGGGCGGCGCACAAGGCGGGAGTTTTGCCCTCCGGAAAACTTGACGGATGAGTATCCCCATGATAAATTACTGAGATACAGAACACTGGGCCGGATCCGCTCCGGCCTGCGGGGGGCCGAACATGGATAAGACGGAAACCAAGAAAGCGACCATCTGGACACGGGGATATATCTGCGCCTTGCAGGCGAACCTCTTCCTCTGCTTTTCTCAGCACTGCGTGAACAGCCTCATCTCGACCTACGCCACCTTCCTTGGGGCCAGCGCCGTGCTGGTGGGCACCATCTCCGGCCTGTATTTCGGCGTAGCCTGCGCCGCCCGGCCCATTTCCGGCCCCACCATTACCATGGTGAACAAGCGGAAGCTCATGATCTGGGTCTATGCCGCGGGGGTGGTCACCAACCTGATCTACGCCGTGGCGGGGAGCGTGGGCGTGTTCATCCTGGCCCGCATCCTCCATGGGCTCCAGTTCGCCTTCGTGGGCTCCCTGGGCCTCACCATCGCCAGCGACAGCGTCCCCCGGGAAAAGCTGGGCTCCGCCGTGGGCCTCTATGGGGCGGGGGCGGCCCTGGCCATGGCCCTGGGCCCCGGTCTGGGCATCTCCCTGCGGGACTGGGCAGTGAACCGGTGGGATGAGGCGGCGGGCTATACCGCCGTGTTTCTCCTGGCCGCCCTCTTCATGCTCCTGGCCATCATCCCCACCCTCCTCATGCCGGATCCGGGTCGGCCGGAGCGCAGCGCCCTGGGGGCCTGGTACAAGAACATCGTGGCGAAGGAGGCCCTGCTGCCCACGGTGATGATGGGCCTCGTCAGCATGTCCAGCACCATGTATAACGTGTACATGGTGCCCTATGCCAAGACCCTGGGCATCCCCAATATCGCCATTTTCTTCACGGTATACGCCCTCGTCCTCCTGGCGGCCCGCCCCTTCTTCGGGAAGCTGGCGGACCGGGTCTCCATGGAAAAGGTGCTGATCCCCAGTCTGATCATCTTTGCCCTGAGCTATGTGGTCGTGGCTCTGGGGCGGAACCTGGGCACGATGCTCCTGGGGGCGGTGCTGGCCGCCATCGGCTTCGGGGCGGCGAACCCCTCCATCCAGACCCTGTGCATCCGCTCTGTGGAGCCGGAGCGCCGGGGCGTTGCCAGCAATACCCAGTTCTTCGGCATGGACCTGGGCTACTTCATCGGCCCGCTGATCGGCGGCATGATCCTGAACGCCCGGATCGACGATTACTCCGCCATGTACCTCTGTACCGGCGTCATTCCTCAGGTCCTCTGCCTGCTGCTGTTCGCCGTCACCTGGAGCCGCCTGCGGAAGCGGCTGCACTGAGGAGGGCGAAGCCATGCGCATGCGGAAAAAGCCCAACCTGATCCCCCGGATGGAAAAGGCTTCGGCGGTGCTGGAGCCCGAACCGGAGAAGCTCCGGGGCCGCTGGCTGGAGGGTTTCCCCGCCTGCAGCCGCCTGTATCTGGAGCTGGGCTGCGGGAAGGGGAGCTTCACCTGCGCCTCCGCCCAGGCGGAGCCGGAGGCCCTCTTCGCCGCGGTGGAGCGGGTGCCGGACGCCATGGTGGTGGCCATGGAGCGAGCCTGCGAAATGGGGCTGGGGAACGTCCGCTTCCTGGACGCGGACGCCGCCCGTCTGCCGGAGCTCTTCGACGCGGGGGAGGCGGACCGGATCTACATCAACTTCTGCGATCCCTGGCCGAAGAAGAAGCAGTTCAAGCGGCGGCTCACCGCGCCGGGCTTTCTGGCCCTGTACCGGCAGATCCTGAAGCCGGAGGGGGAGATCTGGTTCAAGACGGATAACCGGGACCTTTTCGACTGGTCCGAGGAACAGCTCCTCGCCTGCGGCTGGCAGGTATCGGAGGTCACCCGGGACCTTCATGCAAACGGTCCCGTGGGGATCATGACGGATTACGAAAAGAAATTCTACGGCGAGGGGAAACCCATCTGCCGGCTGACAGCGAGGGTGAAATGAGACTCATCTCCTGGAACGTAAACGGCCTGCGGGCCTGCATGAACAAGGGCTTCATGGATTTCTTCCGGGGGCTGGATCCGGATATCCTCTGCCTGCAGGAGACGAAGCTCCAGGCGGGACAGATCGAAATGGATACCCCCGGCCATCATCAGTACTGGAACTACGCGGCGAAGAAGGGGTACTCCGGCACCGCCGTATTCACCAAGGAGGAACCCCTGTCCGTCCGCCTGGGGATGGATATCCCCCGGCATGACGAGGAGGGGCGGCTCATCACCCTGGAGTTTCCCGGCTTCTTCCTGGTGACGGTGTATACCCCCAATGCCCAGGACGGCCTGCGGCGGCTGGACTACCGCATGGACTGGGAGGACTGTTTCCGGGAATACCTCATGGGACTGGATGCGGAGAAGCCCGTGGTGGTATGCGGGGACCTGAACGTGGCCCATGAGCCCATCGACCTGGCAAATCCCGAGACGAACCGCATGAATCCCGGCTTCTCCGACGAGGAGCGGGGGAAGATGACGAGGCTGCTGGGAAGCGGCTTCACGGATACTTTCCGGGCCCTGCATCCGGAGCTGTCCGGCGCCTATTCCTGGTGGTCCTACCGCACCCGGGCCAGGGAGCGGAACATCGGCTGGCGCATCGACTATTTCCTCGCCTCGGACCGGCTCCGGGAGAATATCGACAAGGCGTACATATGCAGCGAGATCGCCGGCTCCGACCATTGCCCGGTGGGCCTGGACCTGGTATGGTGAGCATCGGCGGCCTGCCGGTGCCGGGCAGGCTCATCCTGGCCCCCATGGCGGGGGTGACGGATCTGGCCTTCCGCAGCGTATGCCGGGAGCTGGGCGCCGCCGGGGCGGTGAGCGAGATGGTCTCCGCCCAGGCCCTGGAGTACCAGGATGGGAAGACGAAGGCCCTGCTCCGGAGGGAGCGCGTTCCCGGGCTATACGGGGTGCAGCTCTTCGGCAAGGACCCGGAGGTGATCGCCCGGGCGGCGCCGAAGGCCCGGGAGCTCAGCGGCTGTGATTACCTGGATCTGAACATGGGCTGCCCCACAGGGAAGATCGTGCGCAACGGGGAGGGCTGCGCCCTCATGCGGGACCTGCCCCTGGCGGGGCGGATCATCGCCGCGGCGGTGAAGGCCGCCGACGTGCCCGTGACCGTGAAGCTCCGCAAGGGGTGGGATAACGGCAGCGTCTGCGCCGTGGAGCTGGCCCGCATCGCCCGGGAGGAGGGGGCCGCCGCCGTGTGCGTGCATGGCCGTACCCGGGCCCAGATGTATTCCGGCCGCGCCGACTGGGACATTATCCGGGAGGTGAAGCGGGCGGTGGATATCCCCGTGATCGCCAACGGGGACGTTTTTGAGCCGGAGGACGCGGCGCATATCCTGAAGTATACCGGAGCGGACCTGGCCATGATCGGGCGGGGAGCCATGGGAAACCCCTGGATCTTTTCCCGGGGAGCCGCCGTTCTCCGGGGGGAGAAAGCGCCGCCCATGCCCGGGGTGAGGGAGCGGATGGCCGTCGCCCGGCGGCAATTCCTCCTGGCCCTGGAGGATAAGGGCGAGAAGATCGCCTGTCTGGAAGCAAGAAAGTATCTCAGCTGGTATCTCCGGGGCGTACCCTATGCCGGGTATGCCCGGGAGAAGATCAGCCGGGTGACAGTGCCGGCGGATGTGGAGGCGGTGATCGACCTCATCTGCCGGGAGCTATAGAGAGGTTTACCATTGACACGAGAAGAGGAAACCCGGCTTGTCCGGGAGATCCGCGCAGGCGACGGGGACGCCTTTGAGACCCTGGTTCGGGAGCATCAGACCAGGGTGTACAACCTTGCCCTGCGCATGACCGGCGATCCGGAGGACGCCATGGACATCTCCCAGGAGACCTTCTTGAAGGCCTGGCGGACCCTGGGGAAATACCGGGGGGACTGCAGCCTGGGGAGCTGGCTCTACCGCATCGCCTCCAACCTGAGCATCGACCTGCTGCGGAAGAACAAGCGGCGGCAGCGGGAGAAGATCGTCTCCCTGGATGATCCGGGGGAGGACGGCCGCCCCCTGGAGGTGCCGGATCTGGGGGTAGAGCCCCAGGCCATCCTGGAGCGGGAGGAGAACCGCCGGGCGGTATGGGCATGTCTGGAAAAGCTGCCGGAGGAGCAGAGGCTCATCCTCGTCCTCCGGGATGTGAACGGCCTGAGCTACGAGGAGATCGGAGCCGCCATGGACCTGGAGCTGGGCACGGTGAAGTCCCGCATCTTCCGGGCCAGAGAAAGGCTCGCAAATCTTTTGCTGGATCAGGGAACATTTGACCCCGTCCCTTCGTCCAACAATCGGAAAAAGGGAAGAAGGGGGTGAGTCAAGTGGCCGAATGCAGCAAATGGATGGAACAGATCAGCGCATCTCTGGACGGGGAGCTCTCCCCGGAGGAGGAAGAAGCGCTGGAGGAGCATCTGGCGGAGTGCGAGGACTGCCGGGCCGCTATGGCTCTGCTCCGGAGCATGGCTCAGGTCATGCGGGAGGACACGGTCCAGCCGCCGGAACAGCTGGCGGAGGGTACCCGGTTCCTGTTCGAGCGGGAAAAGGAGGGAAAGGGCTTCAGCCTGAGGCGCTGGCGCTTCACCGCCATCGCCGCGGTGCTCTGCCTGGCGCTGTTCGGCGTGGTGAAGCTGGTTCCCTGGAGCGGCGGAAACAAATCCGCCGCCGCGCCCATGGCCGTCCGGAGCATGGAGGCCCAGGCCGACGTGAAATCCCCTGCCGGCGCGCCGGCCCAGGAGGAGAAGTATATGTGCGCCCTGTCCGGCGCCGCCGCGGCTACGAAGGAGCCTCTGGCCCAGACCGAAAGGGGGGACGCCGAGGCCGAGAGCGGGGAGGAGCCCGACGCCATGGCTGACGCGGCTCCGACGGAAGGGGATTACAGAGGCTTCCCGGGGAAGGCCGCCGGGACGGTTGAGGCGAAGGAGGACTGGTCAGGCGGCTTCGGCGCCATTCCCGGCGCCGCGTCCGACGCAGGGGAGAACATGATGCAGAGCAACTCCCTCTACTCCGCCGAGTCTCTCCCCGGCTATGCCATCTATTCCCGACTGGAGGCGGCGGACGCCTACTACAGCGTCTGCTTCGTCTACGGGGAGGTGCCGGAGACCATCCGCACGAATCGGGAATGTACGCCCCTGGATGCGCCGGAGGGGCAGGAGCGCTGGCTGGTGCCCCATTCCGTCTGCGTGAACGAGGGGCTCCTGGAGCAGTTCAGCGAAGTCTATTATGGGGATCTCCTTGCCCAGCAGGGACTGGTGATCGGGATCCTGGATATGGAGGAAGATCAATGGCAGCCATAACGGAGGAAGAAGCGAGGTACAGATTGTTCGACCAGGGCTTTGACTGCGCCCAGACCGTGTTCAGCGCCTTTGCGGAGGAGCTGGACCTGGATGAGGAGACGGCCCTGAAGATCGCCGCGGGCTTCGGCGGCGGTATGCACCAGGGGGATATGTGCGGCTGCGTCACCGGCGGCCTCATGGCCCTTGGCCTGAAATACGGCTGGTGCCAGGAAGGGGACGCCGTGGGAAAGGATCTGATGAACCGGAAGGCCCAGGAATATGAGCGGCGCTTCCGGGAGAGACTGGGCGGCCTTCGGTGCCGGGAGCTGCTGGAGGCGGACGTATCCACACCGGAAGGAAAGATGCTTGCCGCCGACCGTATCCCGAACCGCTGCCCCGGCTTTGCCGCCGCGGCGACGGAGATCCTGGAGGAGCTGCTGGAGGACTGACGCAATACAAAAGGACGGGGGAACAGCGAACCGCTGTTCCCCCGATCTCTGTTTTCCGATACTTTACCTCAGCTTCCCCCGGGGAAGGAGGAAGCCGAATTCTCCGCCGCAGAGGCCGCCCAGGATATGGCTCAACTGGGAGACGTTGTCCTTCCGAAAGAGACCGTTCATCACCTCGCCCCCCAGGTAGATCACCAGAATGACCAGGGTGGTGAGGGGGATCCGTCCCTCCCGCATCCCCGCCATGGAGGAGAGGACGATCATCATGAAGGCGATGCCGCTGGCCCCCAGCACCGCCGTGCCGGGGAAGAGGAGCATCTGGGCGACGCCGGTGACGAAGGCGGTGATGAGGATGCACAGGAAGAGGGATCGGCTGCCGTATTTATCCTCCAGGCCCGGCCCCAGGGCCAGGATCAGGAGCATGTTATTCAGATAATGGCTGTAATTGGCGTGGCCCAGCACATGGAGGAAGAGCCGGGGCAGGGCCAGCAGGTCCCCCCAGGCGCAGCGATATACGCTGAACAGGCGGGCGTTTGCCCAGCCTCCGTCCACCCGGCTCAGGATCAGGGCCCCCAGAGAGAGGAGGGCGAAGGTGAGGGTCACCGGGGCGTTATACTGGACGCGCTTCAGCATGCCCGGTCCTCCCCGGCGTCCCGGCGCTCCTCCAGCAGGTCCAGAAGCAGGAGCTGATACTTGCGGATGCTGGGAGGCTGAATCTTTTTCGGCCGGGGGAAGAGCAACTCATAGGTTTTCCCCCGGGCGGTGAACATCATGGTCTCCCGGCTGCCGAAATGGCAGAGGGAGGGCTCCTGCATATGGTCCAGGGGCAGGAGGACGCCGGCCACCGCCAGCCCCTTCCGGTCCAGGGTGAGCCTGCCCCGGCCAAGAACGCTGATCCGGTGACCTTCCCCCAGCTCCCGGAGCTCCGCAGCCTCGTCGGAGAGGGAGAAATCCGGCCTTTTTCCCAGCTCCCGGAGCTGATCCTGCTGCCAGGCGTCCCACGCCGAAATGGCGGCGAAGGGGATATCCCCCCCGAGATGCCCGTCCTCCCGGTATTCCGCCCGGAGGCCGCAGTCACAGGAGAAAACCCGCTCCCGGCCATGCAGGGCGCCGACCCTCCCACATTTTGGGCAGAGGAACAGGGCCTCCTCCAGACCGTCCGCCAGGCGTTTGCCGGGATAGGGGAGGGCGTTTTCCCCGCTGTCCACCCAAAGGTCCCGCTCCACCAGGAGGGTGATCTCCTCCGGGCTGAGTCCGGCCAGCTCCTCGGGCTGATAGACCCGCACGACGCCGCCCCGGATGGGGCCCCGGCGGATGCTGCGTCCCCATCGGGGATCCGCCAGATAGCCGCCGGTGATCCGGTAGGTGACCACCGGCACCTTTGCCAGCTTCAGCAGCTTTCCCGTGGCGGGGTGGAGATGCTGGGAGCGTCCGTCCCAGCTCCGGTTCCCCTCGGGAAAAAGGCATACCGGGACGCCCCGGCGCAGGGTACGGAGGATGCTCCGCACGGCGGAGGCGTCGGCGCTGCCCTTCACCCGGGAGATGGGGGCCAGGAGGCTGCGCATGATGAAGCCCACCGGCTTCTGCCGGAAGGCGTGCTCACTGGCCACAAAGTACATATGCCGTTTCAAAAAGCTCAGGGCCACAAAGAACTGGTCATAGGCGTTGGCATGGTTGGGGAGCACCAGATAGGGCCCCTCCAGGGCCGGGGCGGGCTCCGCAGCATAGTCGTGCCGATGCCGCAGCCACACCAGGAGCCGGACGGGAAGTCCCAGATGGTTCCAGATCCACCGGTGCCGCCGAAGCTGCCGCTCCTGCTGCCTTTCCGTTTTCGCCGTCTTCTCTTCCATATCAGCCGCCCTCCGACAGGAGTTTTTTCAGGGTGAACAGCAGATTCATGGCCTCCAGGGGGGTGAGGGTGTTCAGGTCCGTATCCCGGAGCTTATCCAGCGCCTTTTCCGCACCCAGGTCCGGCAGGCCCATCTGCTCCGTCTCCTCCTCTGCGCCCTCCGGGATCCCGGAAAGGTCCCGGGCGGCGTTCACGGCGCTGCGCTCCAGCTCCTTCAGCACCACCCGGGCCCGGCGGATCACCTCCGCCGGGACGCCCGCCAGCTTCGCCACCTCGATGCCGTAGCTCCGGTCCGCCCCCCCGGGGACGATGCGCCGGAGGAAGACCACATCCTCCCCCCGCTTTTTCACCGCGGCGGAGAGGTTCACCACCCCGGGCAGGGTCTTCTCCAGCTCCGTAAGCTCATGGTAATGGGTGGCGAACATGGTCCGGGCCCCCAGCTTCCGGGGATCGGCGCAGTATTCCAGCACCGCCCGGGCGATGGCCATGCCGTCATAGGTGGAGGTGCCCCGGCCGATCTCATCCAGGATCAGCAGGCTTCCGGCGGTGGCGTTCTTCAGGATCTGGGAGACCTCCGTCATCTCCACCATGAAGGTGGATTGGCCGGCGGCCAGATCATCCGAGGCGCCGATGCGGGTGAAGATCCGGTCCGTGATGCCGATGCGGGCGCTGCGGGCGGGGACGAAGGAGCCGATCTGGGCCATGAGCACGATGAGGGCCGTCTGCCGCAGGTAGGTGGATTTGCCCGCCATATTGGGGCCCGTGAGGATGAGGGCCCGTTCCTTCGCCGTATCCAGCCGGGTATCGTTGGGAACGAACAGGGCTTCCGTCTGGGTCTGCTCCACCACGGGATGGCGTCCGTCCCGGATATCGATCACGCCGGAAACGTCCACCTCCGGCATGCAGTAATCGTTCTTCGCCGCCACCTCTCCCAGGGAGCAGAGGGCGTCCAGGGCGGCCACGTCCTCCGCCGTCTGCCGGATCACGGGCGCCTGGGCGGCCACGGAATCCATCAGCTCCCGGAACAGGCTGTATTCCAGGGCGCAGAGCCGGTCGTGGGCGGTGAGGAGCTGGCTTTCCAGCTCCTTCAGCTCCTGGGTGATGAACCGCTCGCCGTTCACCAGGGTCTGCTTCCGGATATAGTGCTCCGGGACCTCCTCGCTCTGGCTCCGGGGGATCTCGATATAATAGCCGAAGACCTTGTTGTACCCGATCTTCAGCTTCCGGATGCCCGTGCGCTCCCGCTCCGCGGCCTCCACCCCGGCCACGGCGGCCTTGGCGTTCTCCGAAAGGCTGCGCAGCCGGTCCACCTCCGGGTCATAACCCGGGCGGATCATCCCCCCCTCCCGCACGGTGAGAGGCAGGTCGTCCCCCAGCATGGCGGAGACCTTCTCCCGCAGCTCCGTCAAGGGGTCCATTCCCCCGATCTTCCGCAGGAGGCTGCATTTCATGGGCTCCAGAAGGGTCTTCAGCTCCGGCAGCAGGGCGGCGGAGGCGGCCAGGGCGCTCAGGTCCCGGCTGTTGGCGCTGCCGTACACCACCCGACCGATGAGCCGCTCCATATCCTCCACCTTCCCCAGGGCCTCCCGCAGCTCCCCCCGGGCGGCTGTATCGTCCACCAGCTCGGACACGGCGTTCAGCCGCCGCTTGATGAGGGCGGGGGAGAGGAGGGGCTTTTCCAGCCAGGAGCGGAGAAGACGGGAGCCCATGCTGGTGCGGGTCTTATCCAGTACCCAAAGGAGGCTGCCCTTCCGCTCCCGGTCCCGGAGGGTCTCCGTCAGCTCCAGATTCCGGCGGGTCTGCCAGTCCAGCTCCATGAAATGGCCGTCCGTATAGCAGGTGAGCTCGCTGATGTAGCCCAGCTCCGTTTTCTGGGTCCGGTGGAGATAGCTCAGCAGGGCCCCCGCGGCGATCCGCACCCCGGCCCCAACCGGGGTATCTCCGAAATGGGTATTAAACCAGGCGTCGCTCTCCTCCGTGCCGAAGTCGTCCCCGGTCTGGCACATGCACCGGAGGCGCTTGGTGAGCAGCAGGCGCAGCTCCCGGTCCGCCGCGGCGGCTTCGTTCAGCAGCACCTCGGCGGGGGAATAGCGCACCAGCTCGTTCACCAGGTGGGCGGAGGCGTTTTCCCCCCGGAATTCCGCGGCCAGGAATTCCCCGGTGGAGATATCCGCAAAGCAGCATACGCCGCTGTCCTCCGTCAGGTACACGGTGCTCACATAGTTGGCCCGCTTCTCCTCCAGCATGGACTGCTCCATCACCGTGCCCGGGGTGATGATCCGGAGCACATCCCGGTCCACCAGGCCCTTGGCCAGGGCCGGGTCCTCCATCTGCTCGCAGATGGCCACCTTATACCCCTTGCTCAGGAGCTTCGCCACGTAGGTCTCATAGGCGTGGTAGGGTACGCCGCACATGGGGGTCTGCTCCTCCGCGGGGCGGGTGCGGTCCCGGGTGGTGAGGGCCAGGTCCAGCTCCTTCGCCGCCGTCACCGCGTCCTCGTTGAACATCTCATAGAAGTCCCCCAGCCGGAAGAAGAGGATGCAGTCCGGCAGACTGTCCTTGATCCGGTGGTACTGCTTCATCATGGGGGTGCCTTCAGCCATGGTTCCACTCTCCCTTCAGGGGTTCCGCCGTCAGGTTCCAGGTGGCGGCGGCGGTGATCCGAGCCTCCTGGAAGGTGCCGATCAGGTCCTCCGGCCCCTCCAGATGGATGAGGCGGTTGTGGATGCTCCGGGCGGTGAGCCGCCCGGGCTTATCCCCCTTTCCGTCCACCAGGATGCGGTAGGCGTTCCCGATGTGGGCGGCCTGGGTCTCCCGGGAGATCCCCTCCTGCAGGGTCAGGAGCGCGTCGAAGCGGGCCTGCGTTTCCCCCTTGCCGAAGGGGTCCGGCATGGCCGCGGCGGGGGTGCCCACCCGGGGGGAATACAAAAAGGTAAAGAGCATGTCGAAGCGAATCTCCTCCACCAGGGCCAGGGTATCCCGGAATTCCTCCTCCGTCTCCCCGGGGAAGCCCACGATCACATCGCTGGTAACGGCGATATCCGGCATGAGGGAGCGGGCGTATTCCACCTTCCGCCGGTAGGCCTCGGCGGTATAGCCCCGGTTCATGGCCTTCAGCACCCGGTCGGAGCCCGCCTGGAAGGGAAGGTGGATATGCCGCTCCACCTTGGGGCATTCCGCCATGGTCTCGAAAAGCTTCTCCGAGGCGTCCTTAGGGTGGCTGGTCATGAAGCGGAGGACGAAATCCCCCTCCAGGGCGTTCAGCTCCCGCAGGAGATCGGAAAAATCCAGCTCGCTCCCCAGGTCCTTCCCATAGGAATTCACGTTCTGCCCCAGGAGATAGATCTCCCTGAAGCCCTGGGCGATGAGCTCCCGGGCTTCCCGGAGCACCTCCTCCGCCTCCCGGCTCCGTTCCCGGCCCCGGACATAGGGGACGATGCAGTAGGAGCAGAAGTTGTTGCAGCCGTACATGATGGGGAGCCAAGCCCGGACCCCGGGGGTATGGAGCACCGGCAGGCCCTCGTACCGCTCCCCGTCGATCTCCCGGGCATCGTAGATCCGGCCCCGGTGGGGGGCATACAGCCTCTGCAGCAGCTCCGGAAGCCGCCAGAGCTCATGGGGACCGAAGACCAGATCCACATAGGGATAGGAGGCCTTCAGCTTCTCCCGCATATGGGGCTGCTGCACCATGCAGCCGCAGAGGGCGATGCGCTGGCCGGGCTTGGCCCGCTTGGTATGGCTCAGGGCGCCCACGTTCCCCAGGACCCGCAGCTCCGCATGGCCCCGGACGGCGCAGGTATTCAGGAGGATGAGGTCCGCCTCCTCCTCCCGGTCCGTAAAGCCCCAGCCCATATCCCGGAGCATGCCCCGGAGGCGTTCGCTGTCCGCCTCGTTCTGCTGGCAGCCGTAGGTATCCACAAAGGCCAGGGGCGGCGCGGGCAGGGCGGCGTTATGCTCCGCCGTCTCCGCCATGATCTCCCGCTGCCTCGCCAGCTCCTCCGGCGTCACCGTACGGATATTCGGCATTTACATCCCCTCCTGAAAACGCGGTTGAAAACAAATTATTATAGCATGGAAGCCCGGATTTGTCCAAGAAAAAGACTCGCGCGGGAGGGCGTCCACCCCTCCCGCGGGGATCCCGGAGATGATCATTCATCAAAAGGCATGCCGCAGTATTCGCATGCCGTGCCGGAGCCGACGGCGCCGCAATGGGAGCAGATCTTCTGCCGGTTCGCTTCCCGGGCCGCAAGGGCTTCCGCCTGCCGCTGCACCCGGACCTCCGTCTGCTTCTTCCGCAGGAGCTGCCTGATCCGGGGCCAGAACTGCCAGATAAGCAGACCGGCGCCGATGACGAAGCAGGTGAAGAAGGAGCCGTTCCCATCCCCGATGGAGTTGAAGGCGGCCAGGAGGAAGAGAACGCCGAAGACGATGCGGAGACGGGAGCCGGTTTTGCTCCTGGGCTTGCCGTTCTCCTGCGCCGGGGGCGGGGTGAAAACGCTCCGGGACCGGGGCGGTACAGCCTGACCGAGGCACTTAGCACAGGTATAGGTATTGGTGTTCCGGTCATGCAGACAGTGCTCGGCGACGGGATCGAAGACCCTGCCGCATTCAGCGCACTTCACCAGGCTGACGGCCATATCCCGGACCTCCCTTCATGATTTCGACTCATCATAGCACAACGGGGAAGAGGAATCAAATCTTCTCAAATACCGGCATTTCTTCCAGGGGAGCGGGGACGACGACGGTTTTCCCCCCGGTATAAGTCTCCCCGGTGGAGAGCAGGGTCCAGGTCCCGGCGGGGAGCCAGACCTCCCGGGAGAAGACGTCCGCCTCCAGAATGGGGGCCACCAGGTACCGGCTGCCGAACATGTACTGATCCTCCGCCTCCCAGCACCGGGGATCCTCCGGAAATTCAAAGAACATGGTCCGCAGCAGTGGCGCGCCGGTCTCCGACGCCTCCCGGTAAAGCTCCCACAGGTAGGGCCGAAGGCTCAGCCGCCGCGCCATCCACCGGCGGAGGATGGCGTAGACTTCCTCTCCGTAGCTCCAGAGCTCGTTGGGCTGCCCCGTGGGGAGGTAGCCGCCGCCCCGGTCCAGCTCATCCATGGGCGGGATATCGTGGGGGCCCCGATCCCCATGCATCCGCAGTACCGGGGAATACACGGCGAACTAGAACCAGCGGATCAGCAGCTGCCGAAACAGGGGATCCTTCACATCGTCCGTCATGAATCCGCCGATATCCGTGGTCCACCAGGGGATGCCCGCCAGGCCCATGTTCAGCCCGGCGGCGAGCTGATCCCGGAAGGCCTCGAAGGTGCTGGGCACGTCCCCTGACCACACCACATTTCCGTATTTCTGGCTCCCGGCCCAGCAGCAGCGGATCAAGTTTACCGTCCCGGGGCCCATGTGCTCGGAAAAGGTCCGGCTGAAGAGCTGCGGGTACATGGCTGAGCAGCTCAGGGCGCTGCCTCTGGCATAGCGGTAATGGTCGAAGTCATATACCCCCAGATCCGGCTCGGCATTGTCCAGCCAGAAGGAATCCACCCCCAGGTCCCGGTAATTCCGCTTGCACGCCGCCCAGAGATACTCCCGTGTGTCCTCCCGGAACAGGTCCGCCGTGACGCAGTCCCCCTGGTAGTCGTAGGTCTGGGCGGCGCCCCGCTCCGTGCGCAGGAGAAGCCCCTTTTCCCACATGGGGGCGAAATTCTCGCTCCGCCGGTCCACGCTGGGCCAGACAGAGACCATCACTTTGACGCCCATGGCATGGAGCTCACGGATCATCCCCGCCGGGTCCGGCCAGTATCGGGGGTCGAATTTCCAGTCCCCCTGTACGGTCCAGTGAAAATAGTCGATGATGATCATGTCCAGGGGGATGCCCTCATCCCGGTATTTCCTGGCCACCTCCAGCACCTCCTCCTGGGTGCGGTACCGTAGCTTACACTGCCAGAGGCCGAGAAGATGATCCGGAAAGGCCGGAGCCCGACCGGTGACGGCGGTGTACTTCTCCAGGAGCTCCCGGGGAGTATCCCCGGCGGTGATCCAGTAATCCATCTGCCGGACGGCGGCGGCGGTCCACTCCGTCCGGTTTTTGGCGAACTTCGCCTCTCCCACCGCAGGGTTGTTCCAGAGGAAGCCGTATCCCCGGCTGCTCACCAGGAAGGGGACGGTGATCTGGCTGTTCCGCTGGGCCAGCTCCAGCACACAGCCCTTCAGGTCCAGCCCGGGCTGCTGATACTGGCCCATGCCATAGAGCTTTTCTCCGTCATAGCTCTCGAAGCGCACCGTGAGGCGGTGTTCACTGCCCCCGATGATGCCCTTCCATTCCCGGTTCACCAGTTTGAGACAGCGGCTCTCCCTCGAATAAGTCCCCTCGTAATTCCGGTAAAACTCCCGGAGCAGGAGCTTTTCTTCCCGATAGAAGGAGATGACGCCGGAGGCGTTCACCTCCGCCCGCAGGCTGCCGCAGGCGATGAAAGCCCCGTCTTCGGTGATTCCAACGCGGCTTTCCGCCGCTTCAGGGGTCTCCGTCAAGGCCCAGGACTCCGGATCGAATTCCTCCCCCATGGTCGCCCGTACCCGCAGGGCGTCCCGTCCCCAGGCCTCCAGCCGCAGCGTCTCTCCCAGCCGGCGGCAGATCAGAGCGCTGTCATCCTGCATGAATTCCATTTTTCCGCGCCTCCCCTCGCCGCCATTGTACCAGAAGGAAGGGCAGTTTGCCTACTCTCATTCCTCTCCCGGCCGGAAAAACCGGAATTTTGCCTGTTGCTTTTTCCAATGGATTCCTGTATTCTACTTAAGGTTATCATCGGAAACAGGCGGCGTCGTCTGCAAACCCAGCGCCGCAAAGAATAAAATAATACAGGAGGAAATGAAATCATGGGTAAGCTCGATGGAAAAGTTGCCATCATCACCGGTTCCACTTCCGGCATGGGCAGAGAGACCGCGTATCTCTTCGCCAAGGAAGGCGCCAAGGTCGTCGTTACCGGCCGCAATGCGGAGCGGGCGCAGGCCGTGGTGGACAAGATCAAGGCCGAGGGCGGCGAGGCCATCTACGTCATCGCCGACGCCAGCGAGAGCTCCTTTGCCCAGACCGTTTTTGACAAGACCATGGAGGCCTACGGTACCGTGGACGTGCTGATGAACAACGCCGGCATGCTTTCCCTGGCCCAGTTCGCCACCATCACCGAGAAGGAATTCATGGACGATATCTATATCAACGTCACCAGCGCGCTGATGCTCAGCCAGAAGGTGGCCCCCGTCATGAAGGCGAAGGGCGACGGCCACATCATCAACGTGGCCTCCATCGTGGGCTGGGCTGCCCACTGGGGCTTCGTGGCCTACGTCACCAGCAAGCACGCCATGGTGGGCCTCACCAAGGCCATGGCCAACGAGCTGGCTCCCGACATCCATGTGAACGGCATCTGCCCGGGCGCCATCAAGACCGCCATGCTGGCCTCCGTGGGCGGCGAGGACGTGTTCCAGCCCATGGTCGACCGGACCTGCCTGCGTCGCCTGGGCGAGGGCAGCGAGATCGCCTCCGTGGCCCTGTTCCTGGCGACTACCGATTCCTCCTTCGTGGACGGCCAGCTGATCCGTGTGGACGGCGGCGTGGACGTGTGATCCGAGCAGGACGATTCTCTGGGAAACGACTCTCCCCGGCGCATATGCGCCGGGGATTTCTGTTCTGCCGGTTCACGCGCCTCTGCGCCCGGGAGCACGGGATCCGCGGGCGCCTCTTCCTCCGGAGTCCCGGTTATTACAGCAGCGGACCTTGAAAATAACCAACCAATCAGATAGGGTATTGTGCAGCGGAGGGAAAATATGTTATCATCATCCTGTCCGGCATGGTTCCCCCGGGGCGGGTCGGCGCCGGAGAAAGAAAGAGGTCTGCGTTATGCTTTTCACACAAGGAGCGGCGATGAAGAAGGACATCATTCAGCTGAAGGCCGAGCTGCTGTGTCTCGGCGCGAAGGTAGAAAGGGAAGCGGCGGAGCGGCTTGCGGCGGAGTACCCCCGCTTCTTTGACAAGGGTTACGTCCATGCGGTGAACTTCCGCCTGAGGGACGCCAACATCAACGTCAGCGTATCGGAGGCGTTTGCGGCGGGCTCCCCCTATCAGATCGTCAAGCGGGAGGGGACTTACCGCCTTGTGGGCGGCGGCTGGGATGAACCCATCCGGTTTTACCCCAATCTTCCCCGGACGGGTACCGTCCTGGACGACCTTGCGCAGCTGCACAGCCCCACCTGCATCAATATCTGGCCCAGCACGAACTGCTGCTATGATACCCCGGAGCTGAAATGCCGCTTCTGCTCCCTGCAGCCGGAGGCGGAAAAACCCGTGGATACCGGGGAGCTGAGCCGGGCCCTGGAGCTGCTACTGGCCCAGGTGCCGAAGGACTATGCCCTGAATTTCAGCGGCGGGACCTACGGAGACCCGGACCGGATGGTCCGGTACTGGATCGACCTGGCCCGGAAGATCCGGGTCTTCAGCGACGTGAGCATCACCGTGGAATTCGCGCCGCCCTCCGACCTGCACCTGCTGGGGGAGATGAAGGCGGCCGGGGTCAACGTGGCGATCATGAACCTGGAGGTGGCCGATCCGGAGCTGCGGAAGGAGATCTGCCCGGGGAAGAGCGGCATCTCCTACGCGCATTACCACGCAGCATTCCGGGAGGCCGTGAGGGTGTTCGGCTGGGGCATGGTCTCCAGCGTGCTCATCGGCGGGATCCAGCCCAAGGAGGACATCATGCGGGAGTGTGAGCTGATCGCCTCCGAGGGGGTATTTCCCACCGTCATGCCCTTCCGCCCCATGGACGACTGCGTCTATCACGGCCTGGAGCGCTGCAGGCCGGAGGACCTGCTGGAGATGGGGGAGCACCTGGGCGGCCTGCTGATGGAATACGGCCTGGATTTCCGAAAACAGCCGGGGTGCACGGAGTGCGGCGGATGCAGCCTGGAAAACGACTGCCGGCGGCGCAGGGAACGCCTGGCGGCGGTGAAATGAACCGGGCGCTGCCCGGAATACGGAATAGGGATGAATCGGGAGCGGAGGATGTTCCGCTCCCGAAATTTCTGCTTTTTTAAAGATCGACATGAGTCGTCCCGCTGGACTGGATCAACACCGGGCGCCTTGACAAGAGTATTGAAATACCCGCGGGTCTATCATATAATTGGGTTTATATTGGAGATACGTGCCCGGATGATCGATCCGGCAGGCCGTCCGCCCAAATAGGAAGAAACAGGAGGAAGCGTGATGAAAAAGATCCTGATCGTCGCATTGATCCTTGTCTTTGCGATGCAGCTGATGCCGTTTACGGCATCGGCGGCAGCCTCAGCCCCGACGAAGCTCTGGGTGGCTCCTTCGGAGACAAACGGGATCCCGGCCCAGATCGACGTCTTTAAGGCAAAGACCGGCGGGTCAACCTATAATCCGACATATACATACCAGGTTTACCTTCCCGGGGACGTCGACCCGGCGAACTGCCTTCTCTCCTGGGATGGCGGGGCGTCGGTGACGGTCGACAATACGGTCTATGAAAGCGGAGCTTGTCCCATACCCCCGGTTGATACGCAAAAAGCATACAGGTTTACCTACGGAAACCGGACGACGACATATAATATCATCACCTACCAGGGCTCTCCCAACGTCCAGCGCGTTTTTATTGAGATCGATGAGACGTTTACCGAGGAAGGGGAGACCCAGCCCCATACCATCGCCGCAATGGATGGAGACCCCGACCATGAGAAATACTGCGTCGGAGGTATCTATATCAACGGGGCGTACTATGAGCTGACCAAAATGAAGGGCCGAGGCAATGCGACGTGGGCGGCTTCCGATGATAAGCGGGCCTACAATGTCACCCTGGGCAGCAAGATCAACTTCCCGGGCGTGGATTCGGAGAAGACGAAAAAATGGTCCTTCATGGCCGAGGTCCTGGATCACAGTCTGCTGGGCAACCGCTCCGGTTTCTGGCTGGCCCATCAGATCGGCGTCGGTCAGGATACCACCTCCGCTGATGTATGGATGAACGGCGAGTATCAGGGCTGCTACATGATCACGCCGAAAACGGACTCCTTTGTGACCAAAGACGGCTTTATGATCGAGCAGGACAACTATCTGGAGGGAGTTGAAAACGGCGGCGATCCGCAGTTCAAGCTGGAGGGGTTGAACGAAGCCTCCGGCTGGTCCTCCTGCTATAACCGGATCACGGTAAAGAAGATCGGCGACAATCTGCTGAAAGACAGCGAGGGCGTCGTGGACGAGAGCGACACCAACCTGGATTATGTAGCGCAGAATACGATCAAGCCCTGGCTTCAAGACGCCTGGGACGCCATCCGTTCCGACACCGGACGCAATTCCAAGGGCAAGTATTATACGGACTACATCGATATCGAAAGCTTCGCCAAGATGTACCTGATGCACGAGTACGTCAAGAGCTACGATGTCTGCGCCGGCAGCATCCTGTACTACCGGAATGGGATGACCGATGACGACAAGCTCTTTGCCGGTCCCTTGTGGGATCTGGATAATGCGTTGGGCGCAGTGTATCAGAACAGTTCGCTGGGCAAGGCGGATGACCGCAGAAACGGCGACCGCAGAAGCGCGCAGGGAGACTTTATTCAGAACATCACGGAGTATAAGACCTCCGTATATAAGACGATTTCCAAGCACCAGGACTTCATGGACGAGGTCTACCGCCTGTACAACAGGTATAAGGCTGATTTCGATGGGATCGAGGCTGCGACCCAGGCGATGATCAACGAGATCAGCTCGTCCGCCATGATGAACCACCGGAAGGTCAACGATCTCGGTACCAGTTCAGGTAAGAATCTCCATTATTACAGGACCAACACCACGCTCGGCTCCGGGGAATACGCACAGACCTACCTGGCCACAACGGATTCCAAAACCGACTGGCCGAACTATACGGCGAATCTGCTGACCTATATCCGCACGCGCTCCCTGTGGTTCCGGGACCATTATTATGACGAGAATTACGTCTGCGAGCATGATTATGATGCGGTGGTGACGCCGCCCACCTGCACTGCGGCAGGCTATACCACGTATACCTGCAAATACTGCGGGGACAGCTATGTGGGCGATGAGACGCCGAAGATCCCTCATGATTATCAGAATGGGGAATGCGCCGTCTGCCATGAGGCGCTTATCCATGTCGGCATTTCCTGCGCCGGCGGGGCGTCCGTCACGGTATATGAGACTCAGGATATTACCGGCCCTTGCGTCCAGAACGCCACAGAGGCGCACCCCCGCGACAGCGATACCGGCCTGATCGACTGCAGCGGGGAAGGACAGGTCAATTTCGTCGTGAACCCGCTGCCCGGATATACGCTGGAGAGTGTTGCCGCTGAACCAGCGGCCTCATATAAAAACCTGAAACTTCCTGCGGATACCGGGATCGAAAACGGATACCGAATTACGAAAGTCAACGGAAATCTGATCATAACCGTCCGCGTTTCCGGGACCGTGACCTTCAACGCAAATGGCGGGACCGGAGAGATGGAAGCCCAACCCGTGACGATGGGCGAAGAAGCGACGCTGCCGAAGAACGGGTTCACCCGCACAGGCTATACCTTTGACGGATGGAATACGAAAGCAGACGGAAGCGGAACGGCCTATGCGGATAAGAGCTCCGTCATCTTGAGTGAGAATACCGCTTTGTATGCCCAGTGGACGCCGATCCCGTACAGCATCACGTGGAAGAACGAGGACGGCAGCGTGATAGATACCACGATGGTGGCGTACGGCGAGACGCCGACGCACGCGGATGCGACGAAGGCGGCTGATGCGCAGTACACCTACACGTTTGCCGGCTGGAACCCGCCGATCACGTCCGTGACCGGCGAGGCCACCTATACGGCGACGTATACCAGCACGGCGAACAAATACACGATCAAGTTTAATACGGCTGGGGGCAGCACGATTGCGGATGCGAGGTATGATTACGGAGCGACTGTGACGGCACCGGCTGCCCCGACGAAGGAAGGCTATACCTTCGCCGGCTGGTCTCCA
>JBGUZS010000057.1:0-8437 GCA_045223835.1 Oscillospiraceae bacterium | reverse complement strand
CAGCTTTCACTGCGCCCTCCGCGGACCATTATGACGGCTTGTTTCCCACCCGACTCTCAGCAGCGCGGGCTCTCTGTAGGGGCATGATCGTCTTTACTTCCGCATCAACGGTTTGCCATGTGAAATTTGGTTTGGATTATAGCACGGGCATTTTGCCCTGTCAATAGGCTTTTTGGAAACTTTTCCTGCCGGGTCCCCTCCGGGATTCAGCCAAAATACGCCTCGATCCGCGCCTCCGCCTCCGCCAGGATCCCCGCCGCATCCACGCCCTCCACATCCAGCAGCTCCGCGGAGAACAGGACGGCTTCGGGAATGCCGTAAAACATGGACGCCAGATCCCGGACATAGGCGAAGCCGTGGTTCGGCGGAAGGATCGGGCCGCCGGCGGTCATCACATAAAACAGCCGCTTCGCCCGGCAGTGTCCCATGGGCCGCCCGTCCTCCCCATAGGAGAAGGTCACCCCGGTGACGGTCACCTGCTCGAAGAAGGTCTTCACGGCGGCGGGAAAGCTCAGGTCCCAATAGGGGGCGGCGATCACGATCTCGTCCGCCGCCGCAAAGGCCCGGGCATAGCGCAGGGCGGGATCTTCCAGCTCCCCGGACCGCAGAAGGGCGTCCCGCCCGGCAAGGGTCTCCCCGGTCAGGGGGCGAAGGGCCTCCCGCTCCAGGTCGAGCTCCGTCGCCTCTCCCTCCAGGTGCGCCAGCACCCGCCTGGCCAGGCGCAGGGTCCGGGAGCCCTCCCGGACGCAGGCATTGATCAGCAGAATATTTCGTTTCATCCGTTTCTCTTCCTTTTCAGCTCCATGGTTTCCGCTTTTTCCTATCTCCATTCATCGGTAGGCCAAAAACGTCAGCGCGACATAGAACAGGATCATGCTGCCCAGGATCAGGGCCTGTTTTCCCCGATGCTCCGTCAGCAGCCCCACGAATTCCCGCACCGCCGCATTGGGCCAGAAATACCACTTTGTCCTTGCGCCCATGCCCACCGCCCGCATCTTCACCCGCCGGGCCTTGAGACCGCCCCGGAAGACATGGTAATTCGTGGTGGAAAAGGCGACCTTTCCCCGGGGATCCACCGCCCAGATCTTCTCCTTGGAGAATTTCATGTTCTCCAGGGTATCGGTGGACCGGTCCTCCTCCAGGATCCGCTCCTCCGGAACGCCCTTCTCCAGCAGATACCGCTTCATGGCGGCGCTTTCCGAACAGACCTCGTCCGGCCCCCGGCCCCCGGAGGTCACGAAGATCGGTGCCTTCCCGGTCGCCTCCCGCTGCTTTTCCGCGAAGGCCAGCGCCCGGTCGATCCTGCCCCGCAGGATGGGGGACGGAGTCCCGTCCTTCCGGATACCGCAGCCCAGGATGATGATGAAATCCTTATCCGGCTCCGGCTCGTAGCGGATGACCAGGGCGTTCGCGATGATGATGCCCAGGAGCATGCATTCGAAATAGAGATAGACGGCGGCAAAGAGGTTGGTGATCAGGTCATGGATCATGACCTCCCTCTGGCTGCCGGATACGGCGTAATCGAAGGTGAACAGGAAAACCAGCCCGCCCACCAGCAGGAAGGCCAGGATGATCCCCAGCAGGTTCACCAGCCGCTGCCCCTCATGCCGGATGAGGGAGAGGTTGGAGACCACCATCGCCGCCGAAAAAACCAGGATGAAGGGGGAAGAGAAGAGCATGTATTGCTTCGCGGAGCCCAGCAGGGCATGCAGGACCGCGTGAGCCGGATACTGCTCCGGCCACCGGAGCATCCGGTACGCCAGGAACAGGTTCGTCGCCAGCACGAAGAGGTCGAACAGGGCGAAGCCCATATAATAGATCGTGTTATAGGAATAGGGGTTATACCGCAGCTGCTCCCGCCAGGTCCACAGAAGCGAGACCAGCGCCGTCAGGCAGAAGGCGGACATGACCAGGCAGATGGGAACGGCCCGGCGTTCCGTTCCCCCCAGGGACAGGAAGAGCACTGCCGCCCCGGCTGCGGCAGCCGGAAGCAGCAAATGATACAGGTTCGGTTTTTTCTCCCGGGTGTCAAACTGCAGAATATTCATGGCTCTTCATCTCGTCCAGAAAGCGCCGGAGGCCCTCCGGGTATTCCCGATCAGCCTCCAGGCCGGTATCCCCCAGCTCCACCAGCTTGTTTTTCCCGTGGTAGTCGCTCCCGCAGGTCACATACAGCCCATACCGCTCCGCCAGGGTCAGCATCTCCCGGCAGAGCTTCCCCGTAAAGCCGGAATAGAAGCACTCCAGCCCCTCCAGCCCATAGTCCATCAGGCGGCGGACGCGGGCCTCCATCTCCTCCCCCAGGATCAGCTGGTCCCCATCCCCATAGGCGGGATGGGCCAGAACGGGAACGCCTCCGCCCCCCAGGATCCCCCGGATGGCGTCCTCCGGGCGGAGGTATTCGCTGGGGAGACGCAGGCGGTTCAGATACTCCCGGATCCCGATCTCCTTCGTCTCAACATATCCATATTTTACCATCAGATTCCCGATATGGGGCTTGCCCGGATTATCCAGGGCCATCAGGGCATCGATCTCCTCCCGGGGAAATCCGAAGCCGAACTCCGTCTTCAGAAAATCCAGCCTTGCCGCGACCTTTTTCAGCCGGAGCCGGTGCCCGTATTCCACCGCCTCCCGGATGGCCGCCGCCTCCGGGTCATAGCCGTAACCCAGGATATGGTATTTCCCCTGTTCATCCCGGCAGGAGAATTCCACCCCGGTGAGGAACCGGGGATCCCCCGGCTGAAGCAGCGCCGGGATGATCCGGCTTCCCTTAAGGGCGTCGTGATCCGTGACCGAAAACAGGCCGATCCCGGCTTCCTTCACCCGGAGGAGGAGCTCCTCCGGGCTGTCCGTCCCGTCGGAAATCGCCGTATGCATATGCAGGTCGACGCCCTTACGCTCCATCCCGTCCTCCGCGCTTCCCGCTCACAGGTTCTTTTTCAGGGTCAGGATATTCTGCCCGTCCCGGTACTCATAGAGCACGTCGTCCATGAGCTTCTTCGTCATGAAGACGCCCAGGCCGCCCACATCCCGCTCCCCCACCGGGAGGGTGATATCCGGATCGGTGCGGGCCAGGGGATCATAGGGCATGCCCTGGTCGATGAAGGTGATGGTCACCGTCACCGGATCCTCGCTCACCTCCACCCGGACCGTGGCACAGCCCTTATCCGGGGCATAGGCATAATGGGCAATGTTCACGAAGATCTCCTCCACCGCCACGCCGATCTGCATCATGGCCTTCATGGGGCAGTTTACGGCCTCCAGGCGGGAATCCACAAAGGCCTGCACCCGCCCCAGATTCTCGTCCGCGGCTTCGATCTCCAGCTCATCCCCTTCCGGCTCCCGCTCCAGGAACGGGCTCAGATCCAGGGAATCCACCTTGTCCAGAAGCTCGGTCAGCTCCCGGATCCACAGGGCCAGGGTCGCTTTGTCCGCCTCGCCGGTCAGGTCGGAATGCCGGCGCTTCCAGTCGATCAGGTCCGCATAGGAGATGCAGCGGATCCTCTCCTCCGCCGCTTCGGCCTTCCGGTCGTCCGTGGTGTTCAGGTAGGCCCGGAGGCTCTTCCTCCAGAATTCCTCCGCCGTTTTCCGGTCGTAGCCCTGGAAATCCAGAACGATCTGCGGGTCATACTCGGAGAAGCCGAGGTAGGAATTATACATCTGCTCCAGCTCAAAGATGGGCGCGCCCACAGCCAGGGTATCCATATCGATCAGCAGCACCTCCCCTCCGGAGAGGACGATGTTCTTCGTATGGTAATCCCCGTGGACCATATGGCTGCTCTCCGGGATCTCCTGCACCAGGCGCTCCAGCTTATCCCCGTAGCCCTCGGGCAGACTGTCCTTCATCCGGCGGACAAAGGTGAGCGCCTGGGCCTTGACGGAGGGCAGCTTCCCCTCGGGCACCACGATGCTGTGGACCTTTTTCAGGAAATCCACATATTCCTTCACGCACCAATCCATGCGCTCCGGCTCCTCCGCCAGGATCTTGGCAAAGCTCCGGGCATCCAGCAGCTCGAACATGGAGCCGTAGCTGTCCCCCACCCGGACCACGTCGTAGGAGATGGCCGTGGGGACGCCCAGGATCAGCGCAAGGCGGGCCACCTCCCGCTCATGCTGGATCTCCTCCAGGGCGTCTGCATTCTTGTAGACCTTCACCACGGTATCCTGGTCGATCCGGTAAACCTTGCCCTTGAAGCCCTCGCCGATGACCTCGCAGCCCTCCACCGAGACGACCTTGTAGGCCTTCTCCACGGGCATCATCTCGGTAAACCCGGTCATCTCCAGGATCTCATAGACCTCGGAGCTGACGTTGATGATCCGCAGCCTGGGGTTGGTTTTCTTCAGATGCAGGATCACCCGCAGGCCTGCGCTGGAGATATACGCCAGCTTCTCCGCATCCAGGACGACCTCCGCATCCCGCTCCGGGCCCAGCTGCGCCAGGATCTCCCGCTCCGCCTGAGGGGCATTGTTGGAATCGATCCGCCCCGAAAGGGGGATCGTGATCTGTTTTTTCTCCATATTCTTCCGTCTCCTCTTCCCTGTTCCCCGGGGATCAGTCCCCCGTCAGCCTTTCCTTCAGCAGCGCGAGCTGCTCCGGGCTCATCCCGCCCTCCAGGAGATACTGCTCCGCGCATCCGGCCAGATCCATGGCGCGCAGGTCGGTTGTCTCGTCACCGGAGAGGGTGCGGAGCATGGGATCCAGCACGCATTCCACGATCACGTCATAGCGCGTCTTTTCCGTTTCCTCGGTGATCCTGTAGTAGTTGAAATAGGTGATGGTGTAATCCTCAACGATCTCCGCATAGCTCGCGCCGCAAAGGGCCTCCAGCAGCATGCAGACGAAGCCCGTCCGGTCCTTTCCCTCCGTGCAGTGCACCAGGTACGGGCCCTGGGCCTCCGCCATGCGGGCGAGGCCGCCCGCCACCTTGGCCTTGAATTCTTCAGAACCGTAATTCATGTTCAGGGCGATGGGCTCCACCTTGCCGCCTTCATACAGGGCGAGGAAATTGGGGCAGGCAAAATCCGGATCCTCCAGATACCTCCGGATCTTCTGCTCGTTATCCGAAAGGTTCAGGATGAAGGCCACGCCGGCTTCCTTCAGCAGCGCGTCCACATAGGTCGCCCGGTTATGCTGATTGTCGCAGGGGGACGCGCTGCGGCAGAGGATCCCCTCACGGATATCCCCCGCCCGGACGCTCCGGAAATTCGCGAACATCCCGTCGCTCTCATAGTCCTCCCGGATATCCGAATAATGGATATCCCGGGCGTACTGGATCTCCGCGTACTCCCCCCGCTTCCGGAGGGCGATGGTCGCCGTGTCGTCCTCTCCGAGACCGGCGAGCTCGAACAGATCACCCGCATTGTTGAACGCCGCCTTGATATACGGATATCCGGGGTAGGCCACCAGGAGGGGCTCCCCGTTCGCCGTATAGTAGCCGTTATAATAGGGCAGATCCTCCAGCACATAGCCGTTGGAGAACCGGAGCTCCAGACTATCCCCATAGGTGAAGTCCATTGCGTTGAATTCCTCGATGGTCAGGAGGAGATACGCGCCGCCGAATTCCTCCTCATGGAGGATCCGGACGCCCACGGGCAGCGCCCTCTGCCAGCGCTCCAGCACGTCGTCCAGCTGCGCCTTTTTGACCGGCCCCCGGGGCTCCAGCCCCTTATCCGTTCCGGCAAGGATCTCCTTTATCACGGCCCAGTGCATGGCCTCGCCGGCCCAGGGGGAGACCTGGGCGGCATCCGGGTAATCCAGGGGGAACAGCCATGCGCCCTTGAAGCCCTGCCCCAGCGCCTGGGCGCTGCGGTAGAGCATGGCGGCCAGCTGCTCCCGGGTCACGGGATCATCCGGCCCGAAGCTCCCGTTGCCGTAGCCGTTGACGAGCCCGGTATCCACAGCCCACCGGATCGCCGGCGCCAGGCTGCCCTCCGGGGAAACATCGTCAAAGCAAGCCGGGCCCGGCTCCGACTCCGGCTCGCCGAACCGCCGGAACACCGCGGCGATGAATTCCCCCCGGGTGAGGAGCTCCTCCCCGGTCTCACTCTCCGCCAGGGCGGGGACGGAGCAGAGGGAAAGCAGCATCGTCAGAATCAGCAGGAAAGAAAGGATCTTGCTGCGGTTCATTCCGTTTTTCCTCCGTTCATTCGATGGTCAGGATATCCGAAAAACCCGTGACCTCGAAGATCTCCATGATCGTCTCCCCCACATGGATGAGCTTCATCTTCCCCTGCTTGTTCATCTGTTTCTGCGCCGCAAGCAGCACCCGGAGGCCCGCGGAGGAGATATACTCCAGCTTCCCGAAATCCAGCGTCAGCTCGGTCACGCCCTCCAGCGTTTCCCTGAACGCCGCCTCCAGCTCCGGCGCGGTGACGGTATCCAGCCGTCCCTCCAGCGCAAATACGGCTTTTCCGTTTTCCAGGGTCTTGCAGATATCCAGCATCCTGTTCATCCTCCATCCATTCGTCCGGCGCCCGACGTTCCGTTCCGCCCATTCCCGTCAGAGCGGGAGCGGCGCCTGGTAAACCGCCTATTATAATACGCGAAGAGGCCCGGTTCTGTAAAGGGGCTTTTACCCGCAAACCCCAGGATAAGCCAAATTCCCGCAAGGGTTCCAGGCGTTCATCCAGCCGGAAAGCGGCCCAAAACCGGGGGTCGCCTCCCCCCGCCTGGCCTGCGTCAGCTCCCGCCGCTGTACAAATGCATCCGGAGAGGATACAATAGAAATATATCTATACGGGAGGAACGGAACAATGCTGAATGTTTCCAAGCGCTTCGACGCGGACGTGGTGGTCTGCGGCGGCGGCCCGGCGGGTTTCTGCGCGGGGCTGGCGGCCGCCCGGGACGGGAAGCGGGTCATCCTGCTGGAATGGCGGGAGTCCCTGGGGGGCCTGTATACCAACGGCTATATCACCGGCATGGCGGGATACGTGGACGGCTACGCCCTGGAATTCCTGCAGAGAATGGAGAAGAAGGGCTATGCCCTTATGAAGCCCCACCTCCCCTCCATCGACCCGGAGGCGGGTAAGGTGATGATGGAGCAGATGCTCCTGGCGGCGGGCTGCCGCATCCTATACGGCGCCCATGTGTGCGACTGCGCGGTGCAGGACGGGCGGATCAACTCCGTCATCGTCTACTGCAAATCCGGCAAGGTGCAGGTGACGGGACGGGTGTTCATCGACTGCACCGGGGACGCGGATCTGGCCTTCGCCGCAGGGGTCCCCACGGAGACCAGCAGCGCGGAATACCTGGGCCTGAGCCAGTCCGTCACCATGGGCTTCCGCCTGGCCTATGTGAACGAAAAGAAGTTCCGGGAGGCGGACGCGGAATGGCGGAAGACCATGGACCAGCGGAAGCATCGGAACCTCATCGTCTCCAAGGAGTTCGAGGCCCTGGAGAAGGGGGATCTGTACGAGATCCTCAGCCCCGGCAACCTGGTGTACACCGTGCCCGGCGGCGCCGACCTCACCTGCACGGACGTGACCCTGGACGCCACCCATACCTTCGACTGCCGCTGCGACGACGTTCTGGACCTCACCCGGCAGATCGTGGATCAGCACCGGAAGGTCTTCCTCTTCGTGGATTTCCTGCGGAAATACGTTCCCGGCTTCGAGCATGCGGTGTTGGAAAACCTGGCCCCCATGAACGGCATCCGGGATTCCCGCCGGATCATCGGGGAATACGTCCTCCGGGATATGGACCTGGCCGCCGGAAGGAAGTTCGACGACGGAATCGCCCTTTGGCCGGAGATGTTCGACACCCATGTGCCCACCCCGGGCTTCCATACCGCCATCCGGCATATCCACGCTCCCGGCCCGGAGGGCTCCGCCGTCGCCCGTCCCTCCCAGGATGAAAACGACCATATGATGCACCCCTTCGTCGCCCCGGAGGGCATGGAGCTGCGCACGGATCCCCGGGACTGGGCGGAGATCCCCTACCGCTCTCTGATTCCCGTGGGCATTGACAACCTTCTGGCCGCCGGACGGTGCTACAGCGCGGAATTCCACGCCCTGGGCGCCACCCGGGTCATCGCCACCAGCATGAGCATGGGCCAGGCCGCAGGCCATGCCGCCGCCCTGGCCGCAGAGCGCCGGATCGCTCCCCGGGAGATCGACGGCAGGGAGCTGCGGGAGCTGCTGGTCCGGGAGGGGGCCCGGCTGAATGAGCCGCCCCAGGGATACTGGGAGACCATGCGGAACGCCAAGGGGAAATATTATGTCAACAGCTCCGATATCGTGGCCATCTACGATGGGGACACCGCTGCAGGCCATATCGGGGTAAACTGAAGCGCAGAGGAGAGACGGGTATCCCTCATCCGTCTCCGGCTTCCGTGAGACGCCGGAGCCACCTTCCCCCAAGGGCTGCGAAGCAGGGGCGCGGGAGTGAATGACATGCCGGTGGCATGTCAGAGCCGCGCCTGACCGAGCCGCAGCGAGA
>JBGUZS010000056.1:0-4125 GCA_045223835.1 Oscillospiraceae bacterium | reverse complement strand
TGAAAGCAAAGCTTTCATTTCAGACTGTAGACAAAGTACCAAACCATCGAAAATGGTCATTGCGAAACCGGTGACATCGGTCACCGGTTGTGCAATCCGCAACTCCCGTCCTTATGTTTTTAACATGACCAAGGGGACGAGAGAACGGATCGCCGCGTCGCTTTGCTCCATTCCGTGCGCGAGGGCCCCTCGCAGGGACGCGCGCGTACAGCGCAGCGGGTCCGATTTGACTTAAAAGAGCTTATAGATATCGTTGAACATCACAAAGGCCATGAGGCCCAGCAGGAGCACCAGGCCCCCGGCATGGATATAGCTTTCGATCTTCGGATTCGGCTTGCGCCGGAGGATGACGGAGATGAGGGCGAAGACCAGCATGGAGAAGATCCGCCCCCCGTCCAGCGCGGGGATGGGCAGGAGGTTCATCACCGCCAGGTTGACGGCGATGAAGGCCACCAGGCCGAAGACGTTGCTCAGCCCTTCCCCCACCGTGGCCGCCTGGGAGCCCACGTCCCCCATGGCCTTCACGATGCCCACGGGGCCGGAGAGGTCCTTTACCCCCGCCTTCCCGGAGATCAGGTACCGGAGGCTGACCCACACCACCCGCACATAGTACTGGCAGTCATACCAGCTCTCCCGCAGGGCGGCCCCGGGGGTCAGGGCGGTCTGGGTGAAATACAGGCCGTAATACTGGCCCTCCTCCCCCGTGGCGGAATCCACATAGGTGCGCTTCTGCAGGGGCAGGTCGTCCAGGACGAGCTTCTTCCCGTCCCGGCGGATCACCAGATCCACCGTGTCTCCCCCCTCCAGGGAGAGGAAAAGGGTCAGGTCCCGGGGATTGTTTACGCCCCAGCCGTTGACGGAGAGGATCCGGTCCCCCGCCATCAGCCCCTGTTCCCCCTCCAGGGGGAAGCCCTCCATGAAGCCGGAGAGGGTGCTGGTCCCCACCACATAGTTCCCCGCCAGGGAGCTGATGAGGTACAGGAGCAGGGTGATGAGAAAGCCGATGAAGAAATTCATGAGGGAGCCCGCCGCCAGCACGATCAGGCGCTGCCAAAGGGGCTTGGCGGTGAAGGCCCGGGGATCCTCGCTCTCCCCGTCCTCCCCCTCAATGGCGCAGAAGCCGCCGATGGGCAGGGCCCGGAGGCTGTATTCCGTCTCCCCCTTCTTCCGCTTGAACAGGGTGGGACCCATACCGATGGAGTACTCGTTCACCTTGATGCCGAAGAGCTTGGCGGCGCTGAAGTGGCCCAGCTCGTGCACGGCGATGAGCACCCCAAACATAAGGATGCCGATCAGGATATAGAGGATAGACACGCCTCCGCGCACCTCCTTGCTTGATAATCCGCCGCTTCCACGGCTTCCAGACTGTCCCCGGGCAGGCCGGGGAGGGCGTCCATCACCCGCCGCACCAGCTCCGGGATCCCCTGGAAGGAAAGCCTGTTTTCCAAAAACGCCGCCACAGCCGCCTCGTTGGCGGCGTTCATCACGGCGCAGTCCGCCCCCTCGCTCTCCGCCGCCTGACGGGCGATGGCCAGGCAGGGGAATCGGTCCGTATCCGGCTCCAGGAAGGTGAGGGGCGGGGCCTGGGTCAGCTCCAGGGGCGCCGCGATGGAGGGCAGGCGCTCCGGCCAGGTGAGGGCCAGCTGAATGGGCAGGCGCATATCCGGGCTGCCCAGCTGGGCCAGGATGGCCCCGTCCGCAAACTCCACCATGCTGTGGACGATGCTCTGGGGGTGGACCAGGACCCGGATCTTTTCCGGAGGCACCCGGAAAAGATGCATGGCTTCAATGAGCTCCAGGCCTTTATTCATCAGGGTGGCGCTGTCCACCGTCACCTTGGGGCCCATGCTCCAGTTGGGATGGCGCAGGGCCTGGGCCGGGGTGACATGCCGGAGCTCCTCCGCCGAAAGCTCCCGGAAGGGGCCGCCGGAGGCGGTGAGGAGGATCCGCTTCGGCGCCGGATTGCCGTTCAGGCACTGGAAAATGGCGCTGTGCTCACTGTCCACGGGGATGAGCTCCGCCCCGCAGCGGTCCACCGCCGCCAGGAGGATGCGCCCCGCGCACACCAGGGTCTCCTTGTTGGCCAGGGCCAGGCGTTTTCCCGCCTCCGCCGCCGCCAGGGCGGGCCGGAGCCCCGCCGCCCCGGACATGGCCCCCAGGACCGTGTCCGCTTCCTCCATGGCGGCGATCTCCGTCAGGGCCTCCGGGCCGGAGAGGACCTTCGTTTCCGTATCCGCCAGGGCGATGCGCAGCGCCTTTGCCGCCGCCTCGTCCCCCAGCGCCGCGTATTTGGGGCGGAATCTTCTCGCCTGGGCCTCCAGGAGCTCCGCGCTCCGCCCCGCCGCCAAGGCGCAGACGGGGAGGCCCAGGTCCTCCGCCACCTCCAGGGCCTGCCGGCCGATGGAGCCGGTGCTGCCCAGAATGGTCAATGCCATATCAGAATACCTCCAAAAGCAGGAAAAGCAGCAGCACCGCCGGAGCGGTGAAGCTGGTGCTGTCAAACCGGTCGTAGGCGCCCCCGTGGCCAGGCAGGAGACGGCCGTAGTCCTTTGCCCCGTACTGCCGCTTGATGAGGGAGAAGCTCAGGTCCCCCAGCTGGGCGCAGCAGCCGCACAGGAGACCGATCAGGGCGAGCTTCCAGAGGCTGGCCGGAACGCCGAAGGCCCGGAGGATCAGCCCGTAAATCACCATACCCAAGGCGGCGACGATCAGGCCGCCGATCAGCCCCTCGACGGTCTTGTTGGGGCTGGTGCGGGGGCTCATCTTATGCTTCCCCATGGCCCGGCCCACGAAGTAGGCGCCGCTGTCCCCGGTGAAGGTGACGAAGAGGGGGGCCAGCACCAGGAGGCGGCCGTTTTCTCCATTGCGGAGAGCGGTCATGGCCGCCAGCCCCAGGGGGACCAGCAGGCCGGAGAACAGCGCCCCCGCCAGCCCTTCGACGCCGAAGGGCCGATCCTTTTCATAGTATGCCACCCACAGGAGGAACAGAAGGAGCAGAAAGGGCAGGAAAAGGAACAGGATCAGGGAGAAGGACAGGAGAAGGACCGCTCCCTGGATCAGGACGGCGGACGCCATGCACAGCGCCATTGCGGCCTTCCGCTCTCCAAGGCCCATGACGTGGAACAGCTCGTGTACCCCGATGCAGCACACGGCGGCGAAAAGAACGGCCGTGGCAAAAGGGGGAAGGACGCAGAGTACCACCAGCAGCAGAGGGATGCCGATGGCGGCGACGATCAAACGGGATTTCATGAAATATACCTCCTGTGTGGAGATGGGGGCTGGGAATGAGAGGGACGGGGGACGAAGGGCCATGCTGGAAGAAACCGCATGCAGGGACGACCAGCACCCTGGCTTCCCCGGGGGGGAAGCTGTCAGCCGCCGTCTCCCGCAAGGCGGATGACTGATGAGGGTTGGCCCGCATGGCGGGCGCTGGCGCGGAGCGCCAGAAAGAGCGTAACGATCTGTGCCTGGCTTCCTCAGGGGAAAGATGAATACTCTCGAATGACCCGTCAAGAATGGTGTATGATTCAGCCCGTCCCCTGCAGGCCTGTTCGCATCGGACCCAAGGGATCAGCCGTCTGCCTTTACCAAATCATCTTTTCCCCAGCTGCCTCCGGCGGCCCGGTTTCTCTTGCGCGAGAGAAACCGGGGAAAGAGCGCGGCAGGGGCGTTCCCCTGCACCCCCGGTGCTCAGGGCGCTGAAGCGAAGGGGGCAAAGGCGCGGCGGGGAACAAGCGGGTGCTGAACGTCAGCTTGCCGACTTTGAATCTGCTTGGCCATAGTCGTTTGCTTTTCAGGGTGGTTATCTGTAGATCGGCAGTGTTTTCCGTCCCCCCTCCTCCGGTTCCCAAAGCGAAGCGGATGCTTCGGTTTGGAGAGGAGGAGCAATCGAACGCAAGCAAGCATTCGCGGCTCTTACGGCAACCGCGGATGCGCAGCCCGTGAGATTTGCGACGACGCGATGAGGGCTGGCCCGCATAGCGGGCGCTGGCGCTGTGCGCCAGAAAGAGCGTAACGATCTGCGCCCGGTTTCCAAAAGGGGAAACAGTCCGCTCGGCGGGGTGAGAGTCCCTCATCCGTCACGGCGCTGCGGGGAACGCGCCGTGCCACCTTCCCCCAAGGGAA
>JBGUZS010000055.1:0-2266 GCA_045223835.1 Oscillospiraceae bacterium | reverse complement strand
AATACCCCCAGGTGAGGATCTCCCAATCGCCGCCCTCGGAGCGGGCCAGCCACCACTGATATTCGAAATAGTCATGATCCTGCTCCCAGGCGCCTCCGGCATCCGGAGCGGTGTGGAAATCCATGAAGAACATGGCGATCTGGGTGTAATTCGCCCCCTCGTTGAGGGAATTCAGCCATTCCAGGTTGTCTTCGTTATTGACCCCGTCCCCGGCGTACCGGATGGCATGGAGCTCGCAGCCTTCCCAGGCGGCGAAGGCGCACTTGATGGCCAGCACGGCGTCCTTCAGTTCCTCCTGCGTATACAGCTCGGAGGACGAAAGACCGATCTCCACCTCCGGAGCGGACTCGCCCGTCAGGAACTCCTCCAGGGTCAGTCCGGGCTGGGCCATGATCTCCCCGGCGATTTCCGGGCTGTCCACATAGCGGATATGCCAGGGCTCGTACCGGTAGCCCGTGATATGCTCCTCTCCCTCCAGATAGCGCAGGATAAAGCCGTACCGGGGGAGCCTGGCATGGATGGCGTCCCAGATCCCCTTGTACTCCTCCTTCTCCATGTCCTCGTTATAGTAGACGTCGGTGAAGCTGCCATCCTCGCCCTTGATCCGGAAATAGAGGTCCAGGGCCAGGCCGGTATGATGCTCGGAATAGCCGGGCTGAGCCACCGTCTTGGCGGCGTAATCCGCGCCGTATTTCTCGATGAACCGGTCCATGATGTCCTGCTGGGCGGCCACGCTGCGGCGGGCGGAATCCAGCTCCAGATAGATGCCTTCGTTCTCCTCCAGGTCGGCCTTCAGGAGCTCATAGGCGGCGTAAGCCTTCGCCTCCACCTCCACCTCGTCCCCCATGGAGTTGGTGATGGTCACGGTCTCCAGGGCCTCCTCCCAGCCCTCGGGCAGGGGGTTAAGCTTGTTCACCAAGGCAAGATAGTCGATGTCGGAGGCGGGGATGCGCTCAAACACCATGTCCTCCCCGTTCCCGGACTGGTCCTCATGCCAGGTGAAGGTCCCGTCCCCGTTAAACACGATAGTACCGGTGCCGTCGGTATACACTGTCTCTTCCTCCGTCGCTTCGCCGCTGTCGTCATAGGTGAGGTTCGACTTGGTGCCGTCGGTATACCGGATCGTACCGGTCTCCGGATCCAGATCGCCCACGAGGATCCACCGGGTCAGCTCCCAGGCGCTGCTCCCCCATTCGACAACGATGAAGGCCCGGCCCTCACCGAAGCTTGTCACCTGGGCGTGGGCTCTGCCGCACTGGTAATCCCCGGCAAGCGCCAGCACGGGATCCTGCCAGTCGGGATCCTCCTCAAACACGGCGACGTAATCCGCGCTCTCCTCCAGCAGCACAGTGACCTGCGCGTCCGCGGAGAAGTCCTCTCCGTTCTTCGTCCATTTCACGAAGCGGCTGCCGGGGTTCGCCCAGGCCACAAAGGTATGGGTCTTGGGCTCCGCCAGATTGATCACCGCGGACTGGAAGGGATACTCCGGATCGATCTCCGGGGCTTCCTCCCCCTCGGCATAGTCGATATTCCCCCGGCCCTCCACATTGATGGTGACGAAGATCGTCGCTTTGGGAATATCGCGGGGGGTGAAGTGATAGGTCTCGCCGCCCTCCACCTCCAGCATCAGGCCGTCCGCTCCTTCTTCGGTAAGGGTAACGGTCAGGGGATCCCTGCTTCCGGTGGTGGGCAGGGCGCCCTTCAGGCTGTTCCCCTCCTGGGGAAGCATGCCGCCCCAGGAATCTTCTTCCCAGTCCTCGCCCAGCATGCAGCCCACATACCAGCCGGGTTCGTCCACGTCCTCCATCCAGGTGACGGTGAGCATATTCTCGTTTTCATCCCCGAAAACGCCCTCCCGGGTCCAGGGGGCGGGCTCCTGCTCCGGGGCGGGGGTCTCCGTCGCCGGGGCTTCCGTGGCAGGCGCCTCCGTCGCCGGGGCCTCCGTGGCGGGAGGCTGGGCATCCGGCTTTGCTTCGCCGCAGGCGGCCAGGGCCAGAAGCAGGAAGGCCGCCAGCAGGATCGAAATCGGCTTCTTCATGTTGTTTAACTCCTCCTTTTGGGTTTCTGTCCTGTGGGACAGCGCAGTATTATACCGCAGTTCTCCGCGCTTTTCCACCCTTTTTCCTCATCCGGTCCGAAAGGGCGCAAATGACCGGGGGACGGCGCTGCTGTCCCCCGGTCAGACTGTAGACAAACCCGAAAATGGAACGAAAACGGGAAGGAAGATAGCGCGAAAGAAACCCAGGAGGGGTGTCTTTCGCGTTCA
>JBGUZS010000054.1:0-5699 GCA_045223835.1 Oscillospiraceae bacterium | reverse complement strand
TCCTTCTCGTAGTAGTCGCCCACGTACTGGTCCACGCGGCCGAAGCTCATGCCGTGCATGTTGCCCTCCAGGGCCAGGCAGATCTGGTACAGGAACAGGGCCTGCAGCGCCTCATGGAAGTTCCGGGCGGGGTTTTCCGTCACCCAGTTGAGGCTCTCGGCCATCATCTCCAGCTCCTTCTTCCGCTGGGGCCGGGTCTCGGCGGCGGCCATCTCCTCCACCTTCTTGGCATAGCGCTTGGTGAGGGTGATCATGCCCTCGCAAACCAGGGAGATGGACTTGTAGAAGTAGTACTTGTTGATGCCGTCCCCATAGACGCCGTTCTCCTCCAGGAGCTTCATCTTGGCGTCGGCCTCGGCCTTGATGGCGCCGAAGCCCTTGCGGATGGCCCGGTTGTAGTTGGTGCAGAAATGGCCGACGGGGCCGCCGTCCGCATGGTTGGCGCTCTGGGTGGTGGTGCTGGAGCCGTCATGGCTCTTGTACCCGTCGATCCGGTAGGGCTGGGTGAAGAAGCTCAGACAATGGGTATCCCAGAAGCTGGCCGTCTCCAGAACATACTGGGCGTCCTCGGGGTCGATGAGGTAGGGGTCATACTTGCGGTTGGTGATGTTGCCGCTCTTGATCTCCCGGGCCAGGGTGGCGGCGCCGTATTCGGGGTAGTAAGAGCAGGCGCGGAAGGTGGTGCCCAGGGCGCCGACGATAATGTCGTCGTCCTCCACCCGCAGGGGGATATTCTCATAGATGTACTTCATGGCCTCGGCCCGCAGGAGCTGGCCGGAGAGGTTGGGGTGGGACTGATAGAACTCGGTGATGAGACGGTACCGGGAGATATCCACCCTGGGCGTGGTGCTGCGGTATCTCTCCCGCGTCTTCTTCACGCGGTCGGTAATGGGTTTGAGCTTATACATAATGATACCTCCTTGAAAGCTGATAACATTCCTAATAGATAGTATAGCACACTAGGCGCAAGCTGTCACGAGGAATTTGAGATTTTTGCTGTCCTTTCGGGACCGGGGGCTTCGTTGACTTTTTTCCCCATCGTGGATATACTGAAATCAGGCAGGAGAAGAGAGGAGCTTGATACGGGCATGAAGAAAAAGAGCGCTGAGCAGGCGCTTCGGCGGATCCCGCCGGCGGAGGCCTCCCCGGAATATGGTCTGACTCTGGCCCAGGTGGCGGAGCGCACGGCGGCGGGCTGCGCCAACCTTCCGGTGGAGCCCCCTACCCGCACGGTGGGGCAGATCGTTCTTTCCAACGTATTCACCTATTTCAATATGCTCTTCCTGCTCCTGGCGGTGTGCATCATCCTGGTCCGCTCCTGGCTGGATCTCACCTTCCTGGGCGTCGTTTTCTTCAATACCGCCATCGGGATCATCCAGGAGCTGCGAAGCAAGCGCACGCTGGATAAGCTGCAGATCCTGGTCTCCCCGAAAGCCGGGGTGATCCGGGAGGGAAAAAGGCTGACCGTGCCCACCGGCGAGCTGGTGCGGGACGATATTGCGATCTTTGCCAAGGGCGACCAGATCAGCGCCGATGCCCTGGTCCTGGCCGGAGAGGTGCAGGTGAACGAGTCCCTCATCACCGGCGAGCAGGACGAGGTGAGCAAGGGACCGGGAGACAGGCTGAATTCCGGCAGCTTTGTGGTGGCGGGGGAGTGCCGCGCCCGGCTCACCGCCGTGGGGGCGGATTCCTTCGCCTCCCGCCTCACCCTGGAGGCCAAGAAGCACGGCAAGGGCCGTCAGTCGGAGATGATGCGGTCCCTGAGCCGGTTGGTGAAGGTCATCGGCTTTGTGGTGATCCCTCTGGGCCTGGTGCTCTTCTGGAAGGAATGGAGCTGGCTCGGGCGGGATCTCCATGCCGCCGTCACCGGTACGGTGGCCGCGGTGATCGGCATGATCCCCGAGGGGCTGTATCTCCTCACCAGCCTGGCCCTCATGGCCGGTATCCTCCGGCTGCTGAAAAAGAAGACCCTGTGCCATACCATGGCCTCCATCGAGACCCTGGCCAGGGTGGATATCCTCTGCGTGGACAAGACCGGCACCATTACCGAGAACAAGATGACGGTGGAGGATCTGGTCCTTCTGCGGGAGGAGGAGTTCGGGGACGGCTTCGTCCGCCAGGTCCTGGCGGACTATGTACACGCGCTCCCGGGGGAGAACGAGACCATGGAGGCCCTGCAGCGCCGGTTCGGGGGAAGTCTCTCCCGGAAGGCGGAGAGCACCCTGCCCTTCACCTCCGCGAAGAAATACGGCGGCGTCTCCTTCGGCCCCGGGGACTGCTGGCTTCTGGGCGCGCCGGAATTCCTCATGCGGCAGGATTACGGCGACCTCCGGGAGGAGGTGGAGCGCTGGTCCGACCTGGGCTGCCGGGTGCTCCTCCTGGCCGCTTACAGCGGCAGCCTGGAGGATGAGCTTGCCGGGACCCTCAAGCCCGCCGCCCTGGTGCTCCTGTCCAACAAGATCCGGCGGGAGGCGCCGGATACCTTCCGCTTCTTCGCCGAGCAGGGGGTCATGGTAAAGGTGATCTCCGGGGATAATCCCCGCACCGTGTCCCAGGTGGCCCTGCGGGCGGGCATCCCCAATGCGGAGGAATATGTGGACGCCTCCACCCTGGCCAACGACGCCGCCCTTCAGGCTGCCGCCCTGCGGTACACCGTATTCGGCCGGGTGACCCCGGAGCAGAAGCGGAAGCTGGTGCTGGCCATGAAGGGGGCCGGGCATACGGTGGCCATGACCGGAGACGGGGTGAACGACGTGCTGGCCCTGAAGGTGGCGGACTGCGGCATCGCCATGGCCTCCGGCAGCAGCGTCGCCTGCCAGGCGGCCAACGTGGTGCTCCTGAATTCGGATTTTTCCGCCATGCCCAGCGTGGTGCAGGAGGGGAGACGGGTCATCAACAATATCCAGCGCAGCGCTGCCCTCTACCTGGTGAAGAATATCTTTTCCTTCTGCCTGAGCATCATCACCCTCTGCTTCACCCTGCCCTATCCCTTCAGTCCGGCGGGGCTGAGCCTGGTGAATATCGTGGCGATCGGCATCCCCTCCTTCGTCCTGGCCATGGAGCCGAATCACAGCCTGGTCACGGGCCGGTTCCTCCCCAACGTGCTGTACAAGGCCCTGCCCGCCGCCCTGGCGGATCTGGCCCTGATCTTGGGGATCCTGGCCTTCTACGGGGTCCTGGAGCTGGATCCCGGATCGCTGAAGTCCGTAGCCACCGGCGTCATGGGGGTGGTGGGCCTGATGATGGTGGACCGGGTGAGCCGGCCCTATACGAAGCTGCGCATTGCCCTGATCACTGTTATGGGCGCATTTTTCGCCGTGGCCTTCCTCTTCTTCAAGCCCTATTTCACCCTCCCCCCCATGGGGAAGGAGGCCTGGCTCATCTTTGGGGTCTTCGCCCTGCTGGCCCGACCGGTCATGGCGTTCTTCGCCCGCTGGCTGGATCGGCTGACTGAGTTCATCCGGAGCCGACGTAAGGAACTGGATCTGTAACAGGAGGCGCTATGATCACCTACGAAAACATACTGCGAAATGAAGCTGTCAATACCTACATCCGCAAGGCGGACGAGATGCTGGCGGCCATGAACTTCACGGAGCACAGCTTCGCCCACGTGGGCCTGGTGGCCCGGATGGGCAGGTATATCCTGGAAACCCTGAAATATCCCGAGCGGGACGTCCGCCTGGTGCAGATCGCCGCCTATCTCCATGATATCGGGAATCTGGTGAACCGCTTCGAGCATTGCCAGAGCAGCGCCATTATGGCCTTCCGGATCCTTACGGATCTGGGCATGCCGCCGGATGAGGTGGCGGATGTGGCAGCCGCCATCGGCAACCATGACGAGAGCACAGGCCACCCGGTGAGCGATATTGCCGCCGCTCTGATCCTGGCGGATAAGTCCGATGTGCGCCGCAGCCGGGTGCGCAACCGGGAAATCAGCACCTTCGATATCCATGACCGGGTGAACTATTCCGTTGAAAAAACGGAGCTGATCATCGATCCGGAAAAGACGCAGGTCCTTCTGCGCCTCACCATTGATACCCGATACGGCTCCGTGATGGATTATTTTGAAATTTTCCTTCAGCGCATGATCCTCTGCCGTAAGGCGGCGGAGAAGCTGGGCCTGCAGTTCCGGCTGATGATCAACGGGCAGGCCCTTATCTGATCACCACGTTTTCCTCCCCCAGCATCTCCTTCAGCTCCCGCACCAGGGAGGGATGGATCCAGCAGGCGGCGGCCAGGGTCTTCTTCGTATCCGCAAAGTAGACCTTGATGGGCTCCTGCCCAGGGAACATGATGAGGATGAGCTGGAGCCTGCGATACTGGGGGGAATCCATGGAGGGAAAGCGCACCCACAGGGTTTTGGGCTTTTCCCGCTCCGCCTCCGCCCCAAGGGCGGGGGCGGAAATGGTTTCCTCCCGATCCTCGGGGGGCGGCGCGGCCTCCCCCTTCCGCTCCCGGTCCGGCCCGGTGAAGAGGCGGAAGCTCTCCGCCATGAGCTGGGGGGCCTTTTCCTCCCGGACGGAGATCCTGCCTCGGGCCAGGATCGGCATTCCCTCCTCCAGCCGCCCGTTCCATTCGTTCAGCAGGCGCTGGAACACCAGCAGCTCCATGCTGCCCCCGTTATCCTCCAGGGTGACGTAGGCCATGAGGCTGTTGTTTTTTGTGGTCTTGGTCTTGATGCCGGTCACCACCCCGGCGATGGTCACGGTCTGACCATCGGCGAAATCCCCCTTTTCCTCCCCCTCGAAGGAGGCCAGGATGGAGGCGATGGAAACGGCCTTCAGCCGCCGGGCTTCCTCCAGGTAGTCGTCCATGGGGTGGCCGGAAAGGTAGAGGCCGGTGACCTCCCGCTCCATCCGCATCCGCTCGCCGGCGGAAAACTCTTCCACCTGGGGCAGCTGGAAATCCCGGCTGCCTTCCCCGTCTCCGAAGAGGTCGAACTGCCCCTCCAGGTTCCCCCGCTGCTCCGCCTGAATGCCGTCCATGATCTGGGAATAGGCCTGGAGCAGCTGCTTCCGGTTGGCGCCCAGGGAGTCGAAGGCCCCGGCCTTGATGAGGCATTCCGCCTCCCGCTTGTTCAGCTCCGGCCCGCTCATGCGGCGGCAGAAATCCTGGAAGGAAGCAAAGGGCCCCCCATCCTTTCGCCGGGCCATGACGCTGCGGATGAAGCCCTTGCCGATGCCCTTCACCGCCGCCAGACCGAAGCGGATGCTGCCGTCGGAAACGGTAAAGCCGTCGTCGCTGCCGTTGATATCCGGGGGGAGGACGGGGATCCCGGAGGCGCGGCATTCCGCGATGTACTCCGCGATCTTTCCGCTCACGTCGGATACGCTGGAGAGCAGGGCGGCCATGTATTCCGGGGGATAGTAGTATTTCAGATAGGCGGTCTGGTAGGCGATGATGGCATAGCTCACCGCATGGGCTTTGTTGAAGGCGTAGTTGGCGAAGGCCAGGATCTCGTCATAGATATCCTCCGCCACCCGGGCGGGCACGCCGTTGGCCACGGCGCCGCAGATGCCCCGCTCCGGATCCCCCTCCACGAAGGTCTTCCGTTCCTTCACGATCTCCTTCTGCTTCTTTTTGCTCATGGCCCGGCGGATCAGGTCCGCCTGGCCCAGGGAGAAGCCCGCCAGCTTCCGGAAGATCTCGATCACCTGCTCCTGGTACACGATGCAGCCGTAGGTGACGCTGAGGATGCT
>JBGUZS010000053.1:0-2359 GCA_045223835.1 Oscillospiraceae bacterium | reverse complement strand
GGACTTGTGTACGGTCATGGCATAGGCAGGCTCCAGCTCCCCCAGCAGGTCGAAGGGATACAGCACGCTCCGGTCCTCGAATTCCACCGTCAGGGTCTGGTCCGGAATGCTCACCTGGGCGATGCGCCCCACATCCCCGTTGAAGACGCCGGTGCCGGACAGGCCATTGGACTTTCGCCAAATGAGATCATAGTTGTTCCGTACCTGCATGACCCGGTCCCCGCAGCGAAACAGGAATTCGCCGAAGCTCTTCTCAGCCTTCTCCCCGTCCTGAGGATTCAGGGCCTCCTGGAGGGCCTTGTTCAAGGCGTTGGTCCCGGTGACGGTTTTCCGGGAGGGGCTGAGGACCTGGATCTCCTCCCGGGGGATACCCATCCTCTCCGGCAGACGGGAGGCGCAGAGCTCCAGAATGGTCTCCACCGCCGCTTCCCCGTTCTTCCGCCGGAGGAAGAAAAAGTCCCCCTGGTTTTCCCGCAGATCCGGAAGGTCGCCCCGATCGATCAGGTGGGCGTTCCGAATGATCCGGCTCTCGGCAGCCTGGCGGAATACTTCCTCCAGCCGCACCGCGGGCAGGACGCCGCTCCGAAGCAGGTCCCGGAGCAGATTTCCCGGGCCGACGCTGGGCAGCTGATCCCCGTCTCCCACCAGCACCAGGCGGCAGTCCGGCTTCATGGCCCGCAGCAGGGCCTGGAGCAGGATCACGTCCACCATGGAGGTCTCATCCAGGATCACCGCATCCGCCCGAAGGGGATCCTTCTCATCCCGCTTGAATACCTGGAAGCCCAGCTCGGGATCATAGCCCGTTTCCAGCAGCCGATGAATGGTGCTGGCCTCCCGGCCGCACAGCTCCTGCATCCGCTTGGCCGCCCGCCCCGTGGGGGCGGCCAGGGCCGTCTCCAGGCCCATGGCGTCAAAGCTCCGGAGGATGGCCCGGATGGTGGTGGTCTTCCCGGTGCCGGGACCGCCGGTGAGCAGGAATACCCGGTGCTGCACCGCCTCCCGCACGGCCCGGCGCTGGTTTTCCGCCAGCGCCACGCCCAGCTCCCGCTCCGCCTGCTGCAGGCAGCGCTCCGCCGTATTCAGCCGTCCGGGATCCATGCGGGCCATCCCCAGAAGCCGGGAGGCGATCTCCTTCTCCGCCCGCCAGAGGCGGGTAAGATATACGGCATGCTGACCGGCGATGTCCTCCCGGACCGTTTCCCCGCTCTCCGCAAGTCTGTCCACAGCCTCCCGGACCTGCTCCTCCGGTACGCCGATGAGCTGGTTCACCGCTCCCGCCAGCTTTTCCTCCGGAATGAAGCAATGGCCGTTGCCCGCGTTATGGTTCAGCTCAAACAGCACCGCCGCCTCTACCCGCTCGGCGCAGTCCCCCTCGAAGCCCAGCTTCAGGGCCAGGCGATCCGCCTCGGCAAAGCTCGCGCCGAAGTATTCGTCGCAGAGGAGGTAGGGGTTGGCGTACAGCACGCTCATGGCGTCGTCCCCATAGCTGCGGTACATCCGTATCCCGATATTCAGGCGGATATCATTTCCCGCGAAGAATTCCAGCAAGCGCCGAAGCGCGGCCTGCTTCCGGAAGGCGGCGCCGATCTCCTCCGCCCGTTTTGGGGGGATACCCTTGATCTCCGCCAGTCGTTCGGGGCTCTCCTCCATGATCCGCAGGGCGTCCTCCCCGAAGGCCTCCACGATGCTCCGGGCGGTAGCCGGACCGACGCCCTTGATGACGCCGGAGGAAAGATACTGCACGATCCCCGCCAGGGATGCCGGCAGAAGCCGTTCCAGGTGATCCGCCCGGAATTGGGTCCCATGGACCTGGTGGGCCATCCATTGGCCCTCCGCCGTGAGCTCCTCTCCGGGAGCGGCATAGGGCAGCGTACCGACGACGGTAACGATCCCGCCTTCCTGCAGGGCCAGACGGAGGACGGTATAGCCGTTTTCCTCATTGGTATAGATGACGGACTCGATGCTTCCGGAGATGACCGCCTGTTCCCCCGGCTTGCCCTCAGCCCCGGTCCTGCTCCTGGGGCCGCTCATGCCAGCACCGGGCGCAGGTACTGCCCCGTATAGCTTTCGGAGCAGGCGGCGACCTCCTCCGGCGTGCCCGAGCAGACCAGCGTGCCGCCCTTATCGCCCCCCTCGGGGCCCAGGTCGATGATGTAGTCCGCGGATTTGATCACATCCAGATTGTGCTCGATAACGATTACCGTATTCCCCGCGTCCACCAGGCGGTTCAGCACATCCATCAGCTTCTGTACATCCGCCATATGCAGGCCGGTGGTGGGCTCATCCAGCACATAGATGGTCTTGCCGGTGGAGGGGCGGAGCAGCTCGGAGGCCAGCTTCACCCGCTGGGCTTCCCCGC
>JBGUZS010000052.1:0-3149 GCA_045223835.1 Oscillospiraceae bacterium | reverse complement strand
ATGGTGTAGGTCTCCAGGTGCTCCGGATCGGGCCCCAGGGAGATCTCGATCTCCGCATCGAACTCGAAGAATTTGGAAATATCCGCGCCGGTGAAAAACAGGTATTCCTCCACTGCATGGTGCATATGGGTCTCCCCGATGGTGCACTCCTGCTGAACGATGTTGTACAAGTACCAGAGGCGGCTTCCATCCATCTCCTCAATGCCCCGGAATCCGCCCCGGGGACTGATGAAGCGGCTGTCCGTATGGACGTCGGGCCGGTAAGGGTAGACATACTTGTCATACTTGCCGGTGTGGGGCTTCTTCGCCATTTCGTAATAGGGGGCCAGCATATCCATCTGGTGCTTGGCAGGCTGGTTTTCCTTCGTTTCGCCCTTTTCCTCCGCGGTCTTCATCGCCTTGGAGAAGCATTTTCCGCAGTAGATGCACTCCTTGGAGCGGTCCATGACGCAGCGGCGGATGCCGGCGCCGTCATAGGAAAACTCCTCCCGGCCTTCCGCGTTCACCCGGCGGTTGATTTTGGACCAGTCCCCGTCCAGATATACGGCGGAGAAGACGATGGGCTTCTCCATGTTGATCTTCCGGAAGTTCACGGGGCAGTGGTACATTTTCGGGGGTACCCGGATGATGGTGGGCTGGGTGATGGTATACATCTCCAGGTTTTCCGGATCCTCGCCGATCCAGACGTCGATCTCCGCGTCGAACTCAAAGAAATTCTTCATGTCCGCATTGGTGAAAACGAGGTATTCGTCTGCGCAGTGGTGGGTGTGGGGCACCTCCATGGGAAGGGGCTTGTTCACCGCGGTCCAGTCCATATAGACCTTGGCTTTTTCCATCATGGTGGTCCCGCGGAAAAAGCCTCTGGGGGCGACAAAGCCGTACCAGGAATGGTGCTCCTGAGGGATGGTAAAGATCAGATCGTCATACTTGCCCATTTCGCTCACTCCTTATTTTGGATTAATCGCAAACTAACTGCTCCCACTATACCAGATGGGGGAGGGGATTGCAATTCCCCGCGGTTCAGAATTTGCCGATATCCAGGGCGGCAAAATAGCCGCTGTGAACCGCGCCGGCGACCTTCCCCGTTTTTTTGCAGTCCCCCACGGCGGTGATCCGGATGCCCAGGGCGGCCAGTTCCATGTACAGGCTGTCCTCGCTGCGCATGCCAACGGCGTAATACACGCTGTCGCAGGCCAGGGTCTCGCTCTTTCCGTCCTTCTCATAGATGACGGCGTTCCTGCGGATCTCCCTGCAGCGCGCACCGGTGATCACGTTCAGCTGCTTTTCCTGCACGGTGTACATGAGGCCGAACTTGTAGCCGAAGCCGCCGTCACGGGCATATTCCTTTTCCATCTCCAGAACGGTGACCTTTTTCCCGAGGTTGCGGAGGTGGAGCCCCGTTTCGACCCCTACCAGTCCGCCGCCGATGATCACGATGCTTTCCCCCACAGAGGCCGGATCCCGGTAAACCTCCAGGGCATGGCGGGCGTTTTCCCAGCCGGGAATGAACTTCGGCTCTATGGGCTCGCTTCCCGCAGCCAGCACGATATCGTCCGGGGCCAGAGCGGCGGCCTCCGCAGCCGTCGCCGTTTTGTTCAGGACGACCCTGATGCCGGATTTCTCCGTCTGGGCGATGAGGAAGCTTTTGTACCGGTGAAGGTCATGCTTGAGGCTGTCCGCATCGGTGAAATTCAGGAGACCCCCGAGTTTGTCAGCCTTTTCCCAGAGAATGACCTCATGGCCCCGGCGATAGGCCGTAATCGCGGCGGTCATCCCCGCGGGACCGCCGCCGATGACCAGGACCCGCTTTTTGTTTTTCGCCCTGCCTATGTCTTCCCCAAAGCCGAGACGCGCTTCCCGACCGATGAGGGGATTGACGCTGCAGGTGAAATGGCGGATGAGGTTATCGCTGTCGCAGCAGCCCAGGCAGCGGATGCAGGGGGTGATATCGTCCTCCTTCCCGGCAAAAGCCTTTTCCGGGAAATAGGGGTCGGCGATGAGAGCGCGGGACATGGATACGCCGTCTGCCTTGCCGGAGGCGATGATCTCCTCCGCCTGTTCGGGATAGAGCACCGCGCCCACCGTATAGACGGGGATGCTCACCCGTCCCGAGCGCTTGATCGCCTCCGAGAGGTCCGTGTTGATCCCAAGGGGACGGAAGGTTGCCGTCATGTTGTTCTGCAGACCTTCCACGCTGACCTCCACAAGGTCGATGTACTCCTGGGCTTTTTCCAGGAAACAGATCATATCCTCCACCGTGAAGCCGCCCTCCACACGCTCCGAGCCGCTGATCCTGACCATCACCAGCCGATCGGGGCCGACACGGTCCCGGATCGCCTTGAGGATCATCAGAGGGAAGCGCATGCGGTTTTCCAGACTGCCGCCGAACTCATCCGTCCGGGTATTCACAATGGGGGAGAGGAACTGGGCAGGGAGCCAGCCATGGCCGAAGTGCAGGAGGATGGCGTCGAAGCCCGCAAGGTAGACGTACTCCGCCGTATCGGCGTACTGGCGGCAGACTTCCTCCATCATTTCCCGGGTCATTGCCTCCGAGGTCACCCCGGGATCCATGGTCTGAGCCTCCACCGGACCCATGGCCCGGCGATGGTTGTATTCCGGTTTGGTTTTGATGCCTCCGTGGGTCAGCTCCGCGCTGGCCAGGGCGCCGTGCTCGTGGATGGCAGCGGAGAGCTCGGCGAAGAGCGGGAGATTGTCGTGGGTCTTCATCATCTCCGGGACGTGGTTCCCGCCGTCGCCCACCGATACCTCGCCCAGGTTCACGATCCCCGCGCCGCCCCGGGCCTTGTGCTCCAGATATGGTGCGTAATACTCGGTCGGACGGCCGTCCACCGTGTGGAAAAGCATATTCGGCGCCGACATGATCCGGTTCTTGAGGAGAACGTTTTTCACGCGCAGGGGGGTAAACAAATGGGGAAATCTGGTGTTCATGCTTGATCGCCGTCCTTCTTTCAGAGTGCGGACCGGGAAGCGGTCCGGAGGAAAACCTGCTGAGATCAGGATACCATACGGAGAAAGGTATTGCAAGAAAACGCCTGTGAGAGGAATCCAGGATCCGAAACAGTCGACTGAAAGACAGGAGACAAGAGAAAGAAAAAAGCAGCGATTTGTTGACCAAATTGCACCTGGTA
>JBGUZS010000051.1:0-11402 GCA_045223835.1 Oscillospiraceae bacterium | reverse complement strand
CACGGCGATGACGCCGGGGGTGCATTGGCCCACGGCGAAGTAGTCTGCCAGTTCCTCCTCGGTGGCCCAGCCCTTGTGCTCCACGATTTCCCGCTGGAGCATGGGCAGCATGGCGTAGCCCCCGCCGAAGGTCATGACCCCCACCTTGCTGAAGGACAGGAAAAGCTCTCCCAGACCGGCCAACCCGTTCACCTCCCGAAATTCAACTGAAACAGTATAGCATACTTTTTCCCGCCGGAACAGACCCAATCTGCCGGATACCCCGGGGCCGGGATTTTTTCCGGGGTATTTGACGGGAAACGGTGGAAATTTTCCCCGGGGAAGGGTATAATGCCTTCACTACGGCGTAAAGGTGGTGGCTTCTGATGACGCTTGAGCTGACGGATAAGGAATTCCGGCGTCTGCTGGACCTGGTATATGTGGGCAACTGGGTGATGAACTCCATGCGGGGGGAAAACCGCATCCAGGCCTATGACGATGTGGAGTCCAAGTGCTTCTCCTATTGTCTCAAGACGGGGATGTATTCCCTCTTCGAGATGGTGGACGGGGAAGTGGTCCCCTCCGCGGGCTTCGAGGAGGGGGGCATCCAGGAGGCCATCCTGGATTATGAGGACGGGATCTTCTTCGATATCCTGGCGGAGGAGCTGGCCCGGCGGGACCTGGCCATGGGTCCGGGGGAGAGCGGCGGAAACAGCGAGCTCACCCAGCGGATGCAGGAATACATGGACGAATTCGAGAAGAACGGGCTGAACAACGTTACCGTGGAGCGGGAGGACGGATAAAGTCCTTCGCCCCGGACCAGCTGCGCCGGGCTCCGGCGCGAAGGAGGGAGGAACGAGGAATGGAGCGCAAAGACGCCGTGCTGCCCTTTGTCATGGGAAGCCTTGCGTTTGTCTGCTTCCTGCTGGCGGCGGTTTTCCTGTCGGCTGCGGTGCAGCCGCCCTGGGGGCGGATCCCGGTCCTTCTGCTGCCCGCCCTCGTGCTGTGGGGAATCGGCGTTCTCGCCCGGAAAGGCATGCTGAGCTCCCGCATGACCGAGGCGCTCACCGCAGGCCTGACGATCCTGTTCCTGCTGCTTTCCCTCGTCTATGTGTTCCTCCTGTCCCTTCGGATCGCTACAACGACGATTACAGACACGAAATACTATGAGCGGGCCTATGGAAAGATCGGCGGCAGCGAAGCGGTGCGCGCGTGCTTCCCCGCCCGCATTCCGGAGGACGCTCAGGATGCGGCGTTCAGCTATACGCCGCAGTTTTTGCAGGGCGGAGAGGTATTTGAGCTGTCCTACCGCACGACGGAGGATAGGCTCATGGAAAGGATCGGACAGCTTCAGGCCGCCGCGAAGTGGAGCGGGTCCGACGAAGCCTGGCATGAGCTGCACCGTCAGGGCGCCGGGGATTCGGAGCTCCTCCGGTTTCAGCTGTTCGGGGAAGGCTTTTCCAACCATGGAGAAGAGGGCTATTGCCTGGTCGACCGATCAGCCTGCCGGATCACGTTTTATTATTCCAGGTGGTGACTATCCAAAGCCCCCAGAGCTCATGACCGCAGACACAAAGAGGTTGGATCATTTCCGCCCGAAAAACCTGCTCGCGGAGCGCAATCTCTCGTACTCAAACCGAAGCGGCTGCTTCGGTTTGAAGAGGAAAAATGACCGAACACCTGCGTGTTTTCCCGGCCCTTACGGTAACCGGGAAAACGAAGCCTGTGAGGTCCATTTTGACGAAAAAAACGGCCTCCCGGTGATCCAATCCGGGAGGCTGTGCCGTATTACCGTTCCTCTTACAGACGCACGGTCGTTATCGGGAGAGGGCGACCAGGACGACCTCGCGGCCGCCGGTGGAAAGCTCCTTCTCCAGCGCGTTGATCTTCGCCAGCTCCTCGGGGCTCAGCTGGGCGATCTCAAACTTCTTCTCCACGGCCAGCAGAACGACCTGCCGGTCCGCGTCGGAGAGCTTCTCCTGGAGCTTGTTCAGCTCCACCAGGTCCTCGGGGGAGATTTTCGCGTAATCGTACTTCATCTCATTCCTCCTTTCCTTGGTTTTCAGGCATAACATTTCCATTTGATCCATTTAGTATACTATCATGAATAAGAAAAAAACACCAATGACACTTCGGGAAATCTGTGCCAGTTTGGGGACGAATGCGGCGGAAGGAATCCCGGGTACGGCCGACCGGCAAACGGTTGACTCCCCGGAGAACTGTGCTATAATTGGAGGAAGAAACGAGGCGGTTTTCGTGCAAAGTACCTAAAGCGCGGAGACCGTGCCCGGGAAAGAAGAGCATAGAATAAGAAAAATAGAAAGGAGAAAAGACATGAAACGTTTGGCGGCAATCATCCTGTCGGCGCTGCTGCTCCTGGCCCTGTTTGCGGGCTGCGGTCCCGGCACGCCCCCGGCGGCGTCCCCCAGCCCGGCGCCGGAGGGGACCCAGGCGCCCGCCACCCAGGCGCCTGCGCAGACGGCGGCTCCCACCGAAGCGCCGGAGGAAACCGCGGCGCCCGCTCCCGAGCCCACGCCTGAGCCTACCCCCGAATCCCCCTATCATTTCGCCTCGGGCAAATTCCAGGCGGATGCGGACGGCATCGCCACGGAAAAATACGCCTATGAGCTGCCCCTGAGCACCACGGATGAGGTCCTCACCATGTGGACCGCCTGCTGGACCCCCGAGGTCCTGGGGGAGGGCGGCTACGGGGAGATGGAATTCCCCCGGGAGGCGGAGCGGCTTACCGGCGTACATGTGGAGTATGAAGCCCTGGCCCTTTCCGCCCGGCAGACCAATTTCGCCGTGCTCCTGGCTTCCGACTCCCTGCTGGATATCATGTGCGGCGCCAACGCCTACTACACCGGCGCGTTCCGGAACGCGGTAGTGGAGGACGGGTACTTCGCGAACATCTACGATTACCGGGAGTACATGCCCAACTATATGTACGAGGCCACCAAGGACCCCAAGGATCTGGATACCCTGCGCCGGGTCTTTACGGAAAAGGATCTGGTCCTGGCGGTGTACGAGCTGCGGGACGCCCTGGAGCTCACCGCCGGCGCCTTCGCCCGGGGGGACTGGCTGGCCCATATGGGCAAGACCTATGAGGATATCCGCACCTTCGACGATATCCATGATATGCTCTATTTCTTCATGAGCCAGGAGGGGGCCTCCGATCCCATGATCCTCCTGTCCACCCTGGACCCCGGCACCGAATTCGTGGGCTATGACACCTATTTCCGCTGCTCCGGCATCAATACCCAGTATGTGAAGGACGGCAAGGTGTACCTCAGCAACATGGGGGATAACGACCTGGCCCTGATGACCCGCATGAACCAGTGGTACAACGAGGGCCTCATCAGCAAGAACTGGGCCTCCTTCACCAGCACCGTGGACTACGATCCCCTGATCGACGACGGCTCCATGGGCTACGTGGTGAACAGCTGGCCCACCGCCATCAGCCAGCATAACGCCGTCATCCCCGAAGGGGAGACCGTGGGCTGGGTGCCCCTCACCAAGCCCCTGCTGGAGGAAGGCCAGACCCTGCATCTGGGCTATAAGGTGGGCCGGGTGCATATCGGCAACGCCTCCATCTCCGCCGACTGCGAGAATATCCCTCTGGCCTGCACCTGGCTGGACTGGCGGTACAGCGACGAGGGCGCCTTCTTCTATGGCTACGGCGTCCAGGGCCTGAGCTGGGATTATGACGAGGAGGGGAATATCTACATCACCGATTTCATCGTCCATCATGAGGTCCACTGGTCCATGGTCATGTGCATCTACGCCCTCAACAGCCTCTCGGAGCCCGGCCTCTATGTGGATTCCCAGTGGAACGTGCCCGGCAACGAGGGCGCCCATGACTACGTGGTGTACTGGGGCTCCACTCCCCATGACGACGACTATGTTTATCCCAGCGGCCTGACCTATACCGATGAGCAGAACGATATCCTGGCCCAGTACGGCTCCGACGTCCAGACCTATCTCCAGGAAAACTACCTGGCGTTCCTGGATAACTCCAAGCCCCTGAGCGAGTGGGATTCCTATCTCGCGGGTCTGCACGGCATCGGCGTGGACGAGGTCCTGGCGGTGTATCAGGAGGCGTACGAAGCCTATCTGGCCGGCTGATGAGCGCTTCGGCCCGGACCCGCTCCGCCGGACTCCGGGCCGCATCTGAGAAAAGCAACATGTGAAAATACAGGAAGGAGCGGCAACATGCAGGAAAAATTTGAAAAACTGTTCTATGAGTTCGTACCCCAGGAGACCCATTGGGGCGACTGGATCCTGTCCCCCCAGGCCTATTTCCGGGGCGAAACCGACATGCCCGGTGCGGGCATCAACCTGGGCTTCCAGGTCTTCCTGAAGCCCGTCCGGCTGGAGACCGAACCCCATTTCCACCGGGAGGACGAGTATCTGGTCTTCCTGGGTGCCCAGCTGCCGGACGTGTTCTCCGCCTGGGACGCGGAGGTCCATTTCTACATGGGTCCCACCTATGACACCATGGAGAAGGTGGTCATCACCGAGCCCACCATCATTCGCCTGCCCAAGGGCTGGTGGCACAGCCCCCTGGATTTCGTCCGCATCGACAAGCCCGTCCTCTTCCAGGCGGTGATGAAATCCGGCCGCTGCGGCATGGTGAAGTATGTCCAGCGGAAGGATACCGGCGAAAAGCAGTACCTGTACATGGGGGATGAGAACATCCGCAGCTGCGTGCTGGATCCCGAAAAGAAGTGCACCTATTGCGGCTACTGCTTCTCCCATAAGGACAAGATCCCCCCCAGGCCCTATGACTTCGTACCCTGGACCGTGGTGAACGAGGACGGGGTGAAGAGCTATTCCGATACCGGCGCCTATGATCCGGAGAAGGCTCCGGATTCCTCCGAGTGCGTGGTGACCGAGGGCAACAAGTCCAAGCCCTATTCCGACGCCACGGTGCTGAAGGCCCCCAAGCCCGCCCTCAGCGACGAGGTGGCCAAGAATGTGCTGGCCTGCCCCAAGGAAAAGACCCAGTGGGGCCCCTGGTGTCCCTCTCCCCAGTTCTATTTCCGGGGCGAGACTTATATGGAGGGCGCCACCTGGCACTGCGGCTACCAGATCTTCACCGGCCCCAACGACATGGAGGACTGCCATTTCCACCAGGGCGCGGAGGAGTACATCTTCTTCATGGGCGCCAATCCCATGAACATCTTCGATTTTGACGCGGAGGTGGAGATGACCATCGGCGATGATCCGGATCATATGGAATCCAAGATCATCACCAAGCCCACCGTGGTCCGGCTTCCCGCCAACGTGTGGCACTGCCCCATCAAGTTCCGGAACGTGAAGAAGCCCCTCCTGTTCCAGGCGGCCTTCATGGACGGCACCTGGGGCACCATCACCCGCAGCCGCATCCAGCTGACGGATGAGCAGAAGGCCAAAATGCCCTTCGCCCGGGAGCATACCTACAATTACATGGGGGACAACGTCCGCTTCTGCCGCTACAATCCCAAGAAGCGCTGCAACATCTGCGGCAAGTGCTTCTCCCAGATGCGCCGGCCCGAGGAAAAGAAAGAGGACTGAACCAGCTGACTGAATGACGCCATGACCTCCGGCTCTGCCGGAGGTCATGCTGAACCGGAGGATAGAATGTCAACGACGAAAGATCTGGACCGGCTGCTCCGGTCCTATGTGGAGGATAAAGGCCTGCCCGGCGCCGCCCTTTCCGTATGCCGGGGGGAGGAGATCCTGTACGAGAACTATTTGGGGTATCGGGATATGGCCCATACCCGGCCCCTGACGCCGGATACCCTCTTCCGGATCCACTCCATCACCAAGGCCTTCTCGGCCCTCTGCGGCATGATGGAGTATGAGCGGGGGGCGTTCCTCATGGATGATCCCGTCTCCGCCTATATCCCGGAGTACAAGGATCTGAAGGTGAGCGTGAAGCAGCCCGACGGTTCCTGGCAGGTGGAGGATTCCAAGACTCCCATGCTCATGCGGCACCTGTTCAATATGAACGTGGGCTTCTACGCCTATGACGGCAGTCCCACCGCCAAGGGCCTGAAGGAGGTCCATGAGGAGCTGGGGGGCAGCAAGTTCCAGGCGGATTACAGCCTGAATGAGGAGATCCGCGCCCTGGCGAGGATCCCCATGCTCTTCGAGCCCGGCGCCCATTTCCAGTATGGCTACGGCATCAGCATCATGGGGGCGGTGGTGGAGATCACCAGCGGCATGCCCCTGAGCCGCTTCATGCGGGAGAGGATCTTCGAGCCCCTGGGCATGAAGGATACGGGCTTCCGCTTCCTCCCCGGCTGGCGGGAGCGCATGGCGGAGTGCGTCCGGCATCTGCCGGACGGGACCGTGGTCCAATGCGGCGACCTGCTGGGGGACCCGCTGGACAGCATGTATCGGGAGAGCGCCGCCTACGAAGCGCCGGATGCGGGACTCATCTCCACCCTGAGTGACCTCCGGGCCTTCTCCGGGATGCTGGCTTGCGGCGGCGTCTGGAAGGGGGAGAAGCTCATCGGCCGCAAGACCCTGGCCATGATGCGCCAGAACCTGCTGTCCGAGGCGATGCTGGAGGAATTCCGCGCCGCTATGCCGGAGATGAAGGGCTATGGCTATGGCTACGGCGTCCGCACCCTCATGGATCCCGTTTCGGGGCTGTGCAGCGGCTCCGTGGGGGAATACGGCTGGGAGGGGGCCGCCGGCGCCTGGATGATGGCCGACCCGGAGGAGCGGCTCTCCGCCTCCTTCATGATCCAGGATATGCTGCCGGACAGCAAATACTATAACGACCGCCTGCGGGCGGTGATCAACGGCCTTCTGTAAGCCGGAAAACGCACGGGGCTGCCCACTGCGGCAGCCCCGGATAATCATCATCGGAGGAGACCATGGACCGGATCACGCTGCGAATCGCTCAGGAACTGAACCAGCCCGCCCAGGCGGTGCAGAATGTTATCGACCTGCTGGACGGGGGAAACACCATCCCCTTTATCGCCCGGTACCGCAAGGAGGCCCACGGGGCCATGGACGACGAAGCCCTGCGGACCCTGGAGGAGCGGCTGCGCTATCTCCGCAGCCTGGAGCAGCGGCGGGAGGAGATCCTCCGCCTCATCGGGGAGCAGGAGAAGCTCACCCCGGAGCTGGAGTGGGAGATCCGCAAAGCGGATACCCTGGCCGCCCTGGAGGACCTGTACCGGCCCTACCGCCCCAAGCGGCGCACCCGGGCCTCCATCGCCAAGGAGAAGGGGCTGGAGCCCCTGGCCATGGCGATCCTGCTCCAGCCCCAGAAGGACCCCGCCGCCCTGGCGGCGGCCTATGTGGACGGGGAGAAGGGCGTCGCCACGGCGGAGGAGGCCCTGGCCGGGGCTTCGGATATCCTGGCGGAGCAGGTGAGCGATTCTCCGGAGAACCGGAAGCGCCTGCGGGAGACCATCCGGAAGCGGGGGAGCCTCCGCTCCGCCGCCGCGAAGGAGGAGGACAGCGTATACCGGCTGTACTACGTTTTTTCCCAGCCCGTTTCCCGGCTGCAGGGGCATCAGATCCTGGCCATGAACCGGGGGGAGAAGGAGGGCTTCCTGAAGGTCTCCCTGGCCCTGGACCGGGACCTGGCCCTGGAGGAGATCTCCCGGGGGATGGTCAGGCCGGGGGCCCGGAGCGAGGCCTTCCTCCGCGCCGCCATCGCGGACGGGTACGACCGCCTGCTGCAGCCCGGCATGGAGACGGAGACCCGGGCGGCCCTGACGGAGACCGCCGCGGAGGGGGCGATCCATAACTTTGCCCTGAATCTGAAGCCCCTGCTCATGGCGCCCCCGGTGAAGGGAAAGGTGACCATGGGCCTGGATCCGGGCTACCGCATGGGCTGCAAGGTGGCGGTGGTGGACCCCACGGGGAAGGTGCTGGATACCGCCGTGGTCTATCCCACCCACGGGGACCGGCAGCGGGCCGCCTGCATCGATACCCTGGCCGCCCTGATCGCCCGGCACGGGGTGGAGCATATCGCCATCGGCAACGGCACCGCCTCCCGGGAGACGGAGCAGATGACGGTGGAGCTGCTCCGCCGCTGCCCCGGGGTGAGCTACATGGTGGTGAGTGAGGCCGGGGCCAGCGTATACAGCGCCAGCAAGCTGGCGGCGGAGGAATTTCCCCAGTATGATGTGAACCTGCGCTCCGCCGTTTCCATCGCCCGCCGGCTCCAGGATCCCCTGGCGGAGCTGGTGAAGATCGAGCCCAAGGCCATCGGCGTGGGGCAGTACCAGCATGATATGCCCCAGAAGCGGCTGGAGGAGAGCCTGGACGCCGTGGTGGAGGACTGCGTGAACGCGGTGGGGGCGGACCTGAACACCGCCTCCCCCTCTCTTCTGCGCCGGGTCAGCGGCCTCACGGCGGCCACGGCGAAGAACATCGTGGCCTATCGGGAGGAAAACGGCGCCTTCACCTCCCGGAAGCAGCTCCTGAAGGTGCCGAAGCTGGGCCCCAAGGCCTATGAGCAGTGCGCGGGCTTCCTCCGGGTGCCGGAGAGCCCCCTGGTGCTGGATAATACCGCCGTTCACCCCGAGAGCTACGCCGCGGCGGAGCGGCTGCTGGAGCTCTGCGGCTATTCCCTTGGAGAGGTGAAGGCCGGTCTCATCGGGGAGCTGCCCCGGCGGCTGAAGGAGCGGGGAGAAGCCCGGACGGCGGAGGACTGCGGCGTGGGCGTCCCCACCCTGCGGGATATCGTCAGGGAGCTGATGAAGCCCGGCCGGGATCCCCGGGAGGAGCTGCCCAAGCCCATTTTCCGCACGGATATCCTGGAGCTGAAGGATCTGCAGCCCGGCATGGTGCTCACCGGCACCGTGCGGAACGTGATCGACTTCGGGGCCTTCGTGGACATCGGCGTCCACCAGGACGGCCTGGTGCATATCTCCGAGCTCTGCGACCGCTTCGTACGCCATCCCAGCGAGGTGGTGAGCGTGGGGGATACGGTGAAGGTCCTGGTTCTGGGGGTGGACGAAAAGAAGAAGCGCATTTCCCTGAGCATGAAGCAGGTGAAGGAATAACCCGACAAGGCGATGGGAATACGATTGAGGAGGTAAACGATATGGCACGCGATTTCCGATGCTCGGCCGATACCGTGGCCAAAACGGCGGACGGTCTGCTCCGGGGCTTTTTCCTGGATGGCCTGTATATCTTCCAGGGCGTCAAATATGCGGACGCCGGGCGCTTCCAGGCGCCCGCGCCGGTGAAGCCCTGGGAGGGGATCCGGGAGGCGACCAACTATGGGTATATCTGCCCTGTGGCCAATGAGCCCATGCCCACCGGGGAGCTGCTGATCCCCCACCGCTTCTGGCCCTCCAACGAGCACTGTCAGTATCTGAATATCTGGACCCCCTCCCTGGAGCGGGGAGCGAAGAAGCCGGTGATCGTCTGGCTCCATGGCGGCGGCTACTCCAGCGGTTCCTCCATCGAGCAGGTGGCCTATGAGGGGGACGCCCTGGCGGAATATGCCGATGCGGTGGTGGTCACCCTGAACCATCGGCTGAATATCCTGGGCTTCCTGGATATGTCCTCCTTCGGGGAGAAGTACCGGAACTCCGTGAACGCGGGCATGGCGGATATCGTGGAGGCCCTGCGCTGGGTGAAGCGGAATATCGCCGCCTTCGGCGGAGACCCGGAGAACGTCACCCTGATCGGCCAGTCCGGCGGCGGCGGGAAGATCTCCACCCTGCTCCAGACCCCCGCGGCGGCGGGACTCTTCCATAAGGCCATCCTCATGAGCGGCATCTTCGAGGGCGGGGAAGGGGAGCCGGTGGATCACCGGGAGTTCATCCTGGATACCATGCAGCTGCTGGGGATCAGCCCGGAGGATCCGGAGAAGCTGGAGAAGGTGCCCTACGATATTCTCATGCGGGCCTTCAACAAGGCGGCCTTGAAGAAGCTCCGGGAGGAAAAAAAGCTCATCAGCTGGGGCCCCGTGGCCAACGACTGGTACCTGGGGGATCCCATGAAGGTGGGCTTCTCCGACTATGCCAAAACCGTGCCCACCATCGCGGGCACCGTCATTGCGGAATTCACCGGCTTCGCCCCCGGGGAGACTGCGCCGGACCGGGCCTCTGCCCTGCAGCTCCTGGAGAAGACCTACGGGGAGAAAACGGCGGAGCTGGTGGAGCGGTTCGAGGCCGCCTATCCCGATAAGGATATCCTGGAGCTGGCGAAGCTGGATGTGGGCGCCCGCCGGGCCACCACCCGGTATATCGAGGAGAAGGCCCAGGTGTCCTCCGCCCCCGCGTATCTGTATGTCTTCGCCCTGGATTTCGATGTGGACGGGCCCCGTCCCGCCTGGCACTGCGCCGATATCCCCTTCGTGTTCCACAATGCCGCCCGGGTGCCCTGCTGCAATATCCCGGGGGTGTCCGACAAGCTGGAGCGGGAGGTTGCCGGGGCTGTGGCCGCCTTTGCCCGCACCGGGGATCCCAACCATAGGGACATGGCGAAATGGCCGGCCTATGAGGACGGCAAAAAGGCCACCATGATCTTCGACCGCAGCACCCGGGCCGGGGAGAACTACGACCGGGAGCTGATCGAAGCCCTCCATGCCCTGGCTCCGGCCGGGGATATGCTGGGCATGGCCGCGCGCATGCTGGAGGCCGCCGAACGGGAAGAGGGGGGCGAGTGGATCTACTGATTCCCAGAACCGGAGGGGAAGCGCAGCCCGCCGAATAATCCCCGCGCCCCGGCGCATACTGGGGACGAGGTGGATCATATGGTGAACATGACCAATCAGGAATACCGGAAGTATGTGGCCGGGCGCTGTCCCCCGTCCCCTCTGGGGCGGGACCTGTTCCGGGCCTTTGTGAGCGGCGGTCTCATCTGCGCCCTGGGCCAGGGCGTCCTGGCCCTCTGGACCTCGGCGGGGCTGGAGGAGGAAAGGGCGCTGGGGGCGACCTCCGTGACCCTGGTCTTCCTGGGCGCCCTGCTCACCGGCCTGGGGGTGTATGACCGGCTGGCGAAGTACTGCGGCGCCGGGACCCTGGTGCCCATCACAGGCTTTGCCAACTCCATCGCCTCTCCGGCCCTGGAGTTCAAGAGCGAGGGCTTCGTCTCGGGCATGGCGGCGAAGATGTTCGTCATCGCGGGACCGGTGCTGGTCTACGGCCTCACCGCCAGCGTGATCTATGGCGTGCTGCTGGTGCTGTTCGGGGCGGGGGGATAAGTTGTTTCTGAGGCGGCCAAACGGCCGCCTCAGACTGTAGACAAAGTACCAGACCAACGAAAATGGTCATTGCGCAACCGGCGACATCGGTCACCGGTTGTGGCAATCCGTAACTCCCGTCCTTATGTTTTTAACATGACCAAGGGGACGAGAGAAGGGATCGCCGCGTCGCTTTGCTCCATTCCGCGCGCGAGGGCCCCTCGCAGGGACGTGCGCGTACTCCTCGCGATGACAAAACGGGGTTTGTCGACAC
>JBGUZS010000050.1:0-15181 GCA_045223835.1 Oscillospiraceae bacterium | reverse complement strand
GTTGATGTGGCTGCCGTTCAGATTCTTCCTAGAGCAATCGTTGACAAGAATCTTAGTTTGAGTTTTTTTGACTTGGATGATCACTCGCTAACACTATCTCAGATGAAAGAAACGGGAGTTGATGAAGGCAGTTTGGTCTATGCTCTCGGTTTTCCAATGAATCTTGTAGACGAGAATGTTAAAGCTCCGATTTGTCGGCTTGGATGTGTGTCAAGAGTTGCCGATGCTTTCAATCATCCTCAGACAGCAACTCAGTTCTATATAGATGCACAAACATTCCCTGGCAACTCTGGTGGTCCTGTTATCAGTCGTCCACAACAAATGTCTATTAATGGGACTCCACAAAACATGAATGCTAATCTCATTGGTATTGTAAGTGGCTACATAAGCTATAAGGAAACTCTATATAGCAGGCAGACAGGAAGATCTCGTATGATACAAGAAGAAAACAGCGGCTTGACTATTGTCCATCCAATGGATCGCATCAAAGAAGTGGTCGAAGCTGAATGGACTCGTATTGAGAAAAAGCGCTCACAGATGGCAGCCAAGTTGCCTGAAGCCGTGAATCGCAAATAAGAAGCTGGAGTATCATTCACGTCATCCGGTAACCGGCAAGCAGGGCAAGTGCGCACACACTTGCGAAAAACCGTCCGGCTCCCGCTTTGCGGGACCGGGCGGCTTCTGCTTGTTGGGGTGCTCCCCAATCCCCCGCGTCGTCGCAAGCTCCATATCCCTCGCTTCCGGCTGAAACCGAAAGCTCGCTCATTTTGCTGCTCCTCCTCTCCCCGCGCAATCCACTACGCTGGGTTTGCGCGGGGACCCCTCTTGTGCCTGCGGCGCGGCTGCGCGATTTCTGCGAAATCGCTTTTCGGGCAGCTTACCGCTGCTCCGAAGTACGTTCCCTTTGGACGGTTTTGTCCGGGGCATCCATACCCAAAATGCGGTCAATGTTGGCCTTGGCCGTCAGCAGCTCCTTCCATTCCTTGTGGGCCTGCCGGTAGTCCCCGTAGGCTGCTTTCTTGTCCGCCAGCAGTTTTGCGTATTCAGCGTTCAGCGCCTTCACGGTGGGGAGCTTCTTTACGCCCAGGGAATCAAAATGCCTTTTCGCAGCCTGATGCAGAAGTATGTCCGTCTCATGTTCCGCTCGGAACTTCTTGGAGTAACCGGCCTTGCGGTAGGCCACATAGGTTTCACGGGTCTTCGCATAATTGATGATTTGTGTCCGCAGGACGGCGATCTCCGCCATGCGGGTTTCCGCCGTTTTGATCCTGTCGGACAATTCATGGTATTTCGTAGAAGCGGCGTCGGCCCGCTGGGACAGAGCTGCATAATCCATGAGATCATGATCCTGCAGGTAGGCCACGGTTTGGGCCATCTGCTTCAGATTGAACCGCTTGGCCCAATTTGCGTAACCGCCCCCTTTGCCCTTGGCGAGTTTTTCTTGAATGTCGATCAGGAGCTGATTTTTCCGTTGGGGCTGTTTCGGTGTTTTTGCCTTCCGCTTCTTCGGGCTGTGTGGACGCTCTCCGGCAATGACCGTTTTCAGCTCCGCAGCGGAATAACCTTGGCCCAGGGTATCCATGCGGACGAAGCGTTTCTGCTCTCCGCCTCGAAGGGAGGGATTCGCCGGATTGCCCTTGATCTCATATCCGGCCTTTCGGAGCAATTCCAGCAAAGCGTCAAAGCTCTCCGGCTTCTGTTTCAGCGCCTTGTCGATCACATAGCAAAGACGCTCCCGGTGGGAAAGGCCTGCCCGGTCGCCCAGCCATTTGTTGTAGCTCTTCCCGCTGTGCTTTGGGGCCTCCACGACGGAATATCCGTTTTCGATGCACAGCGTATCGTTGATCCTGGCCAGGGCCCGGCCGCTGCCGCGGAAGTCGCGGAATTTGCGGTCGCAGTTCAGCGTGACGGCGCTGAAAACGATATGATTATGAACGTGGGCCTTGTCGATGTGGGTGCAGACGATAAAGGCGTTTCTGCCCTTGGTGAAGCGCATGGCCAGCTCCCGGCCCAGCCGGTTTGCCTCTGCCGGCGTGATTTCGCCGGGCGGGAAGGACTGGCGCAGCTGGTAGGCGATCACATCGTCCGCGCCGCGCACCCTGCCGGTTTTCTGAATGTAGAGCTTTTTCGCAAGCAGAAATTCCTTGTCCGCGATCCTGGCGCTGCATTGATAGCTGGAGACAAGCTGGCCTTGGTTCGTTTTCTCTGGATTCTCCACGTAGTCAATGATGTCCCGAATGGCCGCGCCGACGCTCCGGCCTTTTCCCGTGTGCAGCGCCATGAGGCGCGTGGTGGACATTGATGCTCATTCCTCCCCAACGAAAAAGCGGCCTGCCGCGCAGACCGCTAAATCTGTATTTTTCGTCTTTTCGCTCAGTTATGGAGTAGCGTCTTCAACGCCATATTCGCCCGCTGCAAGCCTCCCAACAGCTTCGCCGCAAGCATCGGCAGGCCGATGGGACTGACCGCCAGGGCAAAGCCCAGGAGGATCAGACCGTTTTTGACCGACGTAGTAAACAGGACGATCACGGCCAGGAGGCCGAGGACGCTGCTGGCGATCTTCCAGAGGAATACGGTGCGGGAGAACAGCGCGGCACAGAGCCAGACCAGCAGGGAGATCACCAGTGTGATCGGTATGATAAGGATTCTCAGAACGGTTTTCATGGGGCAACCTCCTTTCCTATGCTCTACTGGCATTATATAGACTTGGGGCTATACCGCAAGGCTACGGCGAGCGGGGCGACAGTAGATTGCTGCCGCCCCGTCTATTATCGGATCACCGCCAGTTTGGAGAGAATTACATCGGCGGCTTCCAGCAGTCTGTCGTATTCCTCCCGCAGGCTTTCAAGATCGGCGTCGTAGATACGGGCTGTTTCGTGTACCCGTTTGGTGAGCTGATTCAGGTTGTTGGAAGACCGGCGAAGGAACGCGGTCAACTCCCGCAGCTCCGGCAGATCCAGGTTCACCACATACCCGTCGATGGCGATCTTCCGCAGATATGCACCCATATTGCCGGTGCCGAGTTGGTCCATCTTTGCATGGATCAGCTCTTTTTCCTCCGGCGTGACATAGAAAACGACCCGCTCCGGGCGCCTGCGCTTTTTCATAATTCCTGCTCCAGAAAATTCGCCGAATTATTCGGCGAATTTTTTTGAAGAGGTCTTTTGAGTTTTTCCATGATGGAGGGTTTGCCGGCAGCTTTGTTTTCTGCCAGCTTTTCTTTTTCCTGTGCCTGTGCCCTCCGCGTTCCTCGCACAAACAGATCGACCAGACCGGGGTTCACTTTGTCCACCACCAGAAAGCGGTTGTTGTCCGCGCTGCCGTCGATCCGATCCTCAAAGATGGGGACGGACATAGCCCAATCCTTATTCGCTTCTGAAATGCGGCCGTCATGTCCTTTGTGTAGAACGGTGATGGCCAGAACGTAGAGTGTCCGCTCATAGCCAAAAGCATCCGCCACCTGCTGCACCGCTGCTGCCGTGTCCAGTCGATGCTCGGAATAGTGCCCGCCAATTGCCTGCTCAATGGCTTCTTTGCAGGCCAGATTCAGTTTTCGGGACAGACGGTATTTGTCAAGTTCTCCATTTTCCAGAGCGTATTCCTGCGGATAGAGATAGACCGGAATATTCGTCATAAGGATTCCTCCATCGTTTTTGCTTTTTGCTTTGTGTTGGTTCTCTGCGGCAGGGGCTGCTTCAGCCGCTCCAGGATCGTGGGGCGTTCCCGTTTTTCCACCGCCTGCTCCGGCTGAGGGCGGCCACCGTTCAGATTGAGCTGCAGGTCCAGTTCCACCAGCCGCGCCGTCTTTGCGGTCAGCTCCGCCTCATAGGGGAAGGGCTTGCCCACCTCGACCCTGGCCGCCTCCTGCTGCTTATAGAGGTTTTCCAACTGGACCTGTACTGCCTTCAGACGGTCGGGCATCTTCGCCAGAGCGTTGTCGATGCGGGTCAGATTCCCCCTGGGGTCCTCGCCCAGCTCCACATGATGAGACATTTGCCCCTTGAGGGTCAGAATGTACCCTGATACGAAGCCGCTGAACTCCACGGACATGGTAAAGCCTCTGTAGCTGCCAATCTCCGCCGACTGACCGACCTTCACTTCCTTGGCAGCGTCGATCAGGGCGGCACCGGCATTTTCCTTGTCGGTGAGACTATCACCCCGGATCACCATGCCCACGAAGCCTTCCTGGGGCAAGGGGTGGGCCTCCAGCGTTTTCATGTCCGCCTCAAAACCCCGGATGAAACCCTTGTTCTGCTCGATCTGCTCCGGGAAGTATTTGAGAAGCTGATCCTCCAGCCGGTATTGCTTGCTTTGATGGTCGGCCTTCATGATCTTCAGCTTGCAAACCTCCACATCCAGGTCCATGCGTTCCTTGATGCGGGGGTCCCCGGCGCATAGGGCTTTGATCTCCGCAAAGGACAGGGCCGTTTCGTCGATGTCCTCGCAGGAGCGGACAGGGCTTTTTGAGGTCATGATCTGAGAAATGAACTTTTGCTTGTTCTCCACTGTCTGCCAGAGGTAGGCGTCAAAGGTGCCCTCCGTGACATAGCGGCAGACATGGACCAGCGGATTTTGGTTTCCCTGCCGCTCGATACGCCCCTTACGCTGAGTGAGATCCCGGGGCCGCCAGGGACAATCCAGGTCGTGCAAGGCAATCAAACGGTCCTGCACGTTGGTCCCGGCTCCCATCTTTTGTGTACTGCCGATCAAAACGCGCACATGGCCGGAGCGCACCTTGGCGAACAGCTCCCGCTTCCGCACCTCGGTGTCCGCGTCATGGATAAAGGCGATCTGGTCCGGGCGCATTCCGCCCGCGACGAGCTTCTGGCGGATGTCCTCATAGATGGTGAAGGGGCGTTCCTTCGTTTCTTTCAGGGGGACGAGGGCTTCCAGCGCATGGATCTCCGGGTTATCCAGCTTGCAGCCCTCCGCCTTTGCCGCCATGGGCTCCGTGATCGTCCTGCCCTTGGGGGTGGAAATGTCGCAGAAGACGAGCTGGGTCAGCTTTTTGTCCTCCCCCTCCCGCCAGAATTGCAGGATGTTCCCAACACACTGATTGACCTTGGTGCCCTCCTCGTCGGGAAGCATTGGATTGATGATCCGCTGGTCCAGGCCCAGTTTCCGGCCATCGGAGGTGATCTTCAGCATATTGTCCTCATGGGCGTCCACGGAGCCGCTGTGTACCCGGCTGGCCCGTTCCGACAGTTCCTTTACCATCTCCTTCTGCATCTCTGTGGGCTTGGATACGAAATTGTGATACTCCACCTCCGGTGTGGGAAGATGGAGCTGATCTGCGGTCTTGATGTCCGCGATTTCCTTGAACATGGTCATCAGCTCCGGGAGATTGAAGAACTTGGCGAATCGGGTACTTGCCCGGTAGCCGGTACCCTCCGGAGCCAGCTCCAGGGCCATCGTCGTCTCTCCGAAGCGGGAGGCCCAGCAGTCGAAATAGCCCATGCCCAGCTCCTGCAGCCGGTCATACTGCAAATAACGCTGGATGGTGTAAAGCTCCGTCATGCTGTTGGATACCGGGGTGCCGGTGGCGAACACCACGCCGCGCCCGCAGGTCAGCTCGTCCATGTAGCGGCACTTGGCGAACATATCTGAGGATTTCTGCGCATCCGTGGTGGACAGGCCCGCCACGTTCCGCATCTTCGTATAGAGAAAGAGGTTCTTGTAATTGTCCGATTCGTCCACGAACATCCGGTCCACGCCCAACTGCTCAAAGGTCACAACATCGTCCTTGCCGCCGCCCTCCATGAGCTTCTTGAGGCGGGCCTCCAGCCCCTTTTTCGTGCGCTCCAGTTCCTTGACGGTGAAGCGTTCCCCGCTTGAGGACTTGACCTCCTCAATGCCGTTGGTGATCTCGTCGATCTGTTCCTGCAGAAGCCGGATCTGCCGTTCGGGGCTGATGGGGATCTTCTCAAACTGCGAATGACCAATGATGACGGCGTCGTAATCGCCGGTGGCGATCTTGGCGCAAAACTTCTTGCGGTTATGCTTCTGGAAGTCCTTTTTCGTGGTGACGAGGATATTGGCGGAGGGATAGAGCCGCAGGAACTCCGCCGCCCATTGGTCGGTCAGGTGGTTGGGCACAACGAAAATGGATTTGCTGCAAAGGCCCAGGCGCTTGCTTTCCATCGCTGCGGCGATCATCTCGAAGGTCTTGCCCGCGCCCACTTCATGGGCCAGGAGCGTGTTGCCTCCGTACAGGATATGGGCGATAGCGTCCCGCTGATGGGGCCGCAGGGTGATCTCCGGGTTCATGCCGCTGAAGACGATGTGACTGCCGTCGTACTCCCGGGGCCGGGTGCTGTTCATTTCCTCATTGTACTGCCGCACCAGCGCCGTCCGCCGTTCCGGGTCCTTCCATATCCAGTCCTTGAAGGCATCCTTGATGAGCTGCTGCTTTTGCGCCGCCAGGGTGGTTTCCCTGGCGTTGAGGACGCGGCGCTCCTTCCCGTCCGGGTCGGTGACGGTGTCGTAAATACGGGTGTCCCGGAGGTTCAGAGCATCCTCCAAAAGCCGGTAGGCGCTGGCCCGGTCTGTGCCGTAGGTGGTAAAGGCGGCGATGTTGTTATAAGGGATGTTGCTCTTGCCCTCGATCTGCCATTCCGCCGTATAAGGGGAATAGTGGACCTGAATCCTGCGCTGGAGGTAGTAGGGCGTGTCGAAGGTGTCGTACATGAATTCCTGGACATAGGATTTGTCGATCCAGGTGGTGCCCAGGCGCACTTCGATCTCCGAAGCGTCCAAGTCCTTCGGCTGGGCTTGCCGCAGGGCTTCCACGTTGACCTGGAACTCCGGGAACTGTTCCGCCGTTCTTTCCGCCTGGCGGAGCTTCCGGCGCACGTTGCCGGAAAGGTATTCGTCGGCGGTCTGCCAGCCCTTGTTCCAATGGTCACCTCCCTCGGCGTAGTCAAAGGGGCCTGTGGCCGGGTCTTTGAACAGGACGCCCCGCAGGTCCTCCACGATCTGCGGGATCTTCTCCTGCCCGCCCAGGAGGGAGGCCATGAATGGGAGATCCACGCAGGCCCTTTCCCCGATGGAGACGCCCAGGGCTTCCACGGCGGTGTCCACATGATCGACGCTGTGGGATTGCTTGATGGTGCGTTTGGTAAAGAAGTCCGCTTTGCGTTCCAGCTCCCCGTTTTCGTCCAGGACCTCCAGGGAGCAAAGCAGATAATAGCTGTCGTCGTCTGCAAAGGCCAGACGGTTGCCCCGGTCGTTGATAAGCCCGTACTTGGCGGTAAAAGCGTCGTAGAGCCGATTCAACTCCGTCTGTTTCTCTGCGATTGCGCTGACGGGGGTATATTCATCCATTTGCATGTCGATCAGCTCCCGCACACAGTCACGCAGCTCCACCATGCCCTTGACGCGATCCCTGGCGGTGGCGTTCAGATCGGGCTTCACCATGATGCTGTTTTCCCGGTAGTACACTTCACCGTCCACCACGGTAAAGGAATAGTTTTTCACGTTCGGGTCTGCCGGCAGCGTTTCCGTGACCGTCTCGCCTTCGCCCAAATCCGGCAGCTCTGCTTCCTTGTAGGTGCCGCGGATGTACTGGATGGCGTCGTGAAGCTGGTCGCTCAGTTCCAGCCCCTCGATGGGCAGCACGGTGAAGTCCTGATGGCCGTATTGCGTACTGTCTGAGGATTGGCGGCCCAGGATCATCTCCGGGTGATCCACGAAATAGCTGTTGATGGAGAATCCGTCGTCGTTTTGGCCCAGATGGACCCATTCGGGTTCGATGTCGATGGGATGGTCCCGCTTCTGCAGAAAGATGATGTCGGACACCACGTCCGTCCCGGCGTTGGCCCGGAACGCGTTGTTGGGCAGTCTGACCGCGCCCAGCAGCTCCGCCCGCTGGGCCAGATACTTCCGCACGGCGCTGTCCTTGGAATCCAGGGTATAGCGAGAGGTCACAAAGGCTACGATGCCGCCGGGACGCACCTGATCCAACGCCTTTGCGAAAAAGTAGTTGTGAATGGAAAAACCGAGCTTGTTGTAAGCCCGGTCGTCCACCTGGTAATTGCCGAAGGGTACGTTGCCCACCGCGAGATCATAGAAATCCCGGCGGTCAGTCGTTTCAAAGCCCGCCACGGTGATGTTGGCTCTGGGATAGAGCTGCTTTGCGATGCGCCCGCTGATGCTGTCCAGCTCCACACCGTAGAGGCGGGAATCCTTCATACTCTCCGGGAGCATCCCGAAGAAATTACCGATGCCAGCGGATGGCTCCAGAATGTTGCCGTTCTGAAAGCCCATATTGCCAATGGCCTCGTACATGGCCCGAATCACGGTGGGCGTAGTGTAATGAGCGTTCAGGGTGGAAGCGCGGGCGGCGGCGTATTCCTCCGGCGTCAGCGCGGCGTAAAGCTCCCTGAACTCGTCGGACCAGTTCTCTTTGGTTTCATCAAAGGCGTCCGCAAGGCCGCCCCAGCCCACATAGCGGGACAAGGTTTCCTGTTCCTCCGGCGTCGCCTGTCTGCCGTCGAATTCCAGTTCTTTCAGGAGATGGATGGCCTCCATATTGGCCCGGAATTTGGTCTTTGGGCCGCCTTCGCCCAGGTGATCGTCGGTGATGCGGAAGTTTTCCGCCGGAGGCACATATGGTGCAGGCGCGGGCGGCTCCGGCTGGCCTTCTTCCTGGGCAACTTGCTCCGCATCGGACATAACCTGCTGAATGAAAGGGTCCCGGTCCAATGCCTCCGGGTCTACTACTTCGCCGTTTACGATCCCGGCTTGGGCCAGACGTTCCCGGATAGCGACCGGGTCCACGTCGTCCAGATTGTCGATTTCCTCCTGGGTATAGAACTTGTCCACTTGGATGAGCTGTGCGATCCGGCGCTGGACCTTGGCCCAGGACATATCCATTTCCGCGCCGTCTGCGGAGATATGGAAAGGCTCAATGGTGGCGTTGAACTCCATGGCCAGCCATTCCGCTGTCTGCTTTTCCCGCCCGTGCATTTCCATGTACCGGACTACGGCGTGTTTGCTCTGAATACTGCCGTTCCATGCCTGGATTGCCCGGTCAATGTCAGCCTGAGTGATCTCCCGCTTTACCGGAGCAGATGTCGGCGGCTGCGCCGGTTCTTCTGCTTGCGCTTCCTGTGCCTGCTCCCATTCCGCTTTGGCCTCCGGCGTCAGATAGCGATCCTTTTCCACAAGCGCGTCGATCCGCTTGGCGACCTTCGCCCAGGAAAGGCTTACAACCGGCGCATCCGGCTTTTGCAGCACAAGCCCTTTCGGACTGTGATCCTCCCAACTGTGGAAGTTGTGGGACACGGTGCTGTTGCCGCCGCCTGTGCCGTACTCATGTTTCAGAAAATCCGTCTTTTCCCTGGGCGTATGCTCCTGCTGCCAGAAGGAATAGATACGGCCTGCCGCTCCTTCTACATTGCCGCCGCGGGCAAGCGTGGCGTCGATTTCGTCCTCCGTGATGAAAGAGGAGACGTTGGGCACCTCTATCATGTTGGATGCGTACTCACGGCGAGGCAGCGACAGCTCCGAGACCGTGCGCAGCACTCGATCCGGACGATAAAAGCGGAAGCGCATCAGTTCTGAAACCTGCATCCATGCCGCTGTGAACGCTTCCAGCTCAGTTACAAAGGTCTGACGGGCATCCTGGTCCTCCAGAAGTTTCGTCAGCCGTTCAGTGGCGTCAGGGAAGCCCCCATGCCAGTTCCCCCGCAGCATAGGCATCCATCCCTGCTCATTGGCCTTGTCGCTCATGTCGCTGCAGAGATACCACAGGGATTCCGCCGCCTGCCGCCGCTCATAGCCAGGGGCCTCCGCCAGCTCGACGTTGGTGGCAAAACGCCCCTGTTCCAGCAGTTCTCCGATCCGGGCTGTGGCATCTTCCCAGGAGAGGATCTGCGCGGTGCGGTCATAGCGCACAGAGGTTCTCGGCGCGATGTGTAGCCCATCCTCCGCGGCCCAGGAAGAAAGGTTCCCGCTTTCGGTTTTGAGGCCATAGCCGTCATGGTAGGTCTGCTTCACAAATGCCGTCAGCTCAGGGAAAGGCTTTTGTTTCATAAACTCCAGGGCGACCTTTGTCCGGGTATCCTCCGTGTTGCTCCCCAGCCGCAGGAGATGATCGATGTCTTCCTGGGAAACAGAGAAAGCGGAGGGCGTTTGCGATTCGCTCTCCGCTTCCGCAATACTTTCTCTTTGTTCTTCTTCCGACGGGAACAGGCTCAGTTGCCCGTCCCCGGCCTGGTTCAGCTGTAAATCAGCTCGGTCAGGATCGTTTCCTCCGCCTGGGCCTTGCAATTGTTCATCAGTCCCACCCAGGTCATCGGGTCGGAGGCTTTCAGTTCCTCCGTCGCTCCCGCCGCCTTCGCCAGCGCCGGGAGCATCTGCTCCAGACGGCTGTTCGCTGTCTCGTCGATCTCCCGCAGGTGCGGGAACAGGGTCTCGCTGAGGATCATCTGATTCCACAGCATGGGGCGATGCTCCTGCAGGTACTTCTTCCGCATCCTCCCGTATTTGCCCAGGGGCTTCTGCTCCTGCCCATTCAGGGTCAGGTCCGGGATCAGGTAATCCCCGTTCTTCCTGTACGTCAGTTCCGTCATGGCTCTGGCTCCTTTCCGCGTTTCTCTCACGCTCGTAATTTCTAATCGTGACTTCGATCTGACGCAAAACCTGTTCGCTGGCCTGGCTGACCGCTGTACCCAGGGCGGCGACGGTGGCCGGAGTATTGAAGTCAAAAACGTCGGAGAAGCTCTCCGGGGCGAAGTACCCATCCGGCTCCAGGCCGCAGCGGGACAGCAGAGCATAGGTGGTGCTGACGGCAGCGGCATTTCGGAAGGCTGCCCCGACGTTGAAATCATCATAGTCATCCAGATAAGAACCGTCAACGATGCCGAGGATGTCGAACCGATTCTCGTTCCAGTATTCGTCCACAAGCTGAGCGGCGATCCGCTCCAACTGTTCCTCCAGGCCGCGGGCAGCGTCCACTCCGAAGCGGCGCTCCAGGGCGGCGGTCACGGCGCCGTGATGCTCGTCCCGGTATTCCCAAAGGTAGGGGCGGCGGGATCGCTCCCCGCCGCCCGTGTCGGACACGTCGAATACATACCGAAGCCGGGGACTGTCGCCGCTGGTGTCGATCAGGGCGATCCCCCGGCTCCCACGCCGCACATAGCGGTGCATGGTGTTGTTCCAAAGCTCGTAGTCCGCGCAGGCCGTGGCCTCCGGCCGCTGGGCGTAGATCATCAATTGTTCGTGATAGGGGTACTTATACAGTCGTGCGGCGGTGGTGAGGAAGCCCGTCCACGCCTGCAGGCTGCCGGTGATCTGCTGTGCGGTCTGGTCGGCCAGCTGCGCGTAGAGCTGCAGTTTGCTTGGCATATTTGAGGAGATACTCCTTTCTCTCGTGATGTAGAACATTGTGCTACATTTTCTTGACGGAAACACGGTTAGCGGGTATAATGGTTGTGACAGGAGATGAGACCATGAACAACATTCTATCTGCGCCGAAAACGGACAGCTATCACTTCCGCATCAATCCGGAAGTCCGCAAAGAGGTTGAAGCCGTCTACGCAAAAAGCGGGATCAGCTTTACCCAGGCGATCAACATCTTCATCCAGCAGTCTTTGAACGCTGGGGGCTTCCCGTTTCCCGTAACGGCGGACAATGCCGAATATGTCAGGGCCGAAGCCATGAAGCGGCTGATGGCGGAGCTTGACGCCGGGAAACAGTCCGGCGATCTGGTGGATGAGGAGGAAGTCTATCGGATTCTGGAGGCGGAGGATCTTCTGTGAAGCTGAAGTACCGTCCGGCCGCCATTTCCGATATTCAAAATGCCTGCGGATATATCCGGGATCAGTTGAAGAACCCGCAGGCAGCGAGAAACTTGAAATCGAGAATCCTTTATGGTGCGTCGCTTCTGAAGGACAGTCCCTACATGGGGACACCCCTGGACAGCAAGTATGACGGCCTGGAAACGGATATCCGATTTCTCGTAGTCTCCAAGCATTTGATCTTCTATGAGATACACGACGATGTGATCGAAGTCATCCGCATCCTCGATGGCCGTACTGACTATTTGACGCACCTGTTTGACTGAAGGAAGAGGGCCCGCGCTATGTGGGCCCTCTTGATTCATCCCATGGTCCGGTTTACCCCTCGTCAAAGTCCGGGATCAGGTCCAGGGCGGCGTAGTCCTCCTCCGTCATGGCTTCCAGCTTGCCAATGGCGCTGTCCGTCAGCGTCCGAAGGTCGGCGTCCTCCGGGCCCAGATGTTCCCGCATTTCCCGCAGCGCCGCGATCAACCCGGTACGGGTGCCGGTGCTGCTGTAGAGGGCCATGAACTGCTGTTCTTCGTAGGTGATGGTAGGCATATTCAGATCTCCATTTCCGCGCTCCGGTGGGGCGCTGTTTTATTTGCCTGCTTCGGCAGGGGCTGCTTCAGCCGCTCCAGGATGGAGGGCTTCTGCTCCTTCATCAGGGGCTCGCTGCTTTTCGGCCGGTCTTGCTTCTCCGCCTGAACCGCGGCGGCAAGGTCCATGAGGGAGATCGTCTGACCGGCGTTTACCTGTGCCTCCAGTTCCGCCACGGTGGGCGTTTTGGGGCCGTTGTTGATGATGCCGTCGATCATGCCGTAATCGTCCTCTGTGGACATCTCCGCCGTTTTCAGATAGTTCTCCGGCTGATTGAAGCCGGGCAGCTCCTTGAAGCCCAGGCTGTCGCAGTAGTGATAGGATACCTTGCCGTCCTGCTTGAGCGCAACGATATCGCTGACGGACAGGCTGTGTCCGCAGAAATCTCCGGGGCGGCTGATGTTGAAGGTCTGGAACAGGCTTTCCAGCTTCTCCGGGGTTTTGCCCGCGTCTGAAAAACCTCCGGTATAGATGGGGTCATAGTGTTCCCGTCTGGGTTCGGAGGTCAGGCAATCCATATCCGCGAACAGGCGTTCCCTCGGTGCATCCGCTCTGAGCTGGTAGATCACAAAGGCGTCCTTGGGGTTCTCCATGAAACGCTTTTCCACATCTCGCGGCGGGATCTCCGTTTTGATCGATTCCCATTCCTCGGCAGCAATTCCGAAGAGGCCGTCATGCCCCGCGATCTCTTCCGCATCAAAGGCCATTTCCTCCGATCCGTCCTGATAGAGCATGAAGATCGTCACGTCACGCTCCGCCAGCTCCATGGCCCGGTCCTTGGAGAGAGGGAGCATATCCTGATCTACATAGCCGTATCGGTTCATCATCTGCGGGGTGATGGTCGGGTCTGGGAGGACCATATCCTGTTCAGGTTCGTCCAGCTGCATTTCCTGCACGGGCGGCAGGGCGTTTGCCTCTTTGATCTCCTCCAGCTTTTCCACGGGAAGCTGCTCCGCCGTTGTCGGGGTCAGCCCCTGCAGGACGCAGGCTTCCTTGAATGCGCCTTCCATCAGCGTTTTCACAGGATGCATCTTCGCGCCTTCCACGCTGAACTGTCCGCCGTCGATAAGCTTCTTACTGTCCGCATCATAGAGGGAGTAGGAAAAACCGTCGTCGACAGCCTGGATGTGGAGGATCTGCGACTGATCCAGCAGATAGAGCGTTTCCGGTTCACCCAAAGGCCGTTCCCCTCCGGCTTCCTCCCATTGCCGGTTGAGTGCCCTGGCCTGCCGCGCCGTCATGGTGCCCTCATTCAGCTCAGCCAGCAGCTTTTCGCAGACCTTGGTGGGGCCGGTAAAGATCGCTCCTTGGGAGGTTTCTCCCACAAAGGCCATCACATATGCGACGCCGTCCTGCATGATACCGGGCTCCAGTTTGTAGGTCAGGCGTTTATCCCATTCGTCGCTGAGTGCTTCCAGCCTGGCGGACAGTTCTTCCGGCGCGGGAGCGCCGGACTGTTCGGCAGCTCCAGCAAGCACCCCCCGGGCACCGTCAAAGCTGCCGTTCCGCAAAACTTCGGCAAGCCCGGAAATGAGATCATCCTTTGTGGTGAGGTTGAAGGGTGTTCCGATCCTGCCCTCCTGGTGAAGATGTTCCAGATGGCTGCAAAGGTCGGAGGCGAATACCTGATAGGCGTCGGGCGGCTCCGGCGCAGGAGCTTCCGGGGCAGGTGCCTCCGGGAGAGAAGTTTCGGGGGACGGAGGGGTATCCCCTACCTGTTCCGTCAGCGCCTTGGGGTCGATGCCGCGCTCCTTGCAGATCTCCCGGTAGTGGTAGTTGACGGATGAAATCAGCTCTGAGGCGGTCCGGTTGATGGTCTCCAGGCTGGCCCGCAGCTCCTTCAGTTCCTTTTCCTCGGACCAGGAGGCGATGTAGCCGAAGCTGTTGTCCCCGGTTTCGATGCCGTAATACTGGCACACGGCATAAGAAATGCTCTCCGCCTCCACTTCCTCCGTGTGTCGGTCCTTCTTGACGATCTCCGCACCGTCCTTGCCGGCAGAGGCTTCCGCCTGCTGCTTTTCGTAGTCGTGGAGCTTGGAATGGGCGATCTCATGGACCATGGCGGAAACGGTCTGCACCTGGCTCATGCCTTCCCGGATGGTGATAGCCTGGTCGCCGGGACTGAAATACCCGTCCAGGTTCGGCGCCAGGGCTTTGAAGCTGATAGGCACCGGCGCGGCCCGGCGCAGGGCCTCGGTGAACACCTCATACTGTTCCACGTTGCCGGAGAGCGTTGCCGCCAGCTGCGGCAGGGGCTTTCCGTCCGTCTGTGCTACGTCGAACACCTTGACCGGCTTATACATGGGGATGGTGATCTCCTTTTCCTCCATGATCTGCCGGCCGTCCTGGTCCAGAAGCGGCGCTTTCGTATCCGGGTCCAGCTTGGCTTCCTCGATTTTCTTTTTGAAGGGCGTCGGGGCAATGATGGTGATGCCGCGCTCTCCCTGCTTCACATGGCGTCCGAATTGGTTTTTCCATTTCTGGAAGCCCGCCACCAGGGAGGCGTCGGGACGCTGGAGGTAAATGAGCATGGTGTTGTTGACGCTGTAGCGGTGGAACCGGCTCATGACGGAGAGGTAGGTACGGTATTTTTCACTCTGAAACAGCTCTTTGATCCCTTGCTCAATGCCGCCCGTGATTTCCTTGAGCCGTTCCTTGTTGGTTTTTGTTTCTACCATGATGGGATCTCCTTTCTGTAAAATGAAAAAGGCGCTCTGAACGGGTGAAGTATCCGTACAGGAGCGTCTTTGTGTTCGTTGGCGTTTCTCTGCCGCTTATTCTCTTGTGTTGAAAAACTCCAG
>JBGUZS010000049.1:0-4460 GCA_045223835.1 Oscillospiraceae bacterium | reverse complement strand
GTGCTCCGCGAAAAAGAGCTTGAGCAGTGAGGAGGCTGACGAACAATGAGTGAAAGAACCACTTCCAGAAAGACCAGAGTGGGCCGCGTTGTTTCCGACAAGATGGACAAGACCATCGTGGTCGCCATCGAGGATCGGGTCGCCCACCCGCTGTACAAGAAGATCATCAAGCGCACCTATAAGCTGAAGGCCCACGATGAGAAGAACGAATGCGGCATCGGAGACCGGGTAAAGGTCATGGAGACCCGCCCCCTTTCCAAGGACAAGAGATGGCGCCTCGTTGAGATCATCGAGAAGGCGAAGTAAGGAGGCCCGACAATGATTCAAGCTGAAACCTATCTGAAGGTCGCTGACAATACCGGGGCCAAGGAGCTCAAGTGCATCCGCGTACTGGGCGGCTCCAAGCGCAAGTTCGGCAACATCGGCGATGTGATCGTGGCCTCCGTCCGGAAGGCCGCCCCCGGCGGCAGCGTGAAGAAGGGCGACGTGGTCAAGGCCGTGATCGTCCGCAGCGCCAAGGGCGTGCGCCGTCCCGACGGCACCTACGTCCGCTTCGACGAGAACGCCGCCGTGCTGCTCGCCGGCGATACCAACCCCAAGGGCACCCGTATCTTTGGGCCCGTCGCCCGGGAGCTCCGGGATAAGGATTACATGAAGATCCTGTCCCTGGCGCCCGAAGTTATCTGAGGAGGGGCAAAGAGATGAACGTCAGAAAAGGCGATACCGTTATCGTCCTGTCCGGCAAGGACAAGGGCAAACAGGGCAAGGTGCTCCGCAGCTCCCCCAAGGCCGGCAAGGTCATCGTTGAGGGCGTGAACGTTGCCATGAAGCACAGAAAGCCCCGCAAGCAGAACGAAGAGGGCGGCATTGTGAAGATGGAGACCCCCATCTATGCCTGCAAGGTCATGCGTGTCTGCCCCAAGTGCAATAAACCCACCAAACCCGCCTTCCGCTTCCTGGACGATGGCACCAAGGCCCGCGTCTGCAAGAAGTGCGGCGAGATCATCTGAGGGAGGCTGGAGCTATGCCGAGACTGAAAGACAAGTATACCGCCGAGGTGGCCCCCGCCCTCATGAAGAAGTTCTCCTATTCCAGCCCCATGCAGGTGCCCCGTCTGGAAAAGATCGTGGTCAACTGCGGCTGCGGAGACTGCCGGGATAATGCCAAGGCCCTGGAGGCCGTCGTCAAGGATATTTCCGCCATCACCGGCCAGAAGGCCGTGGTCACCAAGGCCCGGAAGAGCGTCGCCAACTTCAAGGTGCGCGAGGGCATGAACGTGGGCGTGAAGGTCACCCTGCGTCAGGACCGGATGTGGGAGTTCCTGGACCGGCTGCTGAACGTGGCCCTGCCCCGTGTGCGTGACTTCCGGGGCATCAACCCCAACTCCTTCGACGGCCGCGGCAACTACGCCCTGGGCGTCAAGGAGCAGCTGATCTTCCCCGAGATCGACTATGACAAGATCGACAAGATCCGCGGCATGGACATCATCATCGTGACCACCGCGAAGACCGACGAGGAGGCCCGGGAGCTGCTGAAGCTCATGGGCGCCCCCTTCGCCACCCAGGCTTGAGGAGGATAAGGGAATATGGCAAAGCTTTCTCTGAAACTGAAGCAGCAGGCCCCCGCCAAGTTCTCCACCCGGAAGTACAACCGGTGCAAGATCTGCGGCCGGCCCCATGCCTATCTGCGGAACTACGGCATCTGCCGCATCTGCTTCCGCGAGCTGGCCTACAAGGGCCAGATCCCCGGCGTGAAGAAAGCCAGCTGGTAAACATTCGCGCCGAACAGGAACCGAATCTCCGCGCATCGGCGGCATAGGTCGGCGGCTCGCCGATACCTGCCGCTTTGACAGGCGGCAACGCCTGTACTTTGAACAAGGAGGAACTCCATCCATGCAAATCACGGATCCCATTGCGGATATGCTCACCAGAATCCGCAACGCCAACTCCGCCAAGCACGACTCCGTGGATATCCCCGCCTCCAACATGAAGAAGGCCATCGCCGAGATCCTTCTCCAGGAGGGGTATATCAAGAACTATCAGATCATCGATGACGGCACCCAGGGCATCATCCGCGTCGCGCTGAAGTACAACGCCGGGAAGGAACGGGTCATCCAGGGCCTTCGCCGGGTGAGCAAGCCCGGTCTCCGGGTGTACGCCGGCGCTTCCGAGCTCCCCAAGGTCCTGAAGGGCCTGGGTATCGCCATCATCTCCACCTCCAGGGGCGTCATGACCGACAAGAAGGCCAGAGAGCTGCATGTCGGCGGCGAAGTCCTGGCTTTCGTGTGGTAAGGGAGGGCCGGAACAATGTCTAGAATCGGAAGAGAGCCCATCGTCATTCCCGCGGGAGTGGATGTGAAGATCGACGGACACCATGTCACCGTGAAGGGCCCCAAGGGCACCCTGGAGCGGGACGTGAACCCCATGATGACCCTGAAGCTGGAAAACGGCGTCCTCCATGTGGAGCGGCCGGACGACCTGCCTCAGACCCGCGCCCTGCACGGGCTGACCCGCAGCCTGCTGAACAACATGGTCGTGGGCACCCACCAGGAATTCAGCAAGGAGCTCCAGGTGAACGGCGTGGGCTACCGCGCCCAGAAGACCGGCAAGCAGCTGATCATGAACCTGGGGTATTCCCACCAGGTGACCGTGGACGAGGTCCCCGGCATCACCATCGACGTTCCCGCCCAGGACCGGATCATCATCCATGGGCCGGATAAGCAGCAGGTCGGCCAGTTTGCCGCGGACGTGCGCAAAAAGCGCCCCCCCGAGCCTTACAAGGGCAAGGGCATCAAGTATATCGACGAAGTCGTCCGCCGCAAGGAAGGCAAGACGGGTAAGTAATCGGGAGGTGTACCAGAAATGATCAAAAGACCTGATACCAAGGCGCAGCGCCTGAAGCGCCACAAGAGAGTTCGCGGGAAGATCTCCGGTACGCCCGAGCGGCCCCGTCTGTGCGTCTTCCGCAGCCTGAGCCATATTTACGCCCAGGTCATCGACGACGTGAACGGAACCACCCTGGCTTCCGCTTCCTCCGTGGAGAAGGACTTCGGCGCCTACGGCGGCAACAAGGACGCCGCCAAGAAGGTGGGCGAGACCATCGCTGCCCGCTGCAAGGACAAGGGCATCGAGACCGTGGTTTTCGACCGCGGCGGTTACGTCTACGGCGGCCGTGTGCAGGCCCTGGCTGAGGGCGCCCGCGAGGGCGGCCTGCAGTTCTGACGGAAGGAGTAGGAACATGGCTTACAATAACAACAGAGCTCCCCGCGAGGAAGCCCAGTCCGAATACCTGGAGAAGGTCGTCTCCCTGAACCGCGTGTCCAAGACCGTCAAGGGCGGCCGCGTCATGAAGTTCGCCGCGCTGTGCGTGGTGGGGGACGGCAAGGGCAAGGTCGGCTGCGGCCACGGCAAGGCCTCCGAGGTCTCCGAAGCCATCCGCAAGGGCATCGAAGACGCGAAGAAGAACCTGGTGGACATCACCACCCAGGGCAGCACCATTCCCCATGAGGTCATCGGCACCTTCGGCGCCGGCCGCGTGCTCCTGAAGCCCGCGCCGGAAGGCACCGGCGTCATCGCCGGCGGCGCTGTCCGCGCCGTGGTGGAGGCTGCCGGGATCAAGGATATCCGGACCAAGTGCCTGCGCTCCAACAACCCCAACAACGTGGTTTACGCCACCATGCAGGGTCTGCGCAGCCTCCGCAATGCGGAGCAGGTCGGCCGCACCCGGGGCAAGACGCCCGAAGAGATTCTGGGCTGAGGAGGGCTGAATAATGGCGAATCTGAAGATCAAGCTGGTCAAGAGCCTGAACGGCAGGCTCCAGAAGCATATCGACACGGCCCACTCCCTGGGACTCAGGAAGATCGGCAACGAGACCCTGCAGCCCGACAATGAGCAGACCCGGGGCAAGCTTGCCCAGATCGGTTATCTGCTCCAGGTCACCGAAGAATAAGGAGGGTAAGGCATTGAAGATCAATGAGCTTAGCCCCGCTCCCGGCTCCACCAAGGAGGCCAAGCGCAAGGGCAGAGGCATCGGCACCGGCAACGGCAAGACCGCGGGTCGGGGCCATAAGGGCCAGAAGGCCCGCAGCGGCGGCGGCGTGCGCGTGGGCTTCGAGGGCGGCCAGATGCCCCTGGCCCGGCGCATCCCCAAGCGCGGTTTCCACAATATCTTTGCGAAGCCCCTGGAGTTCGTGAACGTTTCCGAGCTGAATGTATTTGAGGACGGCGCGGCAGTTACCGTCGAGAGTCTGCTGGACGCCGGCATCCTTTCCAAGTGCCGTTACGGTGTGAAGATCCTGGGCAACGGTGAACTGAAGAAAAAGCTGACCGTAAGCGCCAACGCATTTTCCCAGTCTGCGAAGGAGAAGATCGAAGCGGCCGGCGGAAAGGCCGAGGTGTTGTAAGTGTTTCAGGTATTCCGGAACGCCTGGAAGATAGAGGAGCTGCGGAAGAAGATCTGG
>JBGUZS010000048.1:0-4197 GCA_045223835.1 Oscillospiraceae bacterium | reverse complement strand
CCCTCCCGCAGAATGCGGTAGAATTCCTCCGCGCTGAGGCTTTCCCAGCAGTCGTCCTCCCGCTCCACCCCGTTCACGGTATAGTGAAAGCCGATGGTCTCGATATCCAGATCCCGGAAGCGCTGCGCGGTCAGGTCCGCGCAGGTGCAGCAGCTGAGAATGTAATCCGCCATGGGTACGCTCCTTTCCAAATATACAAGGGCGAAGAGGATCTCTCCCCTTCGCCCTAAGCATACCCATATGCCCGGGAGAGGGCAATCTACTCTCCCGGAAAGCGTCTCTACGGACCGTAGAAAGCCCGGATGCGCCTATCTATTTCCGCTTTTCTCCTCCGAAGCCCGCCTCCGGATCCGGTAGCCCAGCAGGACCAGCAGCTCCGCCGGCACCAGCACCACAAAAAGCTGCCAGGGCCGATAGGCCCGGAGGAAGAAGGCCAGCACCAGGAAGCCCGCCAGCACCAAGGCGGCGACGATCCATTTGTTGAACTTCCGGCCGTTGAAGAGGGTATTCATCACCAGCAATGCGATGAGGGAGATCGGCACCCCCATGAGGAGGATGACCCAGTAGATCTTCCCCAGGATCCAGAAGATCACGAAGAGCAGGGCCGCCAGGGTCCAGACCCCCAGGAAGGCCACCCCCGCCACGGCATTCTTGTCGATGACGACGCTGTTTTTCCGCCGGGTCTCTTCCGACTCCCATTTATCATGGGACTCCAGCAGCCAGTCCACGCTCACGCCGAAGATCTGGGAAAGGCTTTTCAGCACGGCCGCATCCGGCAGGGCCTCCGTCCGTTCCCACTTGGAGATCGACTTATCCGAGTAATGGATCCGCTCTGCCAGCTCAGCCTGGGTGAGATTCGCTTTTTGACGCAGGGAAATCAGATTCGCGGCAAAGATTGCCCTCAGTTCCTCCATTCCCATTCATCTGTCCTCCCCAGGCTCGGGCGTCCCGCCGGGACGCTCCGCTTATGCCGTCTTATTTCTTCACATGCAGGATCGGAGAAAGCGGCTTGTAGATCAGCCAGGTGATCAGCGCGATCACGAAGCCCTTCAGCAGATTGAAGGGGGCGGTGACGAACAGCAGCAGCTTCCATTCCGTATCCACAAAGGGCAGGGTCTTCGTCGCCATGCCGATGATACCGGACAGGTCCATATGGAAGGCGGACATGTATACCGGGATCAGGATCAGCCAGTTCACCAGCACCCCCGCCACGATCATGCACAGGGTGCCCAGGCCCATGCCGGCAAGGGCGGTGCGCCGTGTCTTGTTGCGCCTGTACAGCAGCGCCGCAGGCAGGATATACGCGGCGCCCATGATGATATCCGCCACATTGCCGATGCCCATGGTGGAGCCGATGCCCTTGAACAGGACGTGGATCACGTTCTTCAGCAGCAGGATGATCAGGGCGGGCACCGGGCCCATGGAAAACGCCCCCAGCAGGACGGGAAGATTGCTGAAATCCAGCTTGTAGAAGGCGACAACGGGGATCTCCAGCAGCAGGAACAGCACCGCCGAAAGAGCGGTGAGCACGCCGATGCGGGTGACGTACTGCGCGGGTAGGGTGTTGGTTTTTCTGACTTCGTTCATGGGAATACCTCCTTTTCTGTATCGCCCCGAAAAGGCAAACGCCCGGGGCATGTGCCTCAGGCGCAGGTATTCCGATTCATGGCGGAAGACCGCCGATCAGCGAAAAACCCATCTTCTTTCATCCGGACTATACCGTCGGTATCGGATTTGCACCGATTCGGCCTCCGCAGAGGCTCGCAGACTTTCCGCCCGTTTCATGGCCGGTTCACTGCCGGTGGGGAATCGCACCCCGCCCTGAAGACGTTCCCATTATACCCCATAAGCGGGATTTGTCAAGGGGCGGGTATCCCCTTTCGCGGAGAAACGCCGAACTGCTTCCGGAAGGCCCGGGCAAAGGCGGAATAATCCCGGTAGCCGCAGCCGAAGCAGGCCTCCGTCGGGCTGACGCCCCGGGCCAGCATATCCCGGGCCAGAAGCAGCCGCTTGCCGGTGATATACCGGTGCAGGGGGTATCCCGTTTCCTCCCGGAAGCGGCGCATCAGGTGGTACTTGCTCATGTAGAACCGCTCCGCCAGGGCCTCCGCGCTCAGCTCCTCCGTCAGCTCCCCGGCGATCACCTCCAGCACCCGCTGGATCTCCCCGTCATACTGGGCGGCCGGCCGCTCCCGCTGCCCCAGGGAGAGACGGCAAAGCTCCAGCATCAGCCGCTTCAACTCCAGCTCCGCCAGGAATGCCGCTCCGTAGCCAGACCGTTCCCCCATCGCGGCCTCCAGCGCCCGGAACCGCTCCAGGACGCCCATGCCCTGCTCCGGGGGAAGACGGAGCACGAAGCTGCCCTCGGAGGCGAGGTCGAAGCACCGGTCCAGGGGGGAAGCCTCCGGCTGCCGCAGCTCATCCGGATCCAGATACAGCACATATCGACTGTAGGGGGACTGGCCTGCGGACTCCGGCCGATGCACGCTGCCCCGGGGCACCAGCACCAGATCCCCCGCCTCCAGCGGATAGCGGCGGCCCTCGATGATATACTCCACCCGTCCCCCCAGGAACAGCAGGACCTTATGGAAGCTGTGGTAATGGAACTCGATCTCCCCCAGGTCCGTCCGGTCGCTGAGGTGGAACAGGCGGAATTTTTCCCGCAGATACCCGCGGATCTGTATGTCTTCCATATCCCTCTCCGCAATTTTTGCTCAGATTATAGCATAATATGCGTATTTATTGCAAGAGGTTCAGCGCTATAATGAAGTATACCATCTGGAAAGGAAGGTTTGTATGAAAACAGGACGCGGTTTCTTCAAAAGCTACTGGTTCATCATCTGTATGCTCATCGGCATCGCGGCTGGCTGCATCGTCGGCGCGATCTGGCCGGGAGCCACGGCCCTGGAGCCTCTGGGCACCCTCTTCATCAACGCCATGTTCTGTGTGGTGGTCCCTATGGTTTTCTGCTCCATTGCCTCCGCCATCGCCAATATGCAGAGCCCCGGGCGGGCGGGCAGGCTCCTGGGCACCACGGTCGTCACCTTTCTGGTGACTGCGGCCATCGCGGCGATCATCATGTACGTCATCGTCCGCTTCCTCCCCATCTTCACCCTGGAGCCGGAGTATGAGCCCGGCGAGGCCGGCACCATCGGCGCTGCGGCCATGATCGTTAACTTCTTCACCAAGCCGGATTTCACCGACCTGTTCAGCCGCCGGGCCATCCTGCCGCTGATCGTGGCGGCCATTCTCTTCGGCTTCGGCGTGCAGCTCTCCGGCGGCGCGGAAACCCGGACGGCAAAGCTTCTGGCGGATCTCACGAACTGCATCATGAAGACGGTGAAGCTGATCACCTACTACGCCCCCATCGGCTTTTTCGGCTTCTTCGCCAGCCTGGTGGCGGTCCATGGGAAGGACTTCGTCACCAACTATGCCCGGGCCATCATCGTCTACTATGTGGTCGCTTTCGCCTATATGTTCGTCTTCTTCCCCCTCTACGCCCGCTTTGGCGGCGGCAAGGGAGGCGCGAAGGTGATGTTCCGGCATCTGTTCCGTCCCGCGGCGGTCTCCTTCGGCACCTGCTCCAGCGTCGCCACCATCCCCACCAATATGGAGGTGGCGGAGGAGACAGGCATCTCCAAGGAGGTCAGCGATATTGTGCTTCCCATGGGCGCCACCATGCATATGGACGGCAGCGCCATGAGCGCCATCATCAAGGTGGCCTTCCTTTTCGGCATGTTCGGCAAGGATTTCGGCACGGGCGAAGCCATCCTGGCCATCGTCATTGCCGTGTTCTCCTCTGTAGCCATGTCCGGCATCCCGGGGGGCGGCGGCACCGGAGAGCTGGTGCTCTGCACCCTCTTCTTCCCGGATCAGCTGGCGGTGGCCTTCCCCATCGCCCTGGCCATCGGGGACCTGGTGGATCCCCCCGCGACGATGGTGAATGCCGCCGGAGACTATGTGGCAAGCTACATCGTTTCCCGTTTCGTGGATGGAAAGGACTGGCTGCAGAAGAAGCTCGCTGGGAAGGAATAGGAAACCGGAATATGGGGTCCTCGAAAAGGCGGGAGGCAGCAGCCTCCCGTCTGAGCGTGTCGACAAACCCCGTTATGTCATCGCGAGGAGTACGCGCACGTCCCTGCGAGGGGCCCTCGCGCGCGGAATGGAGCGAAGCGACGTGGCGGTTCGTTCTCTCGT
>JBGUZS010000047.1:0-9962 GCA_045223835.1 Oscillospiraceae bacterium | reverse complement strand
GCAGTATTTTGGGGCAAAAATGAATTTCGCCCCAAAATGAATCTCATCTCATTCGCGCCTGCGGGCGCGAACTCTGCGAGGCTTTTTCACTTTGTCTACAGTCTGAAATGAAAGCTTTGCTTTCATTTTGGAGAGGAGGAGCGGCGGAGTGAATGAGCTTTGGCCTTCCGGCCGAAGCGAACGATACGAAGCCCGCGACGACGAGCGGGCGGGAACTCTGCGGGGCTTTTCCGTGCGTCTTAAGGAATCAGACCCTCTTCCGGAGGTGTTTTATGAGCAAGCGTTTGATGGTGGGCTCCGTCCCGGTGGGGGGCGGCGCGCCGGTCTCCATCCAGAGCATGTGCAATACGAAAACCGAAGACCCGGTCTCCACCCTGGCCCAGATCCGGGCCCTGGCGGCGGCGGGGGCGGAGATCGTGCGCCTGGCGGTGCCCCACCCGAAGGCGGCGGCGGCCCTGCGGGAGATCGCGGACGCCTCCCCGGTGCCCCTCGTCGCGGATATCCATTTCGACTACCGCCTGGCCCTGACGGCGGCGGAGAGCGGCATGGCCGCCATCCGCATCAATCCCGGAAACATCGGCGGGCGGGAAAACGTGGGCAGGGTGGCGGAGGCCTGCCGCGCAAACGGGCTTCCCATCCGCATCGGCATCAACGGGGGCAGCCTGGAAAAGCCCCTGCTGGAGAAATTCGGGGGCGTCACCCCGGAGGCCATGGTGGAGAGCGCCCTGGGCCACGTGCGCCTGCTGAATGAATTCGGCTTTGACGACATCTGTCTCAGCCTCAAGTGCTCCGACGTGGCGGGCACCGTGGCGGCCAACCGCCTGGCGGCGGAGCGGACGGATTACCCCCTGCATATCGGGGTGACGGAGACCGGGGGCGGAGAGCAGGCGGTGATCAAATCCGCCGCGGGCATCGGCGCCCTGCTGCTGGACGGCATCGGGGATACCCTGCGGGTCTCCCTGACCGGGGATCCGGTGCGGGAACCGGAGGTGGGACTCATGATCCTCCGGGCCGTCGGCCTGCGCCGGGATGAGCCGGAGCTGATCGCCTGCCCCACCTGCGGACGGACGGAGATCGACCTGCCCGCCCTGTACGCGGAGGTGGAGGACCGGCTGAAGGAGATCCACCGCCCCCTGAAGGTGGCGGTGATGGGCTGCGTGGTGAACGGCCCCGGGGAAGCCGCGGGGGCGGACTACGGCGTAGCCGGCGGCCGGGATTACGGCATTCTCTTCCGGAAGGGAGAGCGGGTGGGGAAATACCCCTATGCCGAGCTGACAGAAAGACTTTTCGCCCTGATCCGGGCGGATCAGGACGAGGGGAGGACATAAGATGAAGACTTTGGAACTGATCGACCAGACTTACTCCGGGCAGTTCGCCCGCACCCGCAGAGCCTGCCGGGGCATCGTGCTCCGGGACGGCCTGGTGCTCCTGTCCCACTACCCGGCCGCCGGCGACCTGTGGATGATCCCCGGCGGCGGCAAGGAGGAGGGGGAGAGCGACCGGGAGACCGTCATCCGGGAGGTGGCGGAGGAATCCGGCTTCCTCATCGAGCCCCGGGAATGCGCCCTGGAAATCATCGAGTACTTCGGCGATATGCGGCATATCAACCGCTTCTTCCCTGCGGCGGTGGCCCGCGAGACGGAGCGGAAGCCCACGGACCTGGAGGAGCGCCTGATGCTGGAGCCCCGCTGGGTCGACCCGGAGGAGGCCCTGGCCATCTTTTCCCGGTACGACGACTACGCGGGGGAAAAGGGCATGAAGCGGGGCCTGTATCTCCGGGAGTACACGGCGCTGAAGGAAGTGCTGCAGCTGGAGGGCTGACCGGAAATGGTCCTCCTGATTACCGGAGCCTCCCATACCGGGAAGACCCTTCTGGCCCAGCGGCTGCTGGAAAGGACCCGATGGCCCTATCTCTCCATCGACCATCTGAAGATGGGGCTGATCCGCAGCGGGAACACCCCCCTGACCCCGGAGGACGACGACGCCCTGACGGACTATCTCTGGCCCATCCTCCGGGAGATGGTCAAGACCGCCGTGGAAAACCGGCAGAACCTCATCCTGGAGGGCTGTTATATCCCCGGGAGCTGGCGGCGGGACTTCGACGAAGGGTATCTGGCCTCCATCCGGTTCCTCTGCCTCGCCTTCACAGACCGGTACATTGAGACAAGCTTCGGGGAGATCCTCCGGCATAGGTGCGATATCGAATCCCGGCAGGATGCTTCGGGCTTATCCCCGGAAAGTCTGAAGGCGGACAACCGCGCCTTTGTCGCCCGCTTCCGGGAGGCCGGAGAGCCGGTCGCCCTCATCGACTCGGACTATGAGGGGACCATCGCGGCCCTGGCGGAGCAGCTCCTTCCGGGCTGACGGAAGCCCTGGGGGTGGAGAGACCCCCGCCTCTGCCGATGGGCCGGAGGCGGGGGTACCCGGTGCGGGTAAGTCACTTCTTCATCAGGGTCTTGATGGCCTTGTTCAGCTCCTCGATGGCGGCCATGTCCCCGGTCTGCACCGCGTCCACGATGCAGTGGTCGATATGGTCCTCCAGGATCACCTGGCAGACCCCGTTCAGGGCGGACTGCACCGCCGCCAGCTGGATCAGCACCTCGGAGCAGTCCCGTCCGGTCTCCACCATGGTCTTCACCGCATTCAGGTGGCCGGTGATCCGGGAGAGGCGGTTCAGCACCTGCTTTGTGTTCTGGTGGACATGGGGATGGGGATGCTCGTGGTCGTGATGGCCTCCGCCCACATGGCTCAGCTCCCCATGGCCTCCCTCATGGCAGAGGAAGGGTCTGCGCGCGCTTCTCATCCTCACGCCCCCCTTTCGTTTCGGTTTCGGGCATTATTATACCATGTTTTTCCCAAATTACATCCCCCGCCGGGGGATCTTTTTCCCCGGGGCGCAGGGGAAGCCCGATCCGGGACGCGCGGATTTGACGCTTCCCGGAAAACATGGTATCATGAGGAGCCGCCGGATAACTCCGGCCGATCTTCCATAAGCGGGAGGGATGAACATGGCGACACTCCGCTGCGAATACTGCGGCTCCTCCATGAGCTCCGATGACCAGAACTGCCCGCATTGCGGCGCGCCGAACCCCTATTATCTCCCCGGCGCCTCCCCCGCCCCCGGGGGAAACGGGGACAGGCCCCGGACCATTGCCGAGCTCCAGGCCTACTGCGCCTCCAGGGGCATGCCCCTGGAGAAGATGCGCTTCTTCATCGGGGAGGATTACCGGGAACCCCGGGCCTTCGGCATCTATCGGGATGGTTCGGATTTCGTGGTCTATAAAAACAAGGCCGACGGCAGCCGGGCGATCCGGTACCGCGGGCCGGACGAAGCCCATGCCGTGGGGGAGCTTTACGATAAGCTGATGGCGGAGCACGAGCTCCGGTCCGATCTCCGGCGGCCCGCCGCCTCCTCCGGCGCGGCCCGGGGCGGCGCCCGGAAGAAGAACAGCTTTCTGCGGAACATCCTCCTGCCCCTGGTGATCCTCCTTGCTCTGAGCTCGATCTTCTCCGCCGTTTCCAACCGCATCACCCACCGGAACGACGGCTACTACCGGGTGGGAGAGGATCTGTTCTACCGCTACGGCGCCGCCTGGTTCATGGACAGCTATACGGACGACTGGTACGAGGTGGAAGCCTTCCCCTATGAGGATTACCGGGAATATTACCAGGGAAATGAATACAGCGATTCCTGGGGCGGCAGCGCCTTCACCGATTCCGAAGCCTGGGAGGAGCTCCAGAGCTCCAGCTCCGATTCCGGCGGCGATACCTATGATTACGACAGCTGGGATTCCGGGGATACGGACTGGGATTCGGACTGGTAAGGTCCGGGGATCCCGCCGAAATTTATGTCGAAAAAACGCGCCGACGGCTGATGCCGTCGGCGTTCTGCGCTTCTTATAAGGGCTTTTTCACCATGCGGGCATATTTCCTTGGGTACCCCGCGGGCGTGGGCCGGAGCTTGCGGATCACCAGGATCTTCCGGCGGGTCTCCCCCACCGTGAACTCCCTCACCGCCTCCACCCTTCCCCCCAGGGTCCCCAGCCCGGGGCGGGCTTCCTCCAGCTCCTCCCCGCAGTCCTCCGCCTTCATGGCCAGGAAGCAGCCCCCCACCTTCAGGAAGGGGATGCACAGCTCCCCCAGGAGGCTGAGCCGCGCCACCGCCCGGCTGGTCACCACATCGTAGCTCTCCCGGTACCCCGACAGCAGGGCCTGCTCCTCCGCCCGGGCCTGGAGGCATTCCGCCTCCGCCCCCAGACGGGCGCACAGCTCCTCCAGGAAGCGCACCCGCTTCCCTTGGCTGTCCAGCAGGGTCAGGCGCAGGCTGGGCTCCGCCAAAAGCAGGGGCAGGCCGGGGAAGCCCGCGCCGGAGCCCACGTCCAGCAGGCGCTTTTCCCGGAGGTCGGCGCACAGGAGGGGGGTGAGACTATCCCCGAAATGCCGGAGCGCCGTCTCCTCCTCCCCCGCCACGGCGGTGAGGTCCATGACCCGGTTCCGCTCCTCCAGCAGGTCGTAGTAGACCCGGAAGCGCTCCAGCGCCTCCTCCGGCAGGGATACGCCCAGGGATCGGGCGCAGGCTGCCAGGGTCTGCTCCAGCGCCCTCATTTCAGGGGGATGCGGTAGAAGAGCTTCCAGTTCTCCACCAGCTCCACGTAATCATAGTAGGCGGTGCCGTTCAGCTCCTTCTCATAGAGGAAGCCGGCGCAGCCTCCCTTGGGGTAGTCGGTATAGAAGAGCACCGCATCCGCCTTTACCAGAACCTGCAGCACGCGGCTGCCGGCCTCGTAAGCCCCGAAAACCTCCGCAAGGGCAGCCTGTGCGGCCTCGTCCTCCAGGGCGGCGGGAACCGGATCCTCCGCGCCCCTGCGCATCCAAACGGAACCATCCTCCCCTGCCAGGAGCTCCAGCCCGGGCTCCTCCAGGATCCCGGCGGTGAGGGTCTGGATCGCGTCGGATTTTTCCACGAACATGGCTCTCGCCTTGGTCATGGCGGTGCCGGCCAGCTGGGTGGGATCCGCGTCCGGGTCCATGAGCACGCCCATTTCCCGCAGGACGAAATGCACGCCGAAGCCCACCGCGACGGCCAGCAGGGCGAACACGATGACCTTCGTCAGCGTCTTCATGGTTTACTGCTGCTTCTTCAGCAGATCCCGGATCTCCATGAGCATCTGAACGCCGGGATCATTGAGCCGGGCCTCCTTGGCGGCGGCGGCCTCTTCCTCGGCCAGCTTCTTGGCCTCTTCCTCCGCGGCGGCGGCAGCGGCGGCTTCCGCCTCCTTCTTCTTGGCCTCCGTCTTTTCCCGGGCCTTATTGAAGGCCTTCACGATAAGGAAGCAGATGAGGGCGATGATGAGGAAATCGATGACCGCGGTGATCAGCGTCCCCAGGCCCAGCACGCAGGCGGGCTTCACCACTTCGCCCGCGGCGTCCAGCTCAGCGGCCCGCAGGGTGATGTTCAGGGTGTCCGTCAGGCTCGCGCCGCCGAAGATGGCGCCGATGACGGGCATCAGGATGTCGTTCACCACGGAGGTGGTGATCTTGCCGAAGGCGCCGGCGATGATGACGCCGATCGCCATGTCCAGGACATTGCCCTTTGCGATGAAGTCCTTGAACTCTTTTGCCATTTTCTTCATGTGGTTTCCTTCCCTTCGTTTAATTTTGCTAATATATGTCAATTATTTCGCCGTCTTGGGAATGAGCAGCTCCTTGCCGCCCATATAGGGCCGGAGCACCTCGGGGATGGTGATGCTGCCGTCCGCCTGGAGATGGTTCTCCAGGAAGGCGATGAGCATCCGGGGCGGGGCGGCCACGGTATTATTCAGGGTATGGGGCAGGTACAGCTTTCCGTCCGCTCCCCGGACCCGGATCTTCAGCCGCCTGGCCTGGGCGTCCCCCAGGTTGGAGCAGGAGCAGACCTCGAAATACTTCTGCTGCCGGGGACTCCAGGCTTCGATATCGCAGGATTTCACCTTCAGGTCCGCCAGATCGCCGGAGCAGCATTCCAGCTGCCGCACGGGGATCTCCATGCTCCGGAAGAGCTCCACGCTGTACCGCCACATGCGCTCGTACCAGTCCATGCTCTCCTCGGGTTTGCAGACCACGATCATCTCCTGCTTCTCGAACTGGTGAATGCGGTAGACCCCCCGTTCCTCGATGCCGTGGGCCCCCTTCTCCTTCCGGAAGCAGGGGGAATAGCTGGTGCGGGTGCAGGGCAGGTCCTTTTCCTCCAGGATCTGATCGATGAAGGCGCCGATCATGCTGTGCTCGCTGGTGCCGATCAGGTACAGGTCCTCCCCTTCGATCTTGTACATCATGGCGTCCATCTCGCTGAAGGACATGACCCCCGTGACCACGTTGGCGCGGATCATAAAGGGCGGGATATAGTAGGTGAAGCCCTTGTCGATCATGAAATCCCGGGCATAGGAAAGCACGGCGCTGTGGAGCCGGGCGATATCCCCCTTCAGGTAATAGAAGCCGTTCCCCGCCACCCGGCGGGCGGCGTCCAGGTCGATGCCGTCCAGGGACTCCATGATCTCCGTATGATAGGGCACGGGGAAATCCGGCACCAGGGGATCCCCGAAGCGCTGAACCTCCACATTATGGCTGTCATCCGGGCCGATGGGCACGCTGGGATCGATCATCTGGGGGATGACCATCATCCGTTTGGTCAACTCCTCCTCCAGCCCCGGCTCCTTCCCCTCCAGCTCCGCCAGACGCGCCGCCTGCTCTGCCACCTGGGCCTTTACCGCCTCCGCCTCCGCGGCTTTGGCGGGGTCCTTCTTCGCCTGGCCCATGAGCACGCCGATCTGCTTGGACAGGCTGTTCCGCCTGGCCCGCAGGCCGTCCGCCTCCGTCTTTACCGCCCGGAGCTCCGAATCCAGCGCCAGCAACTCGTCCACCAGGGGCAGCTTCTGCTCCTGGAACTTTTTGCGGATATTCTCCCGGACCTCTTCGGGATGCTCCCGCACAAATCTGATATCCAGCATCGATGAACTCTCCTCAATCCGGCAGAGAGGCGTTCATGGCCGCCAGCAGGCGGTCCAGATCCTCGTTGCCGTAGTATTCGATCTCCAGCTTGCCCCGGCGCTTTCCCTCCACGATGCGCACCTTCCGGTTCCAATGGCTGCCCAGCCGTTCCTCCAGGTCGCGCACATAGATGCTGCGGGGCGATTCCTTTTTCTTCTTCGGAGAGGCTTTCTTCCGTCTGATCAGCTCTTCCGTCTGCCGGACGCTCAGCTCCTCCTTCACCACCAGCTCTGCCGCCCGGCAGATGGATTCCTCGTCCCCCAGGGCCAGCAGCGCCCGGGCATGGCCGGCGGAGAGACTTCCCTCCTCCAGCATGGCCAGCACCGGCTCCGGCAGGCTCAGCAGGCGCAGGGCATTGGCCACGGCGGGCCGGGAAAAGCCCACCTGCTCCGCCGCCGCCTCCTGGGTCAGCCCATAGTCCCTCATGAGGCTGTTCAGGCCCTTGGCCTGCTCCACCGGATTCAGGTCCTGCCGCTGAAGATTTTCCACCAGGGCCAGCACCTTGGCGGCGCGATCATCCGCCTCCAGGACCCGGGCGGGGATCGTATCCAGGCCCGCCTCCCGGGCGGCCCGCCAGCGCCGCTCCCCGGCGATGATCTGATAATAGCCGCCCCCCAGGGCCCGGACGGCGATGGGCTGCAGCACGCCATGCTGCCGGATGGAATCCGCCAGGTCCTCCAGGGCCTCGGGCTCGAAGCGCTCCCGGGGCTGATCCGCCGCCGGCTCCACCTTGCTGAGGGGCAGGTTCAGAAGCCCCGCGTCCTCCTTCCGTTCCGCATCCCCGCCGAACAGGGCGTCCAGGCCGCTGCCCAGTCCTTTCTTTGCCATATCAGCCACCTCCCTTCGGATTCCGCGCGACCAGCTCCCTGGCCAGCTCCCGGTAGGCTTCCGCCCCCCTTGAGCTTTTGTCGTAGCGGAGAACGGGCATCCCGTGGCTCGGGGCCTCGCTGAGCCGCACATTCCTGGGGATGGCCGTCCTGAAAACCGATTGCTTCATGTGTTTCTTTACCGCGTTGGCCACCTGAAGGCTCAGGTTCGTCCTGCCGTCGAACATGGTGAGCACGACGCCCTCCAGCTCCAGAGCCGGATTCAGGGTGCGCCGCACCATTCTGATCGTCCCCATCAGCTCGCTGAGCCCCTCCAGGGCAAGATACTCGCATTGCACCGGGACGAGGATGGAGTCCGCCGCGCAGAGGGCGTTCAGGGTGAGGAGCTCCAACAGGGCGGGACAGTCCACAAAGAGATAATCGTATGCGGACTTTACGGACGCCAGCGCATCCCGAAGGACGAATTCCCGCCGCTCCTTCTCCCCCAAAAGCAGGCCGGAGCCGAACAGATCCTTGTTGCAGGGGATCACGTCCCCGTAGGGCGTTTTATGGATGGCCTTTTCCGCAGGCACCCCCTCCAGGAGCATCTGAAAGGTGTTCGGCGCGGCGTTGGCCTTGTTGATGCCCATACCGGAGGTGCTGTGGCCCTGGGGGTCACAGTCCACGATCAGGACGCGCAAGCCCAGATCATGGAGAGCGCAGCAGAGGTTCACGCAGGTGGTGGTTTTCCCCACTCCGCCCTTTTGGTTGAATAATGCGATCGTCTTTCCCATAATGAAAACAGTATAGCCCAATGCCCCGCAGATTTCAACGGGGCGGGGGGAAATTTCCCGATGTTTCCCGTGAAACATTTTGTTTTTCGGCTGCGGGTCCCGCCCGTTCCCTACCGATTGTTTCACGTGAAACAGTCCTCCGCCCCTTTCCCCTTGCAATTGCCCTCTTCTCTTGGTATACTGCGGACAGAACAATATATCGTTAAGGAGGTATTATTCATGAATCCGACTCAAAAGGATATTCTGGAGCGGCGGAGCATCCGCAAGTATAAGTCCGACCCAGTGCCGGAGGAGCTGATCCAGGCCGTGGTGGACGCCGGCCTCTGGGGGCCTACCGCCCGGAACGAGCAGGAGATCCGGATCGTCTGTCTCCGGGATCCCGCTCTGCGGAAGCAGCTGCGGGAGGACTTTACCGCCGCGGGCGGCCGTACCGCCCGGCCGCTGCCCTTCGACTATGAAGCCCCCGTGTTCTTCTTCCTCTTCGGACCCAAGGCCTTCCCCTATACGGAGATGGACACCGGCATCGTGGCGGAGAATATGTGCCTGGCCGCCCAGTCCCTGGGCCTGGGCACGGTGATGATCGGCTGCATCCGGGACTTTATGCGCTCCGAGGCCGGCGCGCCCTGGCGGGAGAGACTGGGCATCGGCGAAGAAGATATCTTCACCCTGGGTCTCTGCCTGGGCTGGCCGGAGGGGGAAGCCAAGGCGCCTCCCCGGAAAGAGGGCAGATATACGGAGCTGAAGGGATAAGCTGGGGCTTCCGGGAAGCCTCCGGGCATTCCGAAGCAAAAAAAGCGCCGGCCGGGTTTGTTGCCCGGCCGGCGCATACTATTTATTATTCCTCAACGCGAGTTTGGTTTTTTAGCATTTCCTGGTATGCTTTGATCATCTCCGTGCGGACCGTGACGTTATAGTCCGGGGGGATATTCTCATCCTTCCCCTGGACAAACTGCAGATACCGGGGGCCCAGGATATTGTTGGCAAAGATATACTCCTTGCTGCGGCGGTTCACGGTACAGATGAACATGATGGCGTTCAGGTGCAGCCAGGTCATTTGGACCTTGCCGCTTTCGATCTGGGAGATCGTTACCCGGCTCAGCCCGGTGAGATTGCCCAAGTCGGCCTGGGTGAGACTCAGCAGCTTGCGGATCTTGGGCAGATGCGCGGTCATCTCCTCGCACATCGCCTTTTTTTCGGCAGCGGAAAGCTCAACCATATTTTTTCTCCTTTCGCAATCCATACGCCTCAGCCCAGGGATCGGGTAAAAATCCGGGAGTCCTCGTATGTTATCCTCTTTTGCACTAATACGTTAAAACGCGAAATTCGCGCTTGCTGG
>JBGUZS010000046.1:0-4021 GCA_045223835.1 Oscillospiraceae bacterium | reverse complement strand
CCTGAAGCCCGGGGAATGCCTGCTGCTAGAAAACCTCCGCTTCCATCCGGAGGAGGAGAAGAATGATCCCGCCTTTGCCAAAGCCCTGGCGGATCTGGCGGACGTTTTCGTTTCCGACGCCTTCGGCACCGTCCATCGGGCCCATGCCTCCACCGCGGGGGTGGCGGCGTATCTGCCCTCCTGCTGCGGCTTCCTCATCGAAGCGGAGCTGAAGGCCCTGGGGGAGGCCATCGACCAGCCGAAGCGGCCCCTGGTGGCCGTCCTGGGCGGCGGCAAGGTGGCGGACAAGCTGGGGGTCATCGACCATCTGCTGGATAAGGCGGATACCCTCCTGATCGGCGGCGGCATGGCCTATACCTTCCATAAGGCCCTGGGGGGCGAGATCGGCAAATGCATGCTGGATCGGGAGAAGCTCCCCTATGTCAGGGAGATGATCGCCAAGGCGGAGGCCAAGGGCGTCAAGCTGCTGCTGAATGTGGATACCCTGGCGGTGAAGGAGATCGCCCCCAATGCGGAGTATATCACCTGCCCCGCCAACGCCGTGCCCGAGGATCGGGAGAGCGCGGATATCGGGGAGAAGACCCGGGCGCTCTTCGCGGCGGAGATCGAGAAGGCGGGCACCGTCGTCTGGAACGGCCCCATGGGCGTGTTCGAGACCGAGGGCTTCGCCGGCGGCACGGAAGCCATCGCCAAGGCCATGGCGAAATGTCCCGGCGTCACCATCGTGGGCGGGGGCGACAGCGTCGCCGCCGTGCAGCGGCTTGGCCTTGGGGACAGGATGACCCATATCTCCACAGGCGGCGGCGCCTCTCTGGAGTTCCTGGAGGGGAAGGAGCTGCCGGGCATCGCCTGCCTGCCGGATAAGGAGGAAGCATGAACACCCGGTATCGCCGCGCCGTCCTGGCGGGCAACTGGAAGATGAACCTGCTGAGCGGGGACGTGAAGCCCTATGCCCAGCGCCTGCGGGAGCTGGCGAAGCGCCGGGCCCGGCGGGAGGTGCTGGTATGCGTGCCCTTTCCCCTGATCCCGGCGGCGGTCCGGGCCTTCCGGGGCTCCCATATCGCCGTAGGCGCCCAGGATGTGAGCGAGGAGCCCAAGGGGGCCAGGACCGGGGAGGTCTCCGCGGCCCAGCTGCGGGACGCTGGAGTGAAATACGTCATCGTGGGGCACAGTGAGCGGCGGCAGTACCACGGAGAGACGGACGGCGCGGTGAGCCGGAAGCTGGCCGCCGTCCATGGGGAGGGCATGACCCCCATTCTCTGCGTGGGGGAGACCCTGGAGCAGCGGGAGCTGGGGATTCAGGGGGAGCTGATAGCCGTGCAGGTGAAGGCCGCCCTGCGCGGACTGCCGGAGGAGCTCCTTCGGCGCACCATCATCGCCTATGAGCCCATCTGGGCCATCGGCACAGGCCGTACGGCCTCCCCGGAGCAGGCCCAGGAGATGTGCGCCCTGATCCGGTCGACCCTGCGGCTGCTTTACGGAGCCAGAGCTGCCCGGGCGGTGCCCGTGCTCTATGGCGGCTCCATGAACGGGGATAACGCGGAGGCGCTGCTTCGGCAGCCGGATGTGGACGGGGGCCTGGTGGGGGGTGCCTCCCTGGACCCGGAGAAGTTTTCCCGGATCATTGCGGCGGCAGACCGGCTGGAAGCGCCGGGGACCGCTTTAACAGAAGAATAAGGAGGATTTCAGCACATGAGCGCATTTCTGGAGATCACCGAGATCGTCGGTCGGGAGATATTGGACAGCCGGGGCAACCCCACCGTGGAGGCGGAGGTCATCCTGGCGGACGGGACCGTCGGTCGGGCAGCCGTGCCCTCCGGGGCGTCCACCGGCGTATATGAGGCCTGCGAGCTGCGGGACGGGGACAAGTCCCGGTATCTGGGCAAGGGCGTCCTGAACGCGGTGGAGGCGGTGAATACCGAGATCGCGGACCTGCTCACGGGGGTGAACGCCCTGGAGCAGCCCCTGGTGGACCATCTGCTGCGGGAGCTGGACGGCACCCCGAATAAGTCCCGCCTGGGGGCCAACGCCCTGCTGAGCGTGTCCCTGGCCTGCGCCCGGGCGGCCAGCACGGCCCTGGGCCTGCCCCTGTACCAGTATATCGGCGGGGTGAACGCCAAGACCCTGCCGGTGCCCATGATGAATGTGCTGAACGGCGGCGTCCATGCCCCCAATTCCGCCGTGGATATCCAGGAATTCATGATCATGCCCGTGGGCGCCCCCACCTGGCGGGAAGCCCTGCGGATGTGCAGCGAGGTTTTCCATGTCCTCTCCAAGGTGCTGGGCACCTCCAGCGTAGGGGACGAGGGGGGTTATGCCCCTCCGGATCTGAAGAGCGACGAGGCGGCTCTGGCCGCCCTGGTGGAGGCCGTCAGCCGGGCGGGCTACACCCCCGGGGAGGACTTCCTTCTGGCCATGGACGGCGCGGTGTCCGACTGGTTCAGCAAGGAGGACGGCCTGTATCATCTGCCCAAGCGGGGCATTGCCATGAGCCGGGAGGAAATGGTGGATATGTATGTCTCCTTCGCGGAGAAATACCCCATCATCTCCATTGAGGACGGCATGGCGGAGGACGATTGGGAGGGCTGGAAGCTCCTGACGGACGCCCTGGGGAAGAAGCTGCAGCTGGTGGGGGACGACCTGTTTGTCACCAACGTGGAGCGGGTGAAGATGGGCATCGAGAAGGGCGTGTGCAACAGCGTCCTCATCAAGGTGAACCAGATCGGCACCCTCACCGAGACCCTGGACACCATGCAGCTGGCCAACCGGGCGGGGTACACTACCGTGGTGAGCCACCGCAGCGGCGAGACGGAGGATACCACCATCGCGGACCTGGTGGTGGGCCTGAACGCCGGGCAGATCAAGACCGGCGCCCCCAGCCGCACGGACCGGGTGGCGAAGTACAACCAGCTCCTGCGCATCGAGGAGGGGCTGTACGATATGGCCGTGTATCCCGGCCGCAAGGCTTTCTTCAATCTTCCGGAGCTTGCCCGGTAAGGCGTATAATTCTGCCGGAAACGGCAATACTCCCCCATAGAGGAACTCCGCGGAGGCTCTCTCCGCGGAGTTTTTGTCCCGGCGCAAGGCCGGGTACATTTGGGGGTGAATGAATTTGCGTAAAAACAAGCAGGATGGAGCGGAACCCCTGTGGAAGCGGCTGGGGGCCTTTCTGGGCAGACAGGGCTTCTACCTGGTGCTTTTCCTCTGCGTCGCGGTGATCGGCCTCACGGCCCTGATCTTTTCCAGCACCTGGAAGGCGGTGCAGACCGTCTCCACGGAACCCGGGCTGTCCCTGCGGATCACCATGCCGCCGCTGCCCACCCTGGCGCCCGCGGAGCGGACGGAGGAAACGCCGCCTCCGGCGGTTACGGAGCTGCCCGCGCCCGAGGAGGGGGAGGAATCCCCGGCGGAGGGCGCTGAGCTCCCCTCCCTGGAGGAGCCGGATCAGCCCGCGGCGGAGGTGATGGCCGCTGTCTTCCTCTGGCCTCTGAACGGAGAGGTGGAGCGGGGCCACTCCTGGGACCGGCTGGTGTACGACCGGACCATGGCGGACTGGCGCACCCATGACGGGCTGGATATCTCCGGCGGTCTGGGGGCAAAGGTCTGCGCCGCGGCGGACGGGGTGGTGGAGCAGGTCACCCTGGATGAGCGTCTGGGGACCACCGTGGTGCTGTACCATGGAGGCGGACTGCGGAGCGTATACGCCAACCTGGCTGCCTCTCCCGCGGTGCAGATCGGGGACGAGGTGGCCGTGGGGGACGTGGTGGGCGCCATCGGCACCACCGCCATGGCGGAGCGCGGAGACGTGACCCATCTGCATTTCTCCATGTCCGTGGACGGGGTCTCCGTGGATCCCCGGGAGTACCTGCCCCGGAAATAAGGCAGGCGGAATACAGGCAAAAACAGAGGCGGTTCACCTGAACCGCCTCTGACCGTAGACAAAGTGCAAAAAGCCTCGCAGAGTTCGCGCCCGCAGGCGCGAATGAGATGAGATTCATTTTGGGGCAAAATTCATTTTTGC
>JBGUZS010000045.1:0-17671 GCA_045223835.1 Oscillospiraceae bacterium | reverse complement strand
AAGGGAATGAGCAGGCGCGCCAGCGCCACGCCCCACAGGAGCAGGAAGAGGCCCTTGGGCATCTTCCCCAGGGCAAACCGCCGGATGAGCGCCGCCAGGAGGATCAGGACCCCGCCGGTGAGGCTCATGGTCAGCAGCATAAGCTCACTCCAATTCGTCGATGAGCTTCTTCAGCTTCTCCACTTCCTGCCGGGAGAGCTTCGTATGGCCCAGCAGGGCGGCAAAGAGCTTATCCGCCGATCCGTCGAAGAGCTTGTTGATGAGCCGGTCCGTCTCCAGCATCTGCGCCTCCTCCTTGGAGACCAGAGGACGGCAGACGAAGCCGGGCTCGCTGCGCTCCACCGCGCCCTTCTGGATGCAGCGCTTGATGAGGGTATAGGTGGTGTTCAGGTTCCAGCCGATGGTCTCCCTGCACTCGGCGGCCACTTTGGCGGCGGGGACGCTGCCCTCCCGCCAGATGATGTGCATGACCTTCAGCTCCGCGTCCTGCAGCTTCTTTTCCATGGGAATGCCTCCTTGGTTTGTAGGTTGTCTCTATTTTAAGATATGTGTAGTGAATCGTCAAGGAAAAAGAAAGGCCCGGATCCGCGAAGGCGGATCCGGGCGGGAAGGGTGCGGATCATACGCTGTGCTCGAAGCGGTTGATATAGTCGTTCTGATCCGCGGTGGACATATGGGTGAAGTAAGCGGAGTAGCCCGCGATGCGGACGATGAGATCCTGATGGTCCTCCGGGTGCACCTGGGCGTCCCGCATGGCGGCGGAGTCCGCCACGGTGAAGTGGTACTGGATGCCGCCCAGCCTGAAGTAGGCGGAGATCAGATCCTTCACCTTCCACCAGGCGTCGTCTCCCTGCACGGAGTTCATGTCGAAGCGGGAGTTGATGGCCCCGCCGCAGCGCAGCTTGGTCCAGGGCATCTTGGCCACGCTCTTCACATAGGAGAGGGGCCCGTTCTTGATGCAGTCCTGCCGCGGATCGCTGGAGATGGACAGGGGCTCGCCGGATTTCCGGCCGTCGGGGGTGGCCCAGGTGAACTTGCCGCCGCCGACCCAGTTCAGGTCCAGGGCGCCGCAGTTGTTGGTGCCGCCGTTGACGCCGCTGCGGGAGTTGTAGTAATCCACCCACATGTTCGTCCACCACACCACCTGCTCGTCGGCGTAATCGTCGTCGTTGCCGTAGTGGGGCAGGGCGTTGATGATGCGCTGGCGCAGGAGCTCCTGCCCTTCTCCCTCCCAGTTGTCCCGGAGGGCTTCATACAGTTCCCTGGTGGAGACGATCTTATCGTCGAAGCAGAGCTTTTTGATGACCGTGAGGCTGTCCCCGATGGTGGCCACGGCGTTGATCATGCTGCCCATGCCGTTGTAGGTCGCCCCGCCCCAGGTGACGTCCCGGCCGGTCTCCAGGCAGCCCTCCGTCATCATGGAGGCGGAGAGGACGGGCCATTCGGTATTGAAGGTGAGGGCGGCGAAGTGGTACATCCGGGACATGGAGTCGATATAGTGCTTGGCCTGGCGCTCGAACTCCGCCTTCAGCTCCTCGAAGCTCTCGTATTCGTACAGCTTCTTGCAGGGCAGCTCCCCCTCCCGCTTCCACATGGGATCATAGTTCCCGTGGATCACGTACTGGAGGATGCTGGTGGGTCCCGCGCCGGCGCCGAAGGCGCCGCAGTTGGCGGCCATGGACCATTCCTTGCCGCTGATGGCGGGCTCCACGCAGCCGAACACCGCGTACTGCCGGGCGTCCTGGATGGGCACGCCCCGCTTCAGCATGGCCTCGATGATCTTGTCGTCGTTGTTGAACTGGGGGATGCCGCCGGAGCGGATGCTGCAGGCGATGGCGATGGCCCAGATCCGGTCCGGGGTGTACTGGTTGATGCGCAGGGCCAGGCTGGGCTCCGCCACCCGCAGGCGGTAGTAGCCCAGGAGGATCATCTCCGTGGCGAGATTGTAGGTCCCGGCGGTGCCGTCCGGCGTCTGTCCGCCGATGGTGATGAGGCTGCCCGCGGCGATATTCTGGGCCCCGCCCTGGAGATCGAAGAAGCATTTGCCGTTCTGGTGGGCCTCGATCAGCCGGTCGTTGGTGGGCTTGGGGAACATGATGATCTGGTCGCCGATATGCAGGACGAAGGCGTCGAAAAGCTCCTGGGCCTGCTCCCGGGTGAGGGTACCCTCGGCGATCTCCTTTTCCGCCAGGGGGCCCAGGAAACGGTCGATGAGCCCGGGGCTGTCCGCCCAGTGGACGCCGTCCGCCACCAGCAGGTACTGGTAGAAGAACAGGGCCTGGATGCCCTCCCACAGGGTGCGGGCGGGATGCTCCACGATCCAGTCGCAGCTGTCCGCCATCTTCAGCAGCTCCGCCTTCCGGGCGGGATCGGCGGTCTCCGCCGCCTTCTTCCGGCAGCCCTCGGCATACCGCTTGCTCATGAGGATCATGCCGTCGCAGACCTTGATGTAGGCCCGGTAGAAGAGCTCGCTGCGCACGTTTTCCGCCGTGGTGTTCTGCCGGATGGCCTCCAGCTTCTCCTGGGCGATGCGGCGGCATTCCCCGAAGGAAACCATGACCGCCCGCTCATAGCCGGGGCAGAAATGGCCGGGGAAGGTCCCGCTCATGCCCCTGCCCATGGTGCGGCGCCGGGCGACGAAGTCCTCCGGGAAGAGGCCCATGGCGGTGGAGGCGATGTCGTTGTCCTTCCAGAATTCCGCCGCCTCCAGGATCCATGCCCGGTCCTCGTCCGAGACCCAGACGCTGCCGGGCACCTGCCAGGCGGCCCTGAACCGCTCGTCCGTGTCCCCGAAGCAGCCCGTGATCCAGGCGTTGGGGGTCTGTTCGATGTCGAAATGGACGGTGCGGCAATGGGGGCCGCTGTCCCCCAGGAAGATATCGTCGTCATCGATGTTGATCTCCCGGGTGGTGAGCCAGGTGTACAGGTAGCCCGCCCGTTTCAGGATGGGGTACTCCTTCATGTGGGTCTTGTAGTACTCCGTGATGATGCGGTTGCGCTCGAAGTCCAGACGCATATCCTTGTTGATGCGTCTGCGCTTCTCCTTCAACGCCTGGATGCGCGGGGAAAGGGGATAATCAAAGTTCTCCATGGCTGCGCTCCTTTCGCTGTTTTATTTTCTTCTTGCTTTTCTTTCTTCTCAGTGGATCTGGGCGGGCAGCCCCTTCGCCAGGAACAGCTCCAGGGCCTTCTCCATAAAGCTCTCCGGCGGCGGTTCCACGTTGGTGAGGCGGTAGGGCCGGTCCAGACGCTCGTACTTCGACCGGCCGGACTTATGGTAGGGCAGAAGCTGCACCAGGGTGACCGCCTCCCCCAGGCTCAGGCAGAAGTCCGCCGTCGCCTCCATATTCTCCCGGGAATCGTTCAGCTTGGGAATGACCGGGTAGCGGACCTGGAGCTTGCCTCCGTTGGCCGCCAGGAGCCGGGCATTGTCCAGGATCAGCTCGTTGGGCACTCCGGTAAGGGCCTTGTGCCGCCTGGAGTCCATATGCTTGAGGTCGTACAGGAACAGGTCCACATAGGGGAGGATCTCCAGGAATTTCTCCCCCGGGGCAAAGCCCGTGGTATCCAGGCAGATATGGATGCCGCTGTCCTTCAGCCGCTTCAGCAGGTTCAGGGTGAATTCGAACTGGCTCATGGCCTCCCCGCCGGAGACGGTGACGCCGCCGCCGTTCTCGAAGAAGGGCACGTCCTTCATGAGCCGGTCGTAGACCTCGTCCACCGTGGTGTCCCACCCGGCGGAGTACAGGGCTTTGGTGAAGCAGACCTCCGTGCATTTCAGGCAGCCGTCGCACTTCGTCCGGTCCAGCTGCGCCTTCTCCACCATCTCCTCGGTGCCCATGCGCTTGGTGGGCTCGCCCCGGGTGATGGCCCCCCGGGGGCAGGCCTTTTTGCAGGCTTCCACGCACAGGTCCATGCCCAGGCATTTCAGGGGCAGCCAGCCCAGCTCAAAGCCGAAACCCTGGGATTCCGGGCTGTGGCACCAGAGGCAGCTCAGGGGACAGCCCTTGGTGAACACGGTGGTCCGGATGCCCGGCCCATCATGCACCGCGTAGCCCTGGATATCGTAAATGCGTCCGGCGGCGTTTTCGTATTCCAATGTCCTATCCTCCATGGGCCCGTCTATACCGACCCAATGTATATTTTACTATCCACAGAGGGGAAACGCAAGCCCCCAGGGGTATTTTCTAGGATGACCGCTCCGCGGCCAGCCGGGGCGGCTCCCCGGCGAGCATAGCCCGGGCCTCCGTCTCCCGGGTGAGCCAGGGGCGCACCGCCTCCGGCCCCAGGATCAGGGGCATCCGGTGATGCACCGGGGCCATATCCGCGCTGGCCGCCCGGGTGAGGATGACGAAGCGGATCTCCTCCCCCTCCCGCCGGTACAGGCCCCCCAGATAAAAGAAGGAGAGCCCCGGCACGGTGAAGCGGTACTTCTCCCGGGTCTCCCGGCTCCATTCGAAAAAGGCGCTGGCGGGCAGGACGATCCGCCGGGAACGGAGGCAGTCCGCAAAGGCGGGCTTCTCCCCGGCGGTCTCGCTCCGGGCGTTGATCAGGAGTTTCCCGCCTTCCCGGCCGGTGAAGCCGAAGACCGCGGGGATGGGGGAGAGCCGCTCCCCCCGGGCAATCACCGCGGGAGCCGGCAAGCCGGGGCCGATCTCCCCCAGGGCATACTTCCCCGGGGAAGTGCGCTCCAGTATATCCAGAATGGCCGCGATCCGCTCATCCGGATCGTCGGCGGTGAATTGAAATCTTCCGCACATTGGCCTTGCCTCCTATGCCAGCAGCGTTTTTGCCAGGGTCAGCAGCCCCAGCAGGACCAGATTCACCCCCAGGAACTCCAGCAGGAAGCGCCCGGGCTTCGCCCCCTCCGTCCGGGAATAGAGCTTCAGGCCGATGAGGCTGGCCAGACTGGCGATGGGCGTCCCCAGGCCGCCGATATCCACCCCCAGCACCAGCTCCCGGCCCGCCTCGGTGAAGCCGGAGAGGAGCAGGGCGGCGGGCACATTGCTGATCACCTGGCTGGCCAGGAGGGAGACGCCGTATTCCCGCCCCCGCATCAGCCTTCTCAAGGCCTCGCTCACCCCGGGGATCCGGGCCAGGTTCCCGGAAAAGAGGAAGAAGGCCGCGAAGGTGAGGAGCAGGAAGAAATCCGCTTTCCCCAGCAGCCTCCGGTCCGCGAAAAGCAGGCTCAGGAGCACGCCCCCCAGCATGAAGGGCCAGGGGAGGATGCGCAGCACCGTCAGCAGGCAGAGGAGAAAGAGACCGGCATGGAGCCAGACCTGCTTTCCCACCTCCCCGGACGCCTGCTCAGGGCCCCGCTCCAGGGCCGCGCCGGGCAGCAGCAGGCAGGCGGCGGCGCAGAGGACCAGGGAAGCGCACCAGAGGGGGAAGGTGATCCCCAGGAACTGCCCCATGGAGAAGCCGTACCGGGAATAGAGGTACAGATTCTGGGGATTGCCCACGGGGGTGAGCATGCTGCCCAGATTGGCGGCAACGGTCTGGAGCGCCACCACCCGGCTCAGGTCCCCGGGCCGCCGGGCAAGGGTCAGCACCGCCCCGGCGAAGGGGACGAAGGTGAGCAGGGCCACGTCATTGGTGATGAGCATGGAGGAAAAGAAGCTCAGGAGCACCAGCGCCAGGCCCAGACGGCGGACGCTCCCCGCCCGGGCGCAGAGGGATCCCGCCAGCCGGGAGAAAAGCCCCGCCCGGTTCAGCCCCGCCACCACGGTCATGAGGCAGTACAGCAGGGCCAGGGTCCGCAGGTCGAAATAGGCCAGGTATCCCCGGTCCGGGGGCACGAAGCAGCAGCTCACCGCCGCCGCCAGGGCGGCGATCACCAGCACCGGCTCCCGGCGGATGAAGCCCATGATCCCCTTCATGCCTCCGCCTCCCCCAGGGCAAAGCTCCGCTCCGCCAGGGCCAGGGTCTGGGCCGGAGTCCGGCCCTCGTCCCGCAGCAGCACCGGGAAGCCGGATCGGAGGAACCGTTCGTAATTGGCCCGGGAGTTGATCCGGCTGAGACAGGCCCGGAAGTTGGCCAGGGCCGCCGACGGATCCGGCTCCTCCAGGAGCAGGCGGTACAGGAACTGCTTTTCCCGGTCCTCCCGCTCAAAGAAGCGGCGGACGGAGATCTCCGGGTCCGCCAGCAGGATCAGAACATGCCGGTCGTCCGAGATCCGCCGAAGGGTCTCCGGGGAGATGTTCGTATCCACGAAGACCGGCCTCCCCTGCCTCGCCAGCTTTTCCAGGATCCGCAGCTCCAGGGTCTCGCATTCCTTCGTCACCCCGAGGATCCAGGCCTCGTATTCCTCCGGAGTCCGGCGGATAAAGCCGCGCCAGTCCTCCAGATCCCGGCTCCAGCAGAGGTTGGGGAATTCCGCCCTGTCCAGCTCCGGCAGGAGGGCGTCATGGTAATTCTCCCCGCAGAGGATCCCGTCATATTTCTCCGCCAGGGCCTTCACCAGGGTGGACTTCCCCGCATAGGCCGTTCCGTTGACGAAATAGACTTGCTCAAATCCCATGCTTCGGTCCTTCTTCCCGCCCCAGGCCTTTGAGGAAAATCAGCTCCAGGGGCTGCTCATGGCCGGGGATATCCACGATAAAGCCGCCGCAGTCCCGGTATCCCAGCTTCCGGTAAAAATGCTGGGCCGTCTCGTCCGACTGGGTGGAGACCATCGCCATATCGCAGCCCTGGGCGGCCAGCTCCCGCTCCCACCGGGCCATGAGCAGGCTTCCGTATCCCCTGCCCCGCCGGTCCTCCGCGAGATACAGGAGATTGCAGAAGGGGATCTCGTCCCAGAACAGGCTCCAGCGGAGGATCCCGATGATCCGCTCCCCCTCCAGGAGCACCAGGCTCCGGCGGTCCCGCACCTTGCGGGCGAACTCCGCCTCGGACAGGCGCCCGTCCAGCGCGGCCCAGGCTTCCCTGTCCCTGTCCTCCCCATAGCGGATCTGCAGATTCATGTTTTGCCGCTCCTTTTCCATGCCTCCGCCTCCCCGGCGGTCAGCTCCGTTTCCGTGATCCGGGTATACTCCCGCAGGGGATACAGCCCATCGTGGGCCTCCCCGCATACCGCCCGGGACATGTTCCCGGGCCCGGTGATCCGGCAGACCCCCGCAGCCGCCAGGACCCTGCGGATCTCCCGGCGTTTCGCCGGGTCCGGGGCCAGGACGGCGGCGGTCTGAAGATGGCCCTTGTACCGCCGCAGGGCGTACAGCCGCTCCAGGGGCAGCCGCTTTATCCAAAGGTCCCGGTACAGCCAGGAGAGCTCCAGGTCCTCCCCCTCCAGGAGCCGGAGGGTGACCCCGTCCCCGGAATACAGGCCGGCCCGGCCCTCCAGCCGCTCCGTGTACAGGCTCACGGCGTTCTTCGCCCGCATGCCCAGATCCGGCGGCCCGGCCCGGCGGCTCGCTTCCCGGAAAATCGGGAAAAACCGTTCCCCGAAGGCCCGCTGGACCTCCGGATCCGCCGTATCCAAAAAGATCCCCTGGCAGGAGGAGCACAGGAGCTGCTCCGTCTGACACACGCTCCGGGCCAGGGTGGAAAGGTCCGCGTCCTCCGCGTCCGGCTCCGCATAGGCGAAGGAGAGCTTATGGCCCCAGAGGATGAGCTTCGTATCCGTATCGGTGAGCTGCCGGGCGGCGGCCGCCGCCGCATCCCCGCCCCAGACCGCCACCCCGTCCGCCAGCGCCGCCAGCCGCCGCAGGGTCTCCGTCTCCAGGGAGGGCACGTCGAAAACATAGAGGTATTCCCCCAGCCGGGGCTCCGTTTTCACCAGCTCATGGAGCAGGCGGACGCTGAGGCCGGAATCCCCCATGGGCAGCTTCAGGATGTTCACGTTCCCCGCCAAGAGCCCCTCCGCAACGCTGTAGGCGGGGAGGGCGTCCACGTTCCCGGCGGCGATATGCAGCAGCACCCCCAGGGGCCGCCGCTCCCGGAGGACGTTCCCCTCCAGGAGGATGGGCGGATCGGCCAGCTCCAGGGCGCATTTCCGCTCCAGCCCCTCCCGGCAGAAGAGGCGGGCCATCTCCCGGAACTGGTCCTCCCCGATGCCGAAGGCCTCCAGCAGCGGACGGACGACGTCGTCAAATTCCCCTGCCAGCACCCGTCGGGCCAGGGCGTCGAAGGCCCCGATCACCGTCTCCGTCTCCAGCCGGTCTCCCCGGCGCAGGGACGCGTACAGGTCCGTTTCCAGGGCCGCCAGCAGCTCCTCCTGCCGGCTGTCCTCCATGAGCTCTCCCCGGTAAAGGATCATGACTCCCCCTCCTTCTCCCCCTTCAGGTATTCCTCCGCCCCGGCGGCGCAGGTGACGATGTCGCTGATCCCCACCCGGCCCAGGATCTCCAGCCAGGGGGATTCCGCCCCGCAGGGACAGGGCTCCCGGTGCAGGATCCCCAGATCGTCCGTCATGACGCTGCTCAGGGGCACGCTCTGCATCATGGGGGTCAGGAGATTCACCAGCCCCGGCTGTCCCTCCGGTACCGGGGAGAAGTCCTCCGGGCTGCGGATGATCACCCGGCTGTATACCGGCACGTGGAAGCGGTGGCAGGGGCAGTCCGCATACAGCACCGGATGCTCCACCGCACCGAAGAATTCCACGATCCGGCTTTCGTCAATATCCAGCACGTCCTTCACCAGGGCGTAAAAATCCTCTTTTTCCACCTTTTCCGCATAAAACTGCTTCCATCCGCCCCCCAGGGCCACCAGGCTCCCCTTGGGCTGCGGACAGCGGATCCCCCGGCTTTTCAGCTCCCGGAGGAGGAAATAGGTATAGGCGGGGAAGCCCATGGTGCGCAGGGGAAAGGGGGAGCGGGAGCAGCGCCGGAGCTCCCGGATGACCCTGTCCCAGGACAGGGCGTAGCCCCCGTCCCCGGTATGCTCCAGGGCGTAGGTCCGGCGCAGAGCGGGGGCGAACCAGGTGAAGCCGTAGGCGGTCTTGCTGGCCCCGGTTTTCCCGGGCGGGTAGCCGAAGATGACGTAGTTCGCGGGCTTGAGAGACCAGAGCTTCCGCTCCCGGCCCACCCGGATCACCATCCGCAGCCCCAGCCGGAGGGAGCGCAGGTCGAAGCCGATCCGGGAGCGCTTCCCCCCGGTGCCGGAGGACTCCGCCCGGACCAGGAGCTTCCCGTCCCGGACGCTTTGGAGGGCATGGCGTTTCAGATATTGGGTGGTGAGGAAGGGCAGGCGGGCCAGATCCTCCCGGCTGCGCAGGTCGGTCGGGGAAAACCCGGCGGAATCCAGGATGGCCCGGTATTCCGGGCAGCCCGCGTAATGCCGCTTCACGTTCTCCCCCATGGCCCGGAGGAAAAGCGCCTCCGTCCCCGCCTCGTCGTATACCTTCCTGTGCCGAAAAAGTCTCCCCGTCGCGTCCATCCTGCCGCCCCCTCTTTCGTTTCCTGTCCCATTTACTATAAAGTAGCGCCCTCCCCGCGTCAATCGCCGGAAGACAAAATAACGCCGGGAAACCGTTGGGTTTCCCGGCAGAGATGCGGAATTCCTATGCGCTGGCCGGCGGGCCGGCAGGCCGCTTGTTCCGAAGGGTCTGCAGGGCGACCACCGCCCCCACGATCACCACCCCGATCACGTCCGTCAGGATGCCGGGGTAGAAGAGGAGCAGGCCCCCCAGGATCACCAGGATGCGCAGAGGCCAGGCCACGCCGCCCCGGAAGAAGCCCTCCAGGCCCACGGCCACGCCGAACATGCCGATGGCCGCGGTGGCGATATTCAGTGCGGCGGCGAGCAAGCCCTTGTCCATGAGCAGCAGACTGGGCTCCAGGGCAAAGATATAGGGGATGATGAAGCCCGCAATGGCCAGCTTGGTGGCGTTGATCCCCGTCCGCATGGGGTCGGACTTGGCAATGGCGCTGCCCGCATAGGCCGCCAGGGCCACAGGCGGGGTGATGTCCGCCACGATGCCGAAGTAGAACACAAAGAAATGGGAGGCGATCTTCCCCACCCCCAGCTGGATGAGGATCGGGGCGCAGGTGGAGGCCATGATGCAGTAGGTGGCGGTGGTGGGGACGCCCATGCCCAGGACGATGCAGCAGAGCATGGTGAGAAACAGGGCCACCAGCGTGCCCAGGAAGGGCGACGGGATGGACCGGGCCACGGTAACGACCCCGTTGATCAGGCCGCTGGCCAGGCCGGTGACGGTGATGCAGCCCGCGATGATCCCGGCCATGGAGCAGGCCACCGCCACGGTGATACAGCTCCTGCCGCCCGCCTCCAGGGAGTTGAAGACCATGCTCCCCAGCTTTTTCCCGCCGCAGAGGACCGCATTCTTCCCCGTTTCGGCCGCTTCCTTTTTCCCGTCGATGAACAGGGTGGGGATGCTCACCACGATGGAGAGGAGGATGGCGATGCTGGCGCTGAACTGCAGGGTGCGGGTATTGGTGGAGACCAGCCACACCAGCACCACCAGGGGCAACAGCAGATAGATGCTGCGGATCAGGATCCTGAACTTCGGCAGCTGCTCCCGGGGAATGCCCTCCAGGCCCAGCTTCTTGGCCTCCAGATGCACGCTCATGAAGATGCCCGCGAAGTACAGCACCGCCGGAAGGATGGCCCACAGGGCCACCTGGCCGTATTTCTCCCCCATGTATTCCGCCATGAGGAAGGCGGCGGCGCCCATGATGGGGGGCATGATCTGCCCGCCGGTGGAGGCGGCCGCCTCAACGGCCCCGGCAAATTCCGCCCTATACCCGGTTTTCTTCATCATGGGGATGGTGACGGAGCCGGTGGTGACCGTATTCCCCACGGAGGAGCCGGAAACCATGCCGCAGAGGGCGGAGGAGATGACCGCCACCTTGGCCGGGCCGCCGGAGGAAGAGCCCGCCGCGCAGTTGGCCAGGTCGATGAAGAAGGCGGCGATGCCCGTCCGCTCCAGAAAAGCGCCGAAGATGATGAACACGGCGATGAACTTCAGGCAGACCTGCAGCGGCGTTGCCATCACCCCGCTGGTGCTGAAGAAGAGGGTATAGACCACCCGGGCCAGCACCTGCCCGAAGGTCCGGTCCGACTGGGAGAGCAGGTTGATGAAGGTGTAGACCAGCAGGACCCCCGCCACGCAGAGGATGGGGATGCCCACGCACCGGCGGCAGAGCTCCGCCAGGGCCAGGATGCCCAGGACCCCCATGAGCACATGGAAGGAGGTGAGCTTGCTGGCGCTGGTGACCACCATCACCATATTGTTGTAGTTCAGGCAGTAATAGAAGAAGCAGGCGGCCCCCACCGCCATGATCAGGATATCGTACCAGGGCAGATGATTGGCCCGGACGCTCCCTTTGGCGGCGGGATAGGTGAGGTAGCCCATCAGAACGATGAGCCCCAGGAAGGCGGAGGCCCGCACGGGGATATCCGCCGTGGAGAAAAGGGTGGACCAGATGCAGTAGATGGAAAAGACGCTCATCACATAGTGGATGATCCGGGCGGGGACGCCGGTCCATACCCGGGTGGCGGATTCCTTGTCATACTGCCGCATGATCTGATCCGCGCTCAGCTCTGCGTTCACCGGAGCTTTGGGTTTTCGCGCCATGGAGTTCCCTCCTCAAGGATAGAGTAGGAAGGCTCCCCGCCCCGCAGGGGTCGGGGAGCCGGTGAAAACAGCGGATCCGCTATGAACGCAGACTCAGTACGTTCCGGCGGGGATGACGTAGGCGCTGTAGAAGGGGCTGGCGGCCAGGAGGGACTGGGTGTGGCTTTCGTCCAGACTCACCAGGTAAACGCTGCCGGAGGCGGCCAGGTCCGTGATGGCGGTGGTGGGGGCGCCGGCCACGATGAAGGCGGCGTCGATCTTCCCGTCCTTCAGGCTGTCCGCGCTGTCGCCGAAGTTCTGGTATACGGGCTTGATGTCCTTTTCCGTCAGACCGTAGGCGTTGAGCACGTCAATGGCGTTGAAGTACACGCCGGAGCCCACCGCGCCGATGGAGACATTCTTGCCCTTCAGGTCGGCAACGCTGGCGATGGCGGCATTGGTGGTGACGATCTGCACCTGCTCCATGTACAGGGCGGCCACGACGCTGAAGCCCTGGATGGGGGTTTCGAAGAGGCGCTCCCCGTTGTAGGCGTAGCTCATGACGTCGGACTGGGCGAAGCCCAGCTGCACATCGTTGGCGTCCATATCCTCAATATTGGCCTTGGAGCCGCCGGAGGTGACGGCGGTGACGGTGAAGTCGTTGGCGTTGGAGACATAGTTCGCCAGAACGCTGCCGAAGCCGTAGTAGGTGCCGGTATCGCTGCCGGTGCCGAAGGTCAGGTTGGCCTTGGCTCCGGTGCCCGCGCCCTCCTTCACGGCGGCGACGGTGAGGCCCTTCTCCTGGAAATACCGGGCGGCGCCGGGATGGTAGGGCACGCTGGTGACGCCGGCGGCGAATTTCAGATCCAGCTCGCCGCCCTTGGCATGCTGCTCGGTGATGGCGGCGGTATTCTCAAAAATGCTGGAGACGATAGCATAGATCTCGTCCTCGTTCACATCGTCCCGGGCCAGGATCACGGCGCCCACGGCGACGGTGCTGGTATCGGAAGCTGCCGGAGCGGGGGCCTTCGTGCCCGCGGGGGCGACGTTGCCCGGAGAGGCGGAACCGCCGGACTTGCTGCAGGCGCCCAGGGCCAGAAGCAGACCCAGGACGAGAAGGATCGCGATAACCTTTTTCATATGGATTCCTCCCGGAAAATGAAAGAATGAAAATGAAATAATTCATTTTCGTTAGATTATAGGGGATTGACCCCGGCTTGTCAAGGTAAATCATGAAAGCGGCGCCCGGGCTCCCCCCACCCCGGGATCCGGCTTTCCGGTTTTCCTCCCCGCCCCCCTCTCCCCGGGATTTCCCGTTGACTTCTTCCGTCAGTTGGCGTAAAATGGCGGGTATCCGAACAATTTGGACAAATTTTCGGGAGGGAGTAAGATGAAGCTTGGAGATATTGCCGGACTTGCCCGGTCCATTCGGGAGAATGTGGAGAAGGTCATCATCCCCACGGGGGATACCCTGGACCTGCTCCTCACCGCCCTGATCGCCGGTGGCCATGTGCTGCTGGACGATGTGCCCGGCACCGGAAAGACCATGACCGCGAAGGCCCTGGCCAGGAGCCTGGGCGTCCGCTGCACCCGGGTGCAGTTCACCCCCGACCTGCTGCCCTCGGACATCACCGGCACCAACGTATACAACCAGAAGGAGGGGGTCTTCACCTTCCGGGAGGGCCCCGCCTTTACCAACATCCTCCTGGCGGACGAGCTGAACCGGGCCACCCCCCGGACCCAGTCCGCCCTGCTGGAATGCATGGAGGAGCGGCAGATCACCGCCGACGGGGAGACCAAAACCCTGGACCGGCCCTTCTTCGTCATCGCCACCCAGAACCCGGTGGAGACCTCGGGCACCTTTCCCCTGCCCGAGGCCCAGCTGGACCGCTTCCTCATGCGGCTGAGACCCGGCTACCCCTCCACCGAGGGGGAGCTGAGGATCCTGGACCGCTTCATCAAGGATGATCCGCTGGAGAGCCTGGAGCCGGTGACGGACGGGGCTTCCCTGCTGGAAGCCCAGGCCCTTTGCCGGGAGGTGACGGTATCCGACCCGGTGCGGCAGTACATCGTGAGCCTGACGGAGGCCACCCGGACGCCCCAGGACGTGAGCCTGGGGGTCAGCCCCCGGGGCATGCTGTGGATGCTCCGCAGCGTCCAGGCCCGGGCCGCCATCCATGGCCGGGACTATGTCCTGCCGGATGACGTGAAGGCCCTGGCGGTGCCCGTCTTCGCCCACCGGCTGATCACCCGCTCCGGTTATGCCGCGGCGGAGCGGAGCGAGGCCATCCTGCGGGAGCTGCTGCGGGTGATCCCGGTCCCTGCGGAGGATCCCAAGGCGGACGAAATGCCGGAGGCCTGAGATGAGCACGGTCTGGATCGCCGTGGTGGTGGTCCTCCTGGCCCTGGGCCAGACCCTGTACTACCACCGCCGGGGACTCCGGCGGGTGCAGTATGCCCGGCATTTCAGCCGGGACCGGGTCTTTGCCGGGGAGGAGGTGGAGCTGACGGAGGTCTTATCCAATGATAAGCTCCTCCCGGTGCCCTGGGTGCGGGTGGAATCCCGCATCTCCTCCCGGCTGCGCTTCCAGCGGCAGGAGAACCTGAATATCGCCATGGATCTGTTTCACAAGAGCATGTTCTTCCTGGGCGCCTATTCCAAGATCACCCGCCGCCACCGCATCCTCTGCACCCGCAGGGGATATTACGACTGCTCCCTGGTGTCCATCGTGGCCGGGGACCTGTTCGGCCTGGCCCATGACCGGATGGACTGCTCCACCGAGGCCAGGCTCCTGGTCTATCCCCCCATCCTGGAGCAGAAGGACCTGCCGGACGCCGCCCTGAAATGGCAGGGGGACGTGACCGCCCGGCGGTGGATCCTGCCGGATCCCATCCTGGTCACCGGCATCCGGGATTACCGCAGCGGCGACCCCCAGCGGGATGTGCACTGGGGCGCCACCGCCCGCACCGCCAAGCTCCAGGTGAAGCAGCGGGACTATACCGTCTCCCCCCGGGCCATGCTGGTGCTGAACTGCCAGATCTCCGCCTACCTCATGGGGGGCATGGAGCCGGATCAGGTGGAGCTCATCGAAAACGGCGTCACCATGGCCGCCTCCCTGGCCTCCTGGTGCGTGCGCAGCGGCGTGGACGTGGGGCTCATGGCCAACGGGGAGAATCAGCTGAACGAAGGCGTGACGGTTTATGTGGAGCCCCGGTGCTCCGAGGCCCATCTGGACCGCATCCTCCGGGAGCTGAGCCTCCTGCGGATCAAGATGGTCCTGGGCGTGGAAACCATGCTGGATAAGCAGCTCAAGGCGGGGCTGACGGATATGGACCTGCTCATCCTCTCCGCCTATTGGGATGAGGGTCTGGAGCTTCGGGCAAGCCAGCTGCGGCGGCAGGGCTGCAGCGTTACCTGGCTGCCCATCCATGGGGGGGTGAACCCGTCATGAAGATCTCCAGGGCCATCCTGGCCTTTCTGAATCTGGTCCTGGGGGCCGCCCTGGCCTTCGGCGTCCTGTTCCTGATCGAGCGGCTCATGCGGCAGGACTGGGCCTGGTACAGCCGCGTCCTGGCCTGCTGGCCCATCCTCCTGTGCTGGGCCGTGGGGCTGGCGGGCAGGAAGCTGGAAGCCCTGCGCATCCCCCTCCTGGCCGCGGCCCTGGTGCTGGCGGCGGCGGTGATGGCGCTCTTCCTCCGGACCTTCGGCTTCTGGGAGATCGCCTTCCGGGTCCTGGCCCTGGCCGCCGGCGCGGGGCTCTACCTGGTGGGCCTGAAGGGGGACGAACCCTTCCCGCCCCGCTTCGCCGTGGGCGGCATGCTGGTGTACCTGCTGGAGGTCCTGCGCCATGGGGGGGATCCCCAGGGGACCGCCCTGTGCTGGTGCGGCCTCGTCGCCCTGATCCTGACCCTGTACAGCTTCAATGCCGCCAGCGTCACCGCTGGGGTGCACAACGTAAAGGGCGGGGAGACCATGAGCCTGCCCGCGGGCATCCGGGGCAAGAACCTGGCCCTGCTCACCGGCTTCCTCCTCATCTGCATCTTCGTGGCCAATATCGGCTTCCTCCGGACGGGGGCGGCGGCGGTCTGGCAATTCATCTGGGGCGGCATATCCGCGTTCATCAAGTGGGTCACGAATCTCGGCACCACCAGCCCCAGCGCGCCGCCTCCCACAGAGTACGTGCCGGAGGTGCAGACCATGCATCCCATCGAGATCGAGGAGGAGGGCTCCGGGGTCTTCGTCACCATCTACGGCGTCTTCTGGGGCATCGTCTGCGTGCTGTTTTTCCTCCTGGCCTATGGCGTGGCCCGGGAGGGCAAGAACGGCGGCGCCCTCCGCCGCCTCTCCGACGCCCTGCGCCGGCTCATGCGCACCCGGCAGGTGCTGGAATATGAGGACGACGTGGAGCAGGCGGATCTGAAGACCATTGTGAAGAAGCAGCGGGAAGCCGTCCGGAGGTTCTGGAAGAAGGTCACGGTCCGGCGGCGAAAATTCTCGGATATGCAGGATGACCGGAGCCGGGTGCGGTACGCCTACCGGGCCCTGATCCGTTCCAAGTACGGGGAAGACTGGAGTCCTGATCTCACCCCCTCTGAGCTGGGCAGGCAGCAGAACCGGGAGACCCTGCGGCAGCTGACGGAAACCTATAATCTGGTGCGCTACGACCCGGATAAGCCCGTTCCCCCGGATTACGGGGAGCAGGCCGCCCGGGCGGTACGGGAAATGGGCAGCCGATAACGCCCCGCCCTTTCTCACCCGGCGCAAGCCGCGCATCACTCTTCTGCGCAGAATATCACGCCCGCGCAGCGGGCACATCACCGGGATCGGCGGAGAATCCGCCGATCCCGAAAAAAATATCCCCCCGGGAGGCTTGCGGGCGGAAAACGCCCCGGGTATACTCGGGAGGCAAACGCGCAATGGATATCCTTCCCGCTTTCTGAAAAGAGAGGACCCCTGCCGGAACGCCAGACCGGCAGGGGCTTTCTCTGCAAACAGGCTGCGCGGCATACCCGCGCAGCGGGCTCAGACGGCCTCCAGGGCCTGGGCCAGATCCTCCAGGATATCGTCGATATGCTCGATGCCGATGGACAGGCGGACGGTATTGGGCTTGATGCCGCAGGCCAGAAGGTCCGCCTCGCTGAGCTGGGAATGGGTGGTGCTGGCGGGATGGATCACCAGGCTCTTCACATCCGCCACGTTGGCCAGCAGGGAGAAGAGCCGCAGGCTTTCGGTGAACTTCTTCGCGGCCTCCCCGCCCCCCTTGATCTCCACGGTGAAGATGGCCCCGGCCCCGTGGGGGAAGTACCGGTCGTACAGCTCCTTTTCCCGGCCCACAGCCAGGGAGGGGTGATTCACCCTCTCCACCTTGGGATGGTTCTTCAGGAATTCCACCACCTTCAGGGCGTTCTCCACATGGCGCTCCACCCGGAGGGAGAGGGTCTCCAGCCCCTGGAGGAGCAGGAAGGAGTTGAAGGGGGAAATGGTGGCCCCCAGGTCCCGCATGAGGGTGCAGCGGAGCTTCAGGATGTAGGCCGCCGGCCCGCCCGCCTCCGTGAACACGGTATCGTGGTAGGAGGGGTTGGGCTTGCTGAGGCCGGGAAACTTATCCGAAGCGGACCAGTCGAACTTGCCCCCGTCCACGATGACGCCCCCCAGGACGGTGCCGTGGCCGCCGATGAACTTGGTGGCGGAGTGGACGACGATATCCGCCCCGTGCTCCAGCGGCCGGAGCAGGTAGGGGGTGGCGAAGGTGCTGTCCACGATGAAGGGCAGGCCGCGGCGGTGGGCGATCTCCCCGATGGCCTCCAGATCGATCACGTCGGAGTTGGGGTTCCCCAGGGTCTCGGCATACAGGAGCTTCGTATTGGGCCGGATGGCCTTCTCAAAATTCTCCGGCTCCGCCGGATCCACAAAGGTGGTGGTGAGGCCCTGCTCCACCAGGGTGTTGGCGAAGAGGTTATGGGTGCCGCCGTACAGGTTGGTGGAGGAGACGATATGGTCCCCCGCCAGGGCGATATTCTGGATGGCGTAGGCGATGGCGGCGGAGCCGGTGGCGGTGGCCAGGGCCCCCACGCCCCCCTCCAGGGCGGCGATGCGCTTTTCAAAAATATCCGTGGTGGGGTTCTGGAGGCGGGTGTAGATGTTCCCCTCCTCCGTCA
>JBGUZS010000044.1:0-7400 GCA_045223835.1 Oscillospiraceae bacterium | reverse complement strand
TCCGGCAAGAGCTTCATCCCCATGCTGGTGGGCACGGGCTGCGGCGTCCCCGGCGTCATGGCCTCCCGCACCATTGAGAACGAGCGGGACCGGCGCATGACCATCATGACCACCTGCTTCATCCCCTGCGGGGCGAAGATGCCCATCATCGGCCTTATCGCGGGCGCCCTCTTCGGCGGCAGCACCTGGATCGCCGTGAGCGCCTACTTCATCGGCGTGGGGGCCATCATCGTCTCCGGCGTGATGCTGAAGAAGACGAAGATGTTCGCCGGGGACCCGGCTCCCTTCGTCATGGAGCTCCCCGCCTACCATGCCCCCAGCATCGGCAACGTCCTGCGGAGCATGTGGGAGCGGGGCTGGAGCTTCATCAAGCGGGCGGGCACCGTCATCCTTCTCAGCAGCATCGTCATCTGGGCCCTGAGCAACCTGGGCAGCGTCAACGGCCGCTTCGGCATGGTGGATGAGCTCTATGAGGAGGAGGACCTGGTCACCGAGCCCTATGTCCTGTCCGTGGCGGACCGCATGGGCATCGACCCCGAGGAGGTCACCCCCATGGACGATTCCATCCTGGCCGGCGTGGGGAACGCCGTGAGCTTCGTGTTCAAGCCCCTGGGCTTCGGCTCCTGGCGGCCCACCGTGGCCACCGTCACGGGCCTGGTGGCCAAGGAGGAAGTGGTCAGCACCTTCGGCGTGCTGTACAACTACGACGACGCGGAGGGCGAGGAGGAGCTGGAGGAGAACGGCGATCAGATCTGGGCGAATGTCGCCGCCGATTTCAACGCCTTCTCCGGCGGCCATGGGATGCTGGCGGCCTTCGCCTTCATGCTCTTCAATCTCCTGTGCGCCCCCTGCTTCGCGGCCATGGGCGCCATCAAGCGGGAGATGAACAACGCCAGGTGGACCTGGTTCGCCATCGGCTATATGTGCGTCTTCGCCTACGCCATCGCCCTGATCGTGTACCAGCTGGGGCTGCTCTTCACCGGCGGCGTCCAGATCGTGGGCCTGATCGTGGCCGTGGCCCTGCTGGCCTTCCTGCTGTACATGCTGTTCCGGCCCTATAAGGAGGCCACCCGCCTGACGGAAGCGGTCTCGACGACGGCATGAATGCGGAAAGGAGAATAATGCCATGAGTACGGTATTGGTCCTGCTGGGCCTGTGCCTCCTGGCCGCCGGGGCGATAGCCGTGATGCGGCGGGAGAAAAAGAAGGGCAAATCCAGCTGCGGCGGAAGCTGCGCCTCCTGCGGCGCCTGCCGCGCCTGCCGGGGGTGCCGCGCCGAGGGGAAGGAGAAGCAGGCCGGCTGACGCAGGGGCCGGTTTGGGGAAGCCCGGAACAGAGAAAGAGGGATCATCTCAGGAAACGCCCGTCAGGCAGCCCGGTTTCATCCGCCGCTGTCCGATGGGCGTTCCTGCAGGGGATGATGCCCCTGCGGCAAAGCCCGCAGGCCCCCCAAAGGGCATCAGGGGCGTGCTGCAAAACGCAGTCGCCGCCGGTTATTCGGCCCGCGACAATTTCTTCCGGCTTGAAGCCCGTGGCTCCCTCAGCACGCTTTTCCCGAATCGCCGCACAGCTCATTCAGGAACCGGGCAACTCCGTCATCGTTATTGCTGCCGATGATTCGATCCGCCTTAGCCAGGACAGCAGGCTCAGCGTTGGCGACGGCAACCTTTATGGTGCAGGCTTCAAACCCGGAGAGATCATTTTGATCATTGCCGATAAAGATGCTTTTGCCATCGGGAAACAGCCGGTCCAGCATGATCCGCACAGCCGCCCCCTTCGATACGTTCTTCGGCGCAATGACGGCGGCAGAGTCATGCTCCATGTGCGTAATGCTCGCTTGATCGTTCAGCGCGTCCAGAGCCTCCGCCTGCAGGTCCGCATCCAATAAGACGGAAAACTTCGGGGCGCGAAACGCCGCATGTTCAAAGCTTGTATACGTATAGTTTTGTATTTCTCCCCAAACGGCCGGCGCATCATAATTTGCATAATAGGCATCGTCGAGAATGACTGCCGCCCGGATTTTCTTCTTTGTTAAATACATGCCTATACGCCCGGTCTCTTCCGGGCTGAAAAACTCTTGAAAAATCGTCCTGCCGCGGCTGATGATCTCTCCGCCGTTATGAAAGATGAAGTGCGGCGTGATCGTCCTGATGCAGTCCTGCAGACCGTGAAGCTGCTTTGAACGGGCTGTGGCGAAAACAAGGTTGTTCCCGAGAATAGAGAATCTTTGCAGAGCCCGGATGGTATAATCGGATATCCGTTTCTCTCCATTCAGCAAGGTGTCGTCCAGATCAATAAACGCGGTGTAGATCATGTCCCCGTTCTCTTCCCCCTTTCGATTATCCGTTCATTGCCCCCAGGGCGCGGTTTCCGCCTCCCGGCGGTCAATCGCAGATCCGGGTGTCGACGCCGTTGATCCGGGCATACCGTCGATGCTCGTTGATCTGCAACTTTTTCTCCACCTCTTCCCCGAGATCGATTCCGCCCAGGATCTCGGCAAGGCCCAGCAGGTAAATGGCCGCGTCGGCCAGCTCCTCCCCCACCGTGGGCAGGTGCCTGCGATACGCCTCATAGAGCTCTGCCAGCTCCCCGTGGAGCAGGCAGATTTCTTTTTCCACGTTCGTCACGTTCCAGCCCTTGTTGACCTTGTTCTGATAGATCCGCTTTTGAAGCTCTTTTGTGCTCATCTGTCTCTGATTCCTCCCGCCTTCTCGGATGCTTCGCCTTCCTCTCCGGCTCCAGTATAGGGGAGCGGAGGGAGAACCTCAAGCTCTTCTTTTCCGATTCAGGAGCCCGGCTGGAAATCCAGCCACCGGATAAAGGCCGTCTTGTCTTTCCGATTATATCCGGCGGCTTCATAGAAGCGAAGGGTGCTTTCCTCCTTTGAGCCGGTCAGCAGCATCATCTTATAGCAGCCCTCCCCCATGGCGATCTGCCTCGCCCTTTCCAGGCAGGCGGACGCCAGGCCCTGCTTCCGGTGGTCGGGATGGGTGACCACGTTTTCCACAAAAGCGTAAGGACGCTGCCCCCGGGTCAGATTCGGAATGATGACGCAGGTGCAGGAGGACACGATTTTCCCCTCCGCTTCGGCCACAAGGATATGATAGTCCTGGTCTTCCACGAGCCGCATCCAAAGCGCACCCGTCCGCTCATCCATGACAGGAACGTCCTGTTCGTGAAGGTGCGTATACAGCTCCATGAGGGCGCCGAAGTCCTCCGGCCGGATCTCCCTCACGATGGGATATCTGCTGTTTTCCATCAGTCATTCCTCCCGTTTATCTATCCGCCCAGAACTCCGGCAAGGATCCCAGGCAGGACTTCTCTCTGAACGAAGCGTCTGCGGCTTCGCCCCGCCTCCTCCCCCCGCCCGCTCAACCCTCCGGGTTTCCAAATGCGCCTTGCTCCGCCACAAAGTAGAACAAGTCTTTGATGGTATGCACCATCTCCCCGCTGGCAAAAAGCTTCTCGATCTCCTCTGCGCTCATCCACCGGACCTGAGCCACCTCGTCCGTAGTGGCCGCCGACAGGTCAACCGCCCCGTCATAGGGAAAGAGCCAGACGTCAACGATGTCATTAAACGGCTTGCCGTCAATGGTCTCTCTGACCTTCGTAAATACAATCCGCCCCGTTTTCGCCTCCAGGGGGATCCCCACCTCCTCCCGCACCTCGCGCAGAGCGCCCTGCAGGCTGGTCTCCCCCTTCAGGACACTGCCGCCGACACATTCCCATTTCAGCGGAAATGTCGGTCTGGTCGCCGCTCTTTGCGCGATCAGATATTCTCCCTGATCATTCCTGATCCAAACATGGACCACAAGATGAAACCCGTTCTCCGGGAGCGCAGTTCCCCGGATATGCTCGCCGATGATCTGTCTATGTCGATCATACAGATCCCATACTTCCATGGGCTAGTCCTCCTTTTTTATCCCTGCTGCTCCTCCAGCCACTCAGCGATGCCGTCCTCGTCGTTGGTACCGATGACCAGGTCCGCGGCGGCCTTCACCGCCGGGACGGCGTTGCCCATGGCGACGCCCAGCCCGCAGAGGCGGAGCATCCCGATATCCGGGGTATCGTCCCCGAAGGCGGCGATCTCCGCCAATGCCAAACCGGTTTTCCGGCATAGTTCCCGCAGCGCGTTTTCCTTTGTGGCATTCGCCTTGGTGATCTTGCACCAGTTCGTTTCCGTGTGGCGCAGGCAGTCGCAGTCCGGCAGAGCGGCCTTCAGGACGGGAAAGGTCTCCTCCGTGATCTCCGCGCTGATCTTCAGGGCTCCGCCGCGATACTGCGTGAAGTCGCAATAGACGGTGTCAGCCCAGCTCTTGTCCGGGATGCCGGGTTCAGCTCTGCGGCTCCAGTAGTGGGCGTCTGCCGTATCCATGGTGATCTCCCCTTCCGCGCCGCAGACCTTTTGAATCAGGTCCAGGACCCGCCGTGTCTCCTGCGGAGAAAACTCCGCCCGGAATACGATCTCCCCATCCCAGCGCACCAGAGCGCCGCCGCTGGAGAGGATAACCTCCGGCCTGAGCATCTCCAGATAAGGCGCCGCCCGGTTCTCTCCCCGGTTGGTGGATATGCCGATCTTTACTCCCCGCTCCCGGCAGGCCTCCAGCGCCCGCAGGGTGCGGGAGGATATGCTCTTGTCGCTGCGGAGCAGCGTTCCGTCCAGGTCAAACAGCAGGCATCGATAGTCCATGGCGCACCTCCTCATGGGATGGGGGATTATACCATACCCGGACGAAGAAGGAAAGCGTGACCTTCTACGCCAAACGCTGCGAGGAAAGAAATGCAAGGATCAACTCGTCGTTAATGAGGTCAACAGTCGCCTTCCCTTTTGTCAAGAAGGACACCGCCCGACTGAACGGGATCACCAGCGGATTCGAGCTGTGAGGGGCGCAGCTCCTGCGCCGCTAAAAACAAAGCAAAGGGAGGGAACGCTCGTAGACATCCGCAGAGCGCGGTGATATACTCGGAAACGCTATAACAGATCAAGGAGAAGGTCATGGAAACCTGGGATGCCTACGATGCAAAATTCAACAGAATTGACGGAATGTCGTTGATTCGCGGAGAACCAATACCTGATGGCTGTTTTCATCTTGTCAGTGAAATCGTCGTGAAGCACGACGACGGAAGCTACTTGTTAATGCAGCGAGATATAAGAAAGCACTTAGGCGGAATGTGGGAAGCAACGGCGGGCGGTTCTGCATTGCAAGGCGAAACCCCTTTGGACTGTGCGGTTAGAGAATTGCGCGAAGAAACCGGTATTTCTTCCGATAGGCTGACGGAAATCGGTCGTGTGCTCCATTATGGACACAGGACCATCTATGTAGAATACCTGTGCAATACTGCCATTGATAAAAGCAGCATCGTTTTGCAGGACGGTGAAACCTCCGCCTATAAATGGATCAGTGTCAATGATCTGCGTAAAATGTCCAAAGATGAATTGGCTACCCAAAGGATGCAGAATTTTATAGAGGAACTGAGCCATTAGTTTTTTCCTGCGCCTCGCATCGCCCCCATGATGCTATTTTGATGCTGCAGCGGTTCAAAAGAGGTGGATTGAAGCTCACGGGATGGAGAAATGGCGGTGTAATATCCGGTTTTCGCCCATTTCGCGGAAGAATATTCGTTGAGACTTCCGAACTTTTCAGAGCCTCTAAATGCCGAAAAATCCAAAATCCAAAGGAAAACAAAACCGGAGCCCAGCGCCAGCGGGTCCGGTTTTGGGAGGAGGAGCGACGGAGCGAGTGAGAGGCGGCGATCCCGAAAAGGATCGTCGCCGCGAACGATACGAAGTCCGCGACGACGATGGCAGAAGGACTTGAACAGGCCCTCTTGCGGTGCCCGAAAATCGCTGGGGGGGACGGCGCCCCCTTGCGCTTTTCGACCGCTGCGCCGGCCGCCCCTCGCTGTTTCCGCCCCCGGCGGCGCTCGGTGCGGCCGCCCGGCACTCTCCGAGTGCCTCGGGTTCATGTTTTCCGTTTCTGGCCAAGCCAAAAGCCGCCCATTCGGACGGCTTTTGGCTTGGAGTAATCGGTTAAAACACCTACTTTTCGGGAAAATACGCTCTTACGCACTGCCGCGATAACCATGCTGATTCCCGAGTTCTTCTTTAACCCTAGTCTTTTACGACTTCGAACAATTCAGGAGGATAGGCATATTCCTCATTTGTTTCATCAACCACCCCAAACCAGCCTTTTTGAAGTACACGTGCTTCATAGATTTTTCCATAACGTAATGACAAAGGGTTGTCTTCTCCAATGTACTTTACGCGAACGACACTATTCTTCTTCATATAATGAACTGCATTCTTTTCCCAACCGTTCAAAACAACCCCACCGCCTTCACTAGTCCTCCATCTTATCCACGTCGACTACACCAAGAGACCATTTCCCATTCGGCCTTGTTGGCGGAAAAATCCTTTCGATAATGTATCGTTCGCCCTTGTAAACAATCTTGTCACCAATCGAAAATCGATCTTTTTGATTATCATACACAATAACCGTTCCGGTCTTTGTTGTATACTTATCCCCGGTAATTACTATCGTCATAACTTACCCCCGTTGCAAGCAAAAACTTTTCTTCCCAAGAAGCGAGATTCCTCTCTATATCTTCAACATCAAATACATCTAACTTATAGGCTCTCTTGTTCTTGAGAAGTTTTCTGTTTGCTTCAATTTCTCTAGCGTACAGCTCAACGAAATCAGTTTCGCTCAATTCGCCATACATCTTTGCCTGAGAAGCGTGTATTATTTCTTCAAATAGAGTTCCTCGGCTAGGTATAGCTCCAATGTGAGAAATACGGCCATGTGAATACGAACCTTCCGCGCCTATGGCAAGCATATATCTTAAATCGTCTCCTTCCGTTGCCGCCAAGACTTCGATTCCACGTGCTGACAGGCGTTTTCCTATTCTATCATAGTCTTCTTCATCCATCGGATTCACTACTTCACCGCGCTCTGTAATTTTTATGTTTAACTGTTTTGGCGTTATTATATCTCCTTGATCAACATTTGACAATTCTACTTCGCGATTGTGTTCAGATCCTGTTCTCGTTTCCAGACCTTCCCCTAACGCTCTCTGGATTGCATCATCCTCCTCATCAAACACCCATTCCCATATCTCTTCATCCGGCTCTTCCCGTATTTCATCGGTGCGTTTCTCCCCCACGCCCAGGGCGTCCGCGTATACGGCGGCGGTGAGCTGGCCCATTTCGATGTTGGTGACCGCCCGGCCCGCGTTCAGCTTTGCCCGGATCTCCTGCGCATATTGGTATGCCTCTGAGTCGTGGTCCGCCAGCAGGCCCAGGCTGATATAATCCTGAAAGCTGCCGGTGTCGAACGCCTCCTGCCCCATGCGGTTGAATTGTATAGCGTTATACCCGCTCTTCCCCCCGGACAGGAACAG
>JBGUZS010000043.1:0-21273 GCA_045223835.1 Oscillospiraceae bacterium | reverse complement strand
CTGGACTGCGGCCTGTGTCAGGCCCATGAGCGGAGCGGCTGCTGCGTCCTGCTGGAGCTCACCAAGCGCTGCAATCTCCGCTGCCCGGTTTGCTTCGCCTCCGCCGGGGACGGCGGCGAGGATCCCGGTCTGGAGGAGATCGGAAAGCAAATGGACTGGCTCATGGCCCACAGCGGCCCCTATAATCTTCAGCTCAGCGGGGGGGAGCCCACCATGCGCGGCGATCTGCCGGAGATCATCCGGATGGGGCTTAACAAGGGCTTCACCTTTTTCCAGCTCAATACCAACGGTCTGCGTCTGGCGGCCCAAAGGGGGTATGCCCGGGAGCTGAAGGAGGCGGGGCTCAGCACCGTATTCCTCCAGTTCGATGGGCTGAAGGACAGAGTCTATGAGACCCTCCGGGGAAAGCCTCTTCTGCTCCGGAAGCTGGCCGCCATCCGGCGCTGCGCCGAGGCGGGCCTGGGCGTCGTGCTGGTGCCCACCCTGGCCCCCGGGGTGAATGATGAAGAGATCGGCAGCATCCTGCGCTTTGCGGAGGAGCATATGCCCGCCGTGCGGGGGGTGCATTTCCAGCCCATCAGCTATTTCGGCCGCTGCTCCCTCTCGCCCGAAGGCAAGCGCATCACCATTCCCCGGCTCCTGGCGGAGGTGGAAAGGCAGACCGGAGGCCGCATGAAGGCGAAGGACTTCACCGGCGGCGGTGCGGAAAATGCCTATTGCTCCTTCCACGCCAGCTACATGAAGCTCCCCTCCGGCGCCCTGAAGCCCCTGAAGAAGCGAGGGGATTCCTGCTGCTGCGGCACCACCTCCGCCCAGTCCCGAACCAGCGTGGCGCGGCAGTGGAGCGGCGCGAAGCTCCGAATAAAGAGCGGGGACGGGGCGGCCTCCGAACCCCAGGGCTTCGACGACTTTCTGGCAGAGGCCCACAACAATACCCTGGCCATTTCCGGCATGCTCTTCCAGGACGCCTGGAACCTTGACCTGGACCGGCTCCGCCGCTGCTACATCTGCGAATCCGACCCGCGCTACGGCATGGTCCCCTTCTGCGCCTACAACCTCACCGGCGCGGAGGGAAAAAGCCTGTACCGATGACCCCGGGACAGGCGGAATGCGCCGGGCGGCCTGATTGTTCAGGCCGCCCGGCAAGGTTTACTTATAGGTATTCGTTCCGTCGTAGGTGCTGTTGGGCACAATGGAGAAATGGAACATGGGCTTGTCCACCCGTAGGATGCGCATGGGATTATGGGGCAGGTTTTCCGGAATAAAGATCATGGTGGACCGGGTGAGCCGGTGTACCTCTCCTCCCAGGGTGAAAAGCAATTCCGCATGGAGATCGTAGGGATCCTCCGGGTCCGAGCCGAAGAAGCCCAGGAGCTCGCAGTAGGGATGGGAATGCTCCTCGAAGATGGGATCCCGCTGGGGCACCGCATAATACCAGGCGGTGTTCATCTGAAAGGCCCCCGGCACCACGTTCCCGTCCATCCACAGGATCCGGTGAGAAAACTTTCGGTACAGCTCCTGGTATTCGGGTGTGCCCATGTTCGGCGGGCACTGGAGGGTCTGGACAAAATATTTGCCGTATTCCCCGCCCTGTCCGTTTTCGTAGATCAAAATGATCGCTCCCTTACCGATGAATTGCTTTCATTTTACCAAAGGGAAGCCGCGGAAGCAATCCCTTCCGGCGGTCTCTCTGCAAAGCTGCGGAAAAACTGTCAGATTCCGCCGCTCAGGGTTGAATAATAGAATGACAGAATCAATCAGGGAAGGAGGCCGATGGGATGGAGGATCAAGCCTTACTGCAGCTGATGAAGGCTGAACCGGAAAAGGGCGTCGAACAATTCATGGAGCAGTATGCGGGACTGGTTTATTCCATCGTAGCCGGAAGGGCCGGAAGCGCCGCCAGCGAAGAGGACATAGAGGAATGTGTGAGCGACATTATTTTTGAGATCTATCAGAGGGCCGATGCAATCGACCTGGAGAAGGGATCCCTCCGGGCCTGGACAGCGGTGGTGGCCAGAAACCGCTCCGTCAATCTATATCGGAAGAAAAGCCGAGAACAGGCGCGGACAGCTCCGCCGGAGGGCCTGGATTATCTGACAGACGCAGCCGATTCGGAGCAGAGGGTGCTGGAGGCGGATGAACACAGACGGCTTTTGGAAGCAGTGGAAAGCCTTGGGGAACCGGACAGCGGGATCGTTTATCGAAAATACTATTTCGGGCAGAGGTCCCGGGAAATCGCTGAGGACTTGGGTATGACTGCCGCCGCTGTGGATACCCGGCTGAGCCGGGCCATGAAAAAACTGCGCAGGATCTGGGAAGGAGGAGAATCATGGAAAATGCTTTGACAAATGTCTTTGACGGGCTTACCCTTGAAGAGATCAGCGGGATCTGTCCCGACCGGATGACCGCAGAGCTCGATCCGGCGATCCTGGAAAAGATCCGCAGACGCGTTCAGGACAGGATCCGTGCGGGGGGCGAACGGATGCGCCCGGAGCCTCAGGCTCTGCCCTCCGGCAATTCGGTCCGGAGGGGGAAAAAGCTCACCCGCACGCTGCTCATCGCCGCCCTGATCACCATGCTGGCCGCCGCAGGCGTCCTCGCCCTTTCCCTGGGAGGCGGGCGGTTCCTGGGCTCCCTTTTCGGGCAGGAGAACTACGACATCGTGGAGCAGTACATCCTGGCCGATCTGGCTCAGGTCAGCGATGGGAACCTCAGGCTCACCCTGGAGAGCGCTCTCTCGGACGGACACGAGCATTTCGTGGTCTTTTCCGTCAGCAGTCTGGACGGAAGCAGTCTGGGAGACCGCTTCCCGGACGTGGAATTCACTTTTGACCTGGAGACGCCGTCTCGGGTGAAGCCCGGGTTCCAGCTGGAACGGCTGGATACGGAGGAAAACACAGACAACTGTGTTTACTATATCGTCCTGATCCGCAGCAGCCAGAGCGTCATTCGTTCCATGCATATGGAGATCTCACGCATGTTCTCCCTTGACGGCAGCCTGGAAGACATTCCCGCCGTCCTCTCCGCAGAGGCGGACTTCAAGCCCTGCCCCCTGGCCCTCGGCGGAGAAGAAGAGGGAGTTTTCCGCAGGATCGAGCTCTCTCCCTTTGGGCTATGGGTCGACGTCTATGCGGCATGGGAGGGGGAGGATTCCCTTTCCGCAGGACTTCCGATCTATGACGTACACCTCCTGTTTTCGGATGGCAGCCGGATCGGGGCCCGGGCGGAGCAGTTTGCCGATGCGGAATACCTGGAGGAAATCGGCTGGGGCGGGACGCAGATGCCCAACGGGACACACCGGTCTTATCTGTCTGTCCGCTTCGCCCGGTTTTTGGACATCAGCAGGGTGAAGGCCGTGGTCATCCAGGGCCAAGAATACCCGCTCAGCATGAGCGGAAGCTAGGAGGTACGATATGGGATTTCCGAATGTCGACCCGAATGCGATCCGGGAACAACAGCAGCTGCAGCGCATGCAGGCGCTGGAACAGTCGAAACGCGCCAGTCCGATCTCCGGGAAAAAGATGCTGCTGATCCTCGTTCCGATCCTTGCCGTCGCCCTGGTTCTTGTCCTGTTTTTCAGCGGCGTATTCAGCAAAGCTTACACGATCCGCTGGAACGGCGGGATATACCGCATATCTGACGCCATCTCCGAAGATCTGGTGCATGAACTGCCGGAGGGCTATGTGTTGGCCGGGAGCCTGATTTTCGCGGAAAACCCGAAGAAATCCGGGCAGGACCTTTCCTCTGACTGGACTCTGGAAGCGGAGCTGTATACCGATCCCGATAACGACAGGGTCGTCTATATCACCGCATATAAGGGCTACCTGAAGGCGAGGAAGCAGTAGAAGAACAGGCCGCTTGAAAAGCGGGCAAGAAAGCACCCCACCGGGCATCAGTCTGGTGGGGTCTTGTTTCACATGCCGAAGCCTGCGCTGCTCCTGTTTTGTATGACTGCATGATACGGAAACGCTTTGCCGGCAAATTGGATTCTGTCTTTATCCCCTGATCATAAGCGTGCAGTTTTGAAAGCTGCTCGCATCGGAGCTGGCATATATCAGAGCGAAACAGTATTCGCCGTCAGACGGCACGGTATAAGAAAACAGATGATCCTGCGCCTTTGCGTATGTCCTGTCTATTTCCTCGCCGGCCAGCGTCACGCCGAAAGATATGCCGCATGCATCATTTGCCTCCAGACGGATCGTTACCGTGGCCCCCTCGCGGAGGAAAAACGGCTTTCCCTCCGCTGTGCAGAGCAGGACCATATACCCGTTCCCCAGCGCGAAATCATGGAAGGTCCCGTCATCCGATACCGGAACCACCGTGATCCCATTGGGAACCGATCCGAGGCTGTCCACATCGATCAGGTCTGTGCTCTCCCTGACGGCCTGTTCCTGCGCCTGCCGGATTTCAGCGTCATACTTCGCGGCATCCTTTGCGCTTAACGCCATCACTTCGTTATTCTGGTCATCCAGATAATGGATCGTTCCGTCCGGTTCGATGAGTTGACGGGTTATCCGCGGAGCATATTGCCGCAGCAGACTTTCGATCTCCGCCTGCGACAGTCCTTCCGTATCGGCATATCCGGTCCACTTGTTGACGGCTAAGGCCGTAATGCCAAGGGCAAGGATCAGGCAGGCAGCAAGTGCAATCGCGGCGGATCGGCGTAGAGATCTTCCGGATCTGATTGTTGCGCTTGATGCCTTCTTCTGAACGGCGTGGTTTCGCTCCAGGATCGCAGCGAGCATACGATTATTGGCAGCATTGTCCGGCTCGATTTTGTTCCAGGAAGCAACGATCTGCTTATTCATCATGAAAATCATCACCTAACCTTTCTTTAAGAAAAGCGCGAGCATCGCGCAGGGAATTGCGGATCGTAGACTGCGGTTTGTTCAGGATCCCGGCGATCTCCGCACCGGTATATCCTTCATAGTAATACAGGTAAACCACGGTTTTGTACTTCTCGGGTAGATCCATGACCGCTTGGAACACTTCATCGGTCTCGACCGTCTCCTCGCTTTGAATATCCTGGAAATCCTCGATATTTTCCCGTTTCCTCCACCAGTGCCGCAGGGCATTTTTGCATATGTTCGATGCGGTTCTGATGAGCCACGCCTTTTCGTGTTCAGCGCTGACAAAGGCCGGTCCGCTACTGACCAGATGAAAGAAAGTCTCCTGTACCGCATCCTCAGTATCCATAGGGTTCTTCATGTACGCGAAACAAATGCGATAAAGCATTTTGCTGTGGCGTATGTAGATTTCCGCAATCTCTTTGTCCGTACGCAGCAAAGAGTCAGACATCCCGGCTTACCCCCTCTCACTGCTAATACAATCGAGGATGTGAAAATGTCGGAAAAAAGAAAAGACTGAAGAAAACTCTTTCGGGAATGAGCAAGAAACGGCCCGTCGGAGCCTTGTCCGGCGAGCCGTTTTCAGTTCGTCACATGCCGAAGCCTGCGCTGCTCATGTTCGGGCCTGCGGTGCTGTTCGGTCCCCCGGTGGGTTCCGGACTGGTGCCGGGCGCTGCGCCGGTATCGGGCGTATGGGTCGCCGTGGGGAACGGCGAATGGGTCGCGGAGGGCTCAGGCACATCCGTCACCACGGGCGTATGACCCGGCGTATTTCCCGGCAGTTCCGTCACATCGGGGGAATTTCTCACCTTGCCGTTGCGCATATCGCAGCCGGCGAACAGGGCCAGCACCAGCGCCAGCGCCAGCAGCAGGACAAAGATCTTTTTCATGCTTATCCCTTCATTTCCGTCAGTTTCGCTCAGCCATAGCATATCCGGCAAAGGCGGAATTATACCGAAGGGAAAACCGCCGGATGCGGCAGCATCCGGCGGCAGGAAAAGGCAGCTTAACCCTCTGCGTTCTCGCAGTTGTGGAAGACGTTTTCCACATCGTCGTTATCATCAAACATTTCCAGCATTTTATTGAGGTTCTTCAGGTCGTCCTCGCTCTCCAGCTTGATATAGTTCTGGGGGACCATCTCCTCCTGGGCGCTGAGCAGCTTATAGCCCTTTTTCTCCAGCTCCTCGCTCACGGCGGGAAACGCGGAGGGATCATTGGTGAACACGGTGAAAATCCCTTCGTCGGTCTTCAGATCGTCCGCGCCGGCCTCCAGCGCGTCCATCATTACCGTATCCTCCTCCAGCTCTTCCTCCTCATTGTCGATCACAATGACGCCCCGACGGTCGAAGGACCAGCTGACGCAGCCTTCTGCGCCCATATTGCCGCCGTATTTATCGAAATAATGCCGCACTTCGGAGGCGGTGCGCTTGCGGTTGTCAGTCATCGCCTCCACGATGATGGCGACGCCGGAAGGTCCGTAGCCCTCATAGGTGACCCGCTCATAGTTCTCGGTGCTGCCCGCGCCCAGCGCCTTTTCGATGGTGCGCTTGATGTTGTCGTTGGGCATATTTGCGGCCTTCGCCTTGGCCACCACCGCGGCCAGGCGGGAATTGTTCGCGGGATCGCCGCTGCCGCCTTCCTTGACGGCCACGATCATTTCCCGGGCGATTTTGGTGAAGGCCTGAGCCCGCTTGGCATCCGCCGCGCCCTTGGTCTTTTGTATGTTGTGCCATTTGGAATGTCCGGACATTAGGATCTTCCTCCCTGTGTGATATCTGTTTTTATCATACAACACAGGTTTCCGGTTTTCAAGGCTTATCTTTGCCGCAGCACCAAAATCAGGGAGCCGGGGGCGGGCTCTTCCTCCCCTTCCAGGCCGTTCACCTGCCTGATCCCCGCGCAGGAGACCCGGTTCGCCTTCCCCAGGCTCCAGACGCTGTCCCCTTCCCGGGTCAGGATGACGGAGATCGCGGGCTGCTTTTCCCCGGGTTCCGACTCCCGGACGGTTTCCGCGCCGGTGAGCACGCGCACCTCCCCAGTTTCCCAGCGGGGACAGCGATAATTCACCGGGATGCGCACCTCCGCCCCGCGGCCGTTCACCGCGCCGTAGGCCTCCCCTGCCTCCGCCGTCATCGCGGCGCTGCTCTCCCGGGGACAGACCGTTTCTCCTCTTCCGCTCAGGGCGGTCCAGCCGCCCCCCTCTCCGAGACACAGGGCTTTCGCCTGAACCGTCATCCGATACTCCCCATCCTCCGGATGAGGCCTGCCCATCCCGACGCAGACATGGACCACACGCCCCACGCTTTTCTGCGCCTCCAGCTGCAGGCGGACGGAATCCCCGGTCTCCAGAACTTCTCCGCCGGTCTCCATCCGCAACGTCTCCACCCGGGTATCCAGATCCTGACTGATCCCAAAGGCGTCCGCCACGCAGCGGATGGTTTTCCGGCTGCGCACCACCGCCTGGGCTACCGCCCCCAGCTCCGCCAGGAGGCCGCCCTCCTCCGCGGGGACGACCCGGAAGCCCGTAACGGCCGTCGTTACCTCGACCCGCTGCTCCGCGCCTTCCTCCTCCAGCTCCAGGATCTGAGACCAGGGCAGCTGCAGCTCCGCCTCTCCGACCTCCCCCCGGGCGGCCAGGTAGAATACGCCGATCCGGGCGGTCCCCCGCAGGATGAGCTTGCTGCCCACGGCGTTCATCTCCTCCGTGCGCAGGCTGATGCGGGCGCTGAGGACCTCCTGGGCTTCGGGGCGTCCTCCGGGCAGATCCAGCACCTCCCCTGCGCTGAAGGTCTTCTCCGTCACATCCGTTACCGGCATCAGGCTGTATTCCCGGGTGAGGACCTCCACCCCGTTTTCCGCCCGGCATTCCCGGTTCCATTCCAGCTGCCGGGGCAGCCAGACCCCGGCGGAGATGCAGACCTCCGTCCGGACCAGCAGCTTCCGGGAATTCAGCAGCCTGGCTTCCCCGTTCATCAGCCGCAGGCTCACCGCAGCCCTTCCCTGCTCCGTCAGTCCGGGGCAGGGCGTTACGGCGCTGAAGGGCGCCTCCATGCTCAGTCTTTGCAGTTCGCCCCCGTCCTCCGGCAGGTACAGAATGCTCAGATCGCAGACCCCGGTGACGGTAAGGCTGTCCGTATTGGCCTCCTTGCCCCGGAGCAGGGCCGTTCCCTCCACCATCAGGACGCCGCCCACATCCGGCAGGGCATCCGGTACGATCATCTCCGTGGTCTCCTCATGGGTGAAGGCCGCGGAATACAACCGCTCGAAGTACCTCAGGCTTTCGCTTTCAAAGCTGATCTCCACTTTGCATGCTCCTCCTCCTGGTGTCGGCGGCCTTCCGTGGCTGGCGCCGCAGCGCCGCCTCAGTACAGCCTATGCGCCGCAGGAAGCGGATATGTTTGGTTTCAGCCTTTCAGAATGCAGATCCCGGCAAGGATAAACAGGAGTCCCAGCCCCACCGGCCAACAGCCGGCGGGCAGCAGGAAGGCCAGGAGGATCAGCATCCCCAGCAGGATGGAAGCCTGACCCAGCCTCCGGCAATTCCAGCGCATAAAAACACCTCCCGGCGCAAAATGGGTACTCCATTCTACGCCGGAAGGGGCTGCGGTGTTCCTCGATCATTCCTTCTGCAGAAAGCGGGCGGCGGCGGAGAGCATCAGCTTCTTCGTGCCGGAGCCATCGAAGGCGATCTCCAGCATCTTATCCGGTCCCACCGGCCTGACCGTCAGGACCGTTCCGCCGCCGAAGGCCTTATGCTGCACCCGCTCTCCCACCTTGGGGACGTATCCTGGCGCTGCGCTCTTCGGCGCGGTGTACATCGGTCTGGACGCCGGCCGGGGCCGCTCCGGCCGGCGTCGGGAGGTCTGGGCGCCGTAGCCTTCCCTCCCTGGACCCGGCTCCGTATGGAAGGCGCGGAAGCCCTCTCCGGTCCCTGTTTCCCGCTTGGGGAGCTTCTGCAGATACTCCTGCGGGATATCCTGGATGAAGCGGGAGAGCATATTGTTCTGGGTACGGCCGAATACCATGCGCTGCCGGGCATTGGTGATATACAGCTTCTTCTTGGCCCGGGTGACGGCCACATAGCAGAGCCGCCGCTCCTCCTCCATCTCCTCGTCCTCTCCGATGGCCTTGGTGCTGGGGAAAAGCCCATCCTCGGCGCCCACGACAAAGACGGTGGGGAACTCCAGCCCCTTTGCGCTGTGCATGGTCATGAGAGAGACGCAGTCCCCCTCCTTGCCCATCTCGTCCGTATCGCTGTACAGCGCCATTTCATCCAGGAAATCCTCCAGGGTGCCCACGCCGCTGCGCTCCCGTATGAAGCTGAGGATATTGGTTTTCAGCTCCTGGATGTTCTCCAGCCGGGTGATATTCTCCTGGGTATCCCGCTCCTCCAGCATGGCCACATAGCCGCTCCGGCGCAGGAGCTCATCATAGAGCACATCCAGGGTCTCCGTGCGCTTCTCCCGCAGATCCCGGATCAGTCCGGTGAAGCTGCGGATGCCGCTCAGGCCCCTGCGAAGCTCCGGGTACTCTTCCGCGCGGCTCAGCACCTCAAACAGGGAGCTTCCCTGCTCCGCGGCCAGTTGGGTCGCCCGCTCCACCGTGGTGTCCCCGATCCCCCGGGGGGGATTGTTCAGAATGCGCCGGAGGCGCAGGTCATCCCCGGGGTTCGCCACCACCGCCAGATAGGCCAGCATATCCTTGATCTCGGCCCGGTCATAGAAACGGGTGCCGCCATAGATGCGATAGGGGATGCCGTTTCGCTTCATGGCATACTCCAGCCGGTTGGACAAGGCGTTCACCCGGTACAGCACCGCGTGGTCCCGCCAGCTCCCTCCCGCGCTGAAGGCAGCCAGGATCCTTCCCGCCACATACTGGGCCTCCTCGTTCTCATTCCCGGCGGTGTACAGGGTGATAAGGTCGCCCTTCTCATTGGAGGTCCAGAGGGTCTTCCCCTTCCGTCCCTGATTATGCCGGATCACCGCATTGGCCGCGTCCAGGATGGTGCTTGTGGACCGATAATTCTGCTCCAGCTTGATCACCCGGGCCCCGGGGAAATCCTCCTCAAACTCCAGGATATTCTGGATGGTTGCCCCGCGGAACTTATAGATGCCCTGATCGTCGTCCCCCACCACGCAGAGATTCTTCCGTTCTCCCGCCAGAAGACTCACCAGGCGGTACTGGAGCATATTGGTATCCTGGTACTCGTCCACCAAGATATACCGAAACTTCCGCCGGTAGTAGTCCAGCACTTCCCCGTCGTTTTCCAGGAGGCGGACGGTATTCAGCAGAAGATCGTCAAAATCCATGGCGTCCGCCTGGAGCATACGCCGCCGATACTCCCGATATACATCCGCCAGCTGCTGCCGCCGCAGGTCGATCCCCGCCGCTTTTCTGCAGTCCTCCGGGTCCTGCATGCTGTTCTTCGCCGCGCTGATGTAGCTCAGCACGCTCCGGGGCGGATAGGATTTCTCCTCCATGGCAAAATCCTTCAGGATCCGTTTGATCAGGCTCTGGCTGTCCGCCGTGTCGTAGATGGTGAAATCCTCCCCGTTCAGCCCCAGTCTGTCCCGGTTCCGGCGAAGGATCCGCACGCAGGCGGAATGGAAGGTGGAGGTCCACAGATCCCCCGCTTCCGTGCCGAGCAGCCGCTCCAGACGGGAGGTCAATTCCTCCGCCGCCTTGTTGGTGAAGGTGATGGCCAGGATCTGCCAGGGCATGGCCGGATCCAGCGCGCAGAGGGCCTCCGCCCGTTCCCTGTCCTCCGGGGACCCCAGGCGCACATAGCGCTCCAGGAATTCCAGATCCTCCTCCGTCGCCTTCGGCGGGAGCTCCTCCGAATCCGCCGCTCTTCCGAAGCGCAGAAGGCAGGCGATGCGGCGGATGAGCACGGTGGTCTTGCCGCTTCCCGCTCCCGCCAGGATGAGCAGCGGACCGTCGGCGGCCTCCGCTGCCTGCCGCTGCTGAGGATTCAGGTCGCTGAGGCTCATATCGATCACTGCCCTTCGGGCAGCCAGAAAACGGGTGGTGAATGTATCCATGATCTCTTTCCTTATCTCTGTGATCTGCCCGGAAACGCAAAGGGAACGACCGCCGGGCAGTCGTTCCATTATACTTCCTTTTTCCCCTTTTGTTAAGAGTCATTGGAGGGATTTGCGCAGGGCCTCCACCGCCCGGCGCTCCAGCCGGGAGACCTGCACCTGGCTCACCCTCATGAGCTCCGCCGTCTGCGTCTGGGTCAGCCCCCGGTAATACCGCAGGGCGATGACCATTCGCTCCTGCCGTGGCAGATTCCCTATCGCCTCCCGCAGGGCCAGGGTTTCGATCATCCTCTCCTCCTGCCCGGGGTCGGAGAGCACCTCCTCCAGAGTCGGACCATCCTCCCCGTTTTCCTGCTGCAGCGAAGCCGCAGCGGCGGTGGCTGTCTCCGCCTCCGCGATCTCCTCCGGGGTAAACCCCGTCTCCCGGCTCAGCTCGGAAAGCGCCGGTTCCCGGCCAAGCCGCTGCTCCAGCGCCTTGCGGGCCATCCGTACCGCCTGAGCCCGTTCCTTCAGGCTTCGGCTCACCTTTACCGCTCCGTCGTCCCGCAGGAAACGGCGGATCTCTCCGCTGATCTTGGGTACGGCATAGGTGGAAAACCGGGTGCCGTATTCCGCGCTGAAGCTCTGCACCGCCTTCAGAAATCCCAGGCAGCCCAGCTGATACAGGTCGTCCCCCTCCACGCCGCAGCCGAAATACCGCCGCGCAATGCTCCAGATGAGACCGGAGTTTGCCTCCAGCAGCGTCTCCGCCGCCGCCCGGTCCCCCTCTCTCGCCCGTTCCAGCAGATCATGGGCATAGGCCACCCTCAGCGGCCCGCCTTTCCGGCGATCCGTTTCCGCATGGTGACGGTGGTCCCCTTCCCCGGGGCGGAACGGACCCGAAGGGCGTCCATGAAGCACTCCATGATGGAAAAGCCCATACCCGAACGCTCCTCTCCTCCGGTGGTAAACAGCGGCTCCCTGGCCCGTTCCACATCCAGGATCCCTACGCCCCAGTCCCGGATCCGGACCTCCAGAACGTCTCCCTCCAGGATGCGCAGGCGAAGGGATACCCGGCCCGCCTCATCCGGATAGGCATGGACGATGCAGTTGGTCACCGCCTCGCTCACCGCGGTCTTCAGATCCCCCAGCTCCTCCAGGGTCGGGTCCAGCTGCGCCGCGAAACAGGCGGCGATGCTCCGGGCAAAGGCCTCGTTGGCCGACAGGCCGGGAAACTCCACCCTGGCTTCATTGTTCACCTTCATCTATGTACACCTCTCTTTTCCGCTTCATTCCCGGATCTCCGCCAGCCGCTCCAGGCCGGATGCGCGGATCACCCGCAGCGGCTGCTCGGGTACGTGCTCCAGGATGAGCTTTCCCCGGAGATTTCGCATCTCCCGCTCCGCCCGAAGGATCAGGGCGATGCCGGAGCTGTCCATAAAGGTGAGCTCCCGGAGATCCAGCAGGCAGACCCGGGGCAGGAAGGCGTCGATCCGCTCCGTCAGGGCCGTCAGGGCCTCCCGGGCGAAATGATGATCCAGTTCTCCCGCAAAACGCAGCGTAAGCGTGCCGTTCACGCATGATCCGGTGATGTTCAAGCTCCGCCCCCCCTTTTCCGGTCAAACAGAAAACCCTGCGGACAATGTCCGCAGGGTCAGTATAGAACGGTCTGTTCAGGGAAACGGGTCGAATCAGCGGAGGGCTTCCAATTTCTTCAGGCTGACGCGCAGGTTTTCCGCCAGGGCCTTCAGCTTCTCTCCCCGCTCCCGCTCGGCGGCTACCACGTTCTCCGGCGCCTTGGCCAGGAAGGCCTCGTTTTTCAGCTTGACCTCCATGCGCTCCAGGTCGCTCTCCGCCTTCTTCAGGTCCTTCCGGATCCTGGCCAGCTCCGCCTCCACGTCCACCAGCTCCGCCAGAGGAATGAACAGGCGTGCGTCCTCGGTGACGGCCACGGCCATGCCGTCCGCCTCCGCCGGGGGCTCCGCAGTGATCCGCACCTCGCCCGCCCCGGCCAGCTTCTTCAGGAAGGGGATCCCATCCCGGAAGCAGTCCTGCTTATCCGTCACCACGGTGATGCCTGGGCGCTTGGAGGGGGGCACGTTCTTTTCCGCGCGAAGGGCCCGGACGGCCTTGATGGCGGACATGATCCGCTCCAGCTCCCCTTCCTCCGCATCAAAGCAGTGGGCGGGATCGTACTCCGGCCAGGAGGCGGCGATGAGGGCGCTGTCCTCATGGGGCAGGGCCTGCCAGATCTCCTCCGTAATGAAGGGCATAAAGGGATGGAGCAGCTTCAGGATGCGGCACAGCACCCAGTTCAGCACCCGCTGGGCGTCCTCCTTGGCCCGGGCGTCGTCGGCCTGGAGCCGGGTCTTGGTCAGCTCGATATACCAGTCGCAGTAGCTGTCCCAGATGAAATCATAGATCTTGCTTACCGCCACGCCCAGCTCGTATTTCTCGATGTTCTCCGTGGCTTCCCGGATCAGGGTGTTCAGCTTGCTCAGGATCCACTTGTCCTCCAGCCGCAGGGTCTCCGGCAGCCGGTCGTCCGTGATGCTCAGATTCATGAGCACGAAGCGGGAGGCGTTCCAGAGCTTATTGGCAAAATTCCGCATGGCCTCGCAGCGCTCGGTAAAGAAGCGCATATCGTTGCCGGGGCTGTTCCCGCTGACCATGTTCATCCGCAGGGCGTCTGCGCCGTATTTCTCCACCATCTCCAGGGGGTCGATGCCATTGCCCAGGGATTTGGACATTTTCCTGCCCTTGTCATCCCGTACCAGGCCGTGGATCAGCACGGTGTGGAAGGGGGTCTGCCCCGTGTGCTCGCAGCCGGAGAAGATCATCCGGGAGACCCAGAAGGTGATGATGTCGTACCCCGTCACCAGCACATCCGTGGGGTAGAAGTATTTCAGGTCCTCGGTCTCATCCGGCCAGCCCAGGGTCTCAAAGGGCCACAGGGCAGAGGAGAACCAGGTATCCAGCACGTCCTCATCCCGGGTGATATTCTTGCTGCCGCAGTGGGCGCATTCCGTGGGGTCCTCCCGGCTGCAGGTCATCTTGCCGCAGTCCGCACAGTACCACACGGGGATCCGGTGGCCCCACCAGAGCTGGCGGGAAATGCACCAGTCATGGAGATTCTCCATCCAATTGATATAGTTCTTGGAGAAGCGGTCCGGCACGAATTTGGTGGCTCCGCTCTTCACCGCCTCGATGGCGGGACCCACAAGGGGGCCCATCTTCACGAACCACTGGGCGGAGATAATGGGCTCCACATCGTTATGGCAGCGGTAGCAGGTGCCCACATTATGGGTATAGTCCTCGGTCTTCACCAGGTACCCCTGCTCCTCCAGATCCTGCACGATCTGCTTCCGGGCGGCGTACCGGTCCATGCCCTCATATTTCCCGCCCTCGGCGTTCACGAAGCCGTTATCGTCCAGCACCCGGATGACCTCCAGGTTGTGCCGCAGGCCCACATCGAAGTCGTTGGGGTCATGTGCGGGGGTCATCTTCACGCAGCCGGTGCCGAAATCCATCTCCACATATTCATCCGCAACGATGGGGATCTCCCGGTCCACCAGGGGCAGGCGGCAGGTCTTCCCCACCATATCCTTATACCGTTCGTCGTTGGGATTCACGGCCACGCCCGTATCTCCCAGCATGGTCTCGGGCCGGGTGGTGGCCACGATCACCCAGCCGCTGCCGTCCGTCAGGGGGTAGCGGATATGCCAGAGATGGCCGGGCTTCTCCTGATACTCCACCTCCGCGTCGGAAAGGGCGGTGACGCAATGGGGGCACCAATTGATGATCCGGCTTCCCCGGTAGATGAGCCCCTTTTCAAACAGGCGCACGAAGACCTCCCGCACCGCCCGGCTGCAGCCCTCGTCCATGGTGAAGCGGTGACGGTCCCAGTCGCAGGAGGAGCCCAGGACTCGCTGCTGCATGACGATCCGGTCCCCATATTTGTGCTTCCAGTCCCAGACCTTCTCCAGGAACTTCTCCCGGCCCAGGTCGTAGCGGCTCAGACCCTCCTTCCGCAGCTCCTCCTCCACCTTGATCTGGGTGGCGATGCCGGCATGATCCACCCCGGGGACCCACAGGGCGGCATAGCCCTGCATCCGCTTGAAGCGGATGAGGATGTCCTGCAGGGTGCAGTCCATGGCATGGCCCATATGGAGCTGACCGGTGACATTGGGAGGGGGCATGACAATGGTAAAGGGCTTCTTTTCGGGATCCCGTCTTGTGGAGAAATAACCCCCATCCAGCCACATCTGATAGATGGAGCTCTCCACGGCTTTGGGATCATAGGTTTTGGGCAGGTCTTTCATGGTAACACTCCTCTGCAAAGTCAAACGCCCCGGGAACGCACATGGCGTCCCCGGGGCGGAAAGATATTCCGCGGAACCACCCGGATTTCTCACTTCGCCGCTTTCACGGCTTTGCCCGGTAACGGAGGCGGCCGTCGGCTCCTAGGGCGGCAACGCCGCCTTCAGGCCGCAGCTCGGGGGTGACTTCCGCACGGTTCCGGAAAGGCTCGCAGCAGCCGCCTTCTCTCTGCACCGGCGTTTCGCGCGTACTGGTCCCCGTCACAGCCTTTTTGAGATTAACGGGAGTATATCGCTGAAACACGCAGTTGTCAAGGATTATTTCCCGCTTTACGTTTTCCTCCCGCCTGCGGTATACTGAGTATCAGGCTGAATGCGGTAAACCGGAGGTGAGTCAGCATGTCTGCCCTGCCCTATTGGAACCACAACACCGCGTATTCTCCCTGGATAAAGCGGCGGCTCCCGGGCTGCCTCCGCATTCTGGACGTGGGCTGCGGAGACGGGACCCTGGTCCGGTATCTGCGGGAGGAGGGCCGGACTATCGTCGGCATCGACGTCTCCCCGGACATGATCGCCCGGGCGGAGGCGGACCCTCATGGACCGGAGATCCGCTTTTCCCTGTGTCCCTTTGCCGCGTATCCGGAGGAGGAATCCCTTGACGCCGTAATCTTTGTCGCCTCCCTGCATCATATGGAAATGCTCGCTTCCCTGGAAAAGGCAAAGCGCCTGCTGGCGGAGGGCGGCAGGCTGCTGGTGGTGGGGCTGGCCTCACCCTCCTCCCTCGGAGACCATATTCTGGATTGCCTCCGGGTGATCCCCGCCCGGATCGGCTCCCGGCTGCATGGGATGCGCTCCTCCGAGGAACTGGGTATCCCTGTCTGCGGAAACTATCCGGGAATGCTGGAAGTCCGGGAGGCGGTGCGGCGGCTCCTACCGGGGGCGAAGCTGCGGCGGGGACTGTACTGGCGGTATCTGCTTTCCTGGGAAAAATGACCGTAAGCTCCGGTTTTCTCCCGATTCTGCATTGACAGGCGCATAAGCCTATGTTAATATTTCCATACTTGAATCGGAGGTAAGGGCAATGGCGCTGTGGATGGATCGACAGCAGGGCGGACGCAGGTAGCGTCTGCCGCATCGCACCTGCCCGGAAATCGTCAGTCTGCGGCATGGCTAAGGCCATGCCGGTTTTTTATCGGGGGTCTCGCTATGGATAAAGTGGAAAGCAAGAATTTCATCGAACAGTTCATCGAAGAGGATATGGCGCCCGGCGCCCGGTGCGACGGGGTGCAGATCCACACCCGCTTCCCGCCTGAGCCAAACGGCTATCTGCATATCGGCCATGCCAAGGCCCTTTGCATCGACTTCGGTTCCGCCGAGCGCTTCGGGGGCATCACCAATCTGCGGATGGACGACACGAACCCCGCCAAGGAGGATACGGAATACGTAGAAGCCATCCAGGAGGATATCCACTGGCTGGGCTACGACTGGGGCGGCCGGTTCTATTACGGCTCGGACTACTTCCCCCAGACCTATGAGTGCGCGGTGAACCTCATTAAGCAGGGCCTGGCCTATGTCTGTGAGCTCTCCCCGGAGGAATTCAGGCAGAACCGGGGAGATATCGGCGTGCCCGCCGTTTCCCCCTACCGGGACCGGCCCATCGAAGAATCCCTGGACCTGTTCGAGCGGATGAAGAACGGGGAGTTCGCCGAGGGCAGCATGACCCTCCGGGCAAAGATCGACCTCAGCAGCGGCAACTTCAACATGCGGGATCCGGTGCTCTACCGCATCCGCTACGTGGAGCACCATCGACAGGGAAACAAATGGTGCATCTACCCCATGTATGACTTCGCCCATCCCATCCAGGACGCCATCGAGGGCATCACCCATTCCCTCTGCTCCCTGGAATATGAGGAACACCGCCCTCTGTACGACTGGGTGGTTGAGCACGCCGGGATCCCCGGCCTGAAGCCCCGGCAGATCGAGTTCGCCCGTCTGGGCATCAACTATACCGTTATGAGCAAGCGCAAGCTGCGGAAGCTGGTGGAGGACGGGGTGGTCTCCGGCTGGGACGATCCCCGGATGCCCACCCTCTGCGGCCTGCGCCGCCGGGGCTATACCGCGGCCTCCATCCGAAACTTCTGCGAGCGCATCGGCGTGGCCAAGGTGGATTCCACCGTGGACTGGGCTTTTCTTGAGAGCTGTCTTCGGGAGGATCTGAACCAGTCCGCTCCCCGGGTGATGGCGGTCCTCCACCCCGTGCTGCTCACGGTGACCAATTATCCCGAGGGGCAAACGGAAGAGGTCAGCATCGAGAACAATCCCGTGCAGCCGGAAACCGGAACCCGCAAGGTCACCTTTTCCCGTCGGCTCTGGGTGGAGCGGGAGGATTTCGAGGAGGAGCCGCCGAAGAAATTCAACCGGCTCTATCCCGGCAACGAGGTCCGGCTGAAGGGGGCCTATGTGGTCCGCTGCACCGGCTGCATAAAGGACAAAGACGGACATGTGACGGAGGTCCTCTGCGAGTACGATCCGGAATCCCGGGGCGGCGACCCGGCTGACGGCAGGAAGATCCGGGGCACCATCCATTGGGTAGACTGCGCCACCGCAGTGGATGGGGAGGTCCGGCTCTATGACTATCTCTTCAACGACCCCGATCCCGACGGTCCGGGAAAGGACTTCATGGAATGCCTGAATCCCGGCAGTCTGATGGTCCTGAGGGACTGCAAGCTGGAGGCCTGCCTGGCGGACTCCCCCGCCCCGAAAAAGGGCAAGTCCGCTCCCGGCTACCAGTTCCTGCGCACCGGCTATTTCTGCACGGATCCGGACAGCCGTCCCGGACACCCGGTGTTCAACCGGAGCGTCGCCCTGAAGGACAGCTATAAAAAATGAACCGAATCGCCGCCGGGCCGTCTCATGGAGACGGCCCGGCGCATTGCTTTTCAGTCCATACCATGGTATAATTTTCTTTAATAGAATAAAGAAGGGAAAAGAGATGAGCGCAGCGCATGGAGCAAGAGAAGCAGATCAGTCAGGAAAGAGCGCCGAGAAAAGCCACCAAGCCCATCACCCTGGATAAGCTGGAGTGGGGCACGGAAGAGACATTGGAAGAGGAATACCGGAAATCCAGGAAGGAAAGGAAGGTTCTGCCGGATACCATCACCTCCCGGGAGCTGTACCGGGATATCACCCAGATCGCATGGCCCTCCCTCTGCGAGCTGTTCCTCACCAGCCTGGTTTCCATGGTGGATACCATGATGGTGGGCGGCCTTGGTCCCCAGGCCATCAGCGCCGTCAGCCTGGCGAGTCAGCCCCGATTCCTGTTCATGAATCTGATCATGGCCCTGAACACCGGAGCTACCGCCGTGATCTCCCGGGCCAGAGGCATGCAGGATCAGCAGCGGGCCAACGCCATCCTGCGGCAGAACATGGTTTTTATCACGTTCATTGCCATCTTCAGCACCATCGTGGGCTTCACCCTGTCTGAACCGCTGATCCGGTTCATGGCCAACGGCGGTCTGGACGACGATGTGGTGAGAGAGGGCGCTGTTTACCTTCGCATTCAGTTTGCCTTTTTCCCGGTGCTGGCCTGGACCGCCGGGATCACCGCCTGTATGAAGGGCACAGGCGAAGCCAAGCCCAGCCTGTATTACAATACCGCGGCCAACGTGGTGAATATTTGCTTCAACTGGCTGCTTATCAACGGCAAACTGGGCTTCCCCAAGCTGGGGGTGGCGGGGGCCTCCCTGGCCACGGGCATCGGTCAATGCGTCGCCCTGATCATCGCCCTGTACTGCGTTTTCAGCGGGCGTTTCTACTGCAGGCTGGTGCTGAAGCACTTCCTGCATTTTGACCGGGATATCATCCGGGGCATCGTGAAGGTGGGCGTCCCCAGTCTCATCGAGCAGTTTATCATGCGCTTCGGCGTCATCATGTATACCCGCACCGTGGCCTCTCTGGGCAACCTGGAATTCGCCACCCACAATATCTGCATGAATATCCAGAGCATGTCCTTCATGATCGGCCAGGGCTTCGCCGTTTCCTCCACCGCCCTGGTGGGCCAGAGCCTGGGCAAAAAGCGGCCGGATATGGCGGAGCACTACAGCCGGCGCTGCCGGAATATGGGCCTGGTGGCTTCCCTGTTCATCGCCCTGCTCTTTGTGGTCTTCCGCCGGTTCCTGGTGGGTCTGTACAACAAGGATGCGGAGATCCTCCGCATGGGCGCTTACGTGATGCTGATGGTAGCCCTTCTCCAGCCCTTCCAGGCCAACCAGTTCATCCTGGGCGGCTCCCTCCGGGGCGCTGGCGACACCCGCTTCACCGCCATGGTCATGCTCATCACCATCGTCGGCATCCGGACCACCGTAGCCTGGCTCATGGTGGACACCCTGCATCTGGGTCTCACCGGCGCCTGGATCGCCGTCTGCGCGGACCAGATCTGCCGCAGCTTCATCATCATGGGCCGGTACAACCAGGGCAAATGGAAGAAGATCAAGCTTTGATCCTATCCGCAAAACGAAGTGGGCAGGCCGCTCGGCCTGCCCACTCGGTTTCTTATCCGCTTATCTGCCGTAAAACTCCGCATAAATGCCTTGGATGGCGGTCTCATAGTCCGCCGCGTCGATGCCCAGGATGATATTCAGCTCGCTGGAGCCCTGGTCGATCATCCGGATATTGACCCCGGCGGCGGTGACGGCCCCCAGGATACGGGCGGCGATACCCTTGTTCGCCACCATGCCGCAGCCCACCACGGCGATGAGGGCCAGATCCTCCTCCAGCTTCACGGCGTCCGGCTTCAACCGGGCCTCCATCTCCCGCAGAATGGCCTCCCGATGGGGGGCAAAGAGGCTGTCGGAGACCACCACGGACAGCGTATCGATCCCGGTGGGACAATGCTCGAAGGGCACGCCCAGCTCGGCAAAGATATCCAGCAGCCTGGCCCCGAAGCCCACCTCCGAATTCATCATGCTCTTCTCCACCTGGATGGCGTCGAAGCCCTTCCGTCCCGCCACGCCGGTGACCGGCGCGGGCGTGACCCCTGCCGGCAGGGCCGGCACGATCAGGGTGCCCGGATCCTCGGGCCGGTTGGTATTGCGGATATTGATGGGGATATTCGCCTTCCGCACCGGAAACACCGCATCCTCATGCAGGACGGAAGCGCCCATGTAGCTCAGCTCCCGCAGCTCCCGATAGGTGATATAGGCGATGGGCCGGGGATCCTTGACGATCCGGGGATCTGTAAACAGAACGCCGGAGACATCCGTCCAATTCTCATAGAGGTCTGCTGCGGCCGCACGGGCTGCCAGGGACCCGCTCACATCGGATCCGCCCCGGGAGAAGGTGATCACCCGCCCGGTTTCATCTGCCCCGTAAAAGCCGGGGATCACAGCCCGGTCCAGCCTGGACAGGGCTGCGGACAACAGCTCCTGGGTGGTCTCGCTGTCAAAGCTGCCGTCCCGATGGAATCGGACGCAGGAGGCGGCGTCCACGAAGGGCCAGCCCAGCCAGGCTGCCAGGAGGCGGGAGTTCAGATATTCTCCCCGGCTGGCCATATAGTCCCGCTGAGGCGCGGTCCGCAGATGCTCCCGGATGGGGGCCAGCTCGGCATCCACATCGAAATCAACGCTCAGCTCCCGGGCGATGGCGGCAAAACGCTCCCGGATCTGCTCCAGAACCGGGCTGAAATCTTCCCCCGCGGCGGCCAGATCATAACAGCGGTAGAGCAGGTCGGTCACCTTGGTATCCCCGCTGTCCCGCTTGCCGGGCGCGGAGGCCACCACAAAGCGTCGGGCTGGATCGGCGGCCAGGATCGCGCCGACCTTGCGGAACTGGGCGGCGCTGGCCAGACTGCTGCCGCCGAACTTGGCTGTGATCGTTTTCATTTTCTCTTTCCCCTTCGTTTTCCGACAGGCAAACAAGCCTGCATAAGTATCCAATAATTTGGGAATATACCATGTCCCCGCCGGATTGTCAATGCTCCCGGGGGTGTCTTCCTCCGTTGCTTTGTAGAGTCGTCAATGATGGGTGACACATTCCTCGAAAAAATAAGACGTAGATTATGGGATTGAATTTGAGGAAGAAGGAGGAGCC